>CAMYZS010000009.1 GCA_947303945.1 uncultured Candidatus Saccharibacteria bacterium | reverse complement strand
GAATACATACAACTTTAAGAATGACTCCTATGCAAATGTTGCAAAGGTGCTGACCTCTCTAAGGTTGATTCCTAGGGGATTATTTAAAAGCGCTTGGTATGATGAGGTGAAGCAGAAAATTAAGAATAAGAATGTGGAGATTAGCAATAAAGATGATGCCAAGGAGGCAGGCGCCGAGACCAAATAGTTTGACTTTATTGTAACTGCTGACGCCGCTAGCAAAGTTATCGGCAATCTTTTGGTGATGGACTACAATTAAGATACCTGCTACAGTGAAGGATTGAGGGCGCAAAAAGGTTGCCAACGATTGGAATTCACATCTACGAGCCGTGAGAATAAAGAGAATGCAGTTAAGTTTTACGAATCACATGGAATTATGCTGCGCGATACGGGGCAATATAGGGCGGAATTATAAAAGGGTGTGGCATATTAATGTATGAACCTTTGGGCTAGCTTGGGCCTATTTATAATTAAATTATGCACTTTCTTTAAGCGTGTCGATATAATGAGCCATACGCCGAGGATCTAGATTGTGGACTGATTTAGATATGTTTATTTTTGCACCATGTCTATTGAGTTTGTTGAGGTTTTCAGCTATATCTTCAGGCTCTAGTCTTTGGGTTAGCTCGGATATATTTATGTTTGCTCCATATCTATTGAGTTCGTCGAGGTTGGCGACTATATCCTTAGGATCTAGATTCTGGACTAGCTCAGATATATTTATATTGGCACCATACTTAATGAGGGGGTCGATATAACGAGCTATATGCCGAGGATCTAGATCTTGGACTAATTTAGACATGTCTATGTTTGCATCATATCTATTGAGTGTGTCGAGGTTGGCGGCTATATCCTTAGGCTCTAGTCTTTGGACTAGCTCGGATATGTCGGCATTATGCTTAATGAGGGTATTGAGATGGCGGATTATACCCCAAGAATCTAGTCTTTGGGCTAGCTCGGATATATTTATATTTGCACCGTGCTTCTTGAGTGTGCCGAGATTTTCAGCTATGTCCCAAGGCTTAAGTGTCTGAACTAGTTTAGACACATTTATGTCTGCATTATGTTCGATGAGCGTATCGAGGTTTTTAGCTATATCCCTAGGCTCTAGTCCTTGGACTAGCTCGGATATGTCGGCATTATGTTCAATGAGGGTGTCGATATTATTGCTTGTTTCCTGAGATCCAAGCTTCTGGACTAGCTCGGATGTGCTTGCACCATGCTTAATGAGAGCGCCGAGATTATGAATTATATCCCAAGGGATAAGACCTTGGATTAATTCAGATATATCTATTTTCGCACCATGCTTAATGAGCGGATCGAGGTTTTTAGCTATATCTCCAGGCTCTAGTCTTTGGACTAGCTCGGATATATTTGCGTTATGTTCGATAAGTAGATTGAGGTTTGTGGCAACATCTTCAGGCTTAAGCTTTTGAACTAGCTCGGATATATTTGCGTTATGTTCGATAAGTAGATTGAGATTCGTGGCAACATCTTCAGGCTTAAGCTTTTGAACTAGCTCAGATATTTTCGCATCATGCTTAATGAGCGGATCGAGGTTTTTAGCTATACCATCAGGCTCTAGTCTTTGGACTAGCTCGGATATATCTGCGCCGTGGCTAATAAAAGTGTTGAGTTTGTCGCTTATTTCCCGAGGATTAAATTTCTGGAGTAGCTCGGATGTGCTTGCACCATGCTTAATGAGAGCGCCGAGATTATGAATTATATCCGAAGAGGTAAGTTCTTGTTTTTGGATTAATCCAGATATATCTATTTTCGCACCATGCTTAATGAGCGGATCGAGGTTGGCGACTATATCATCAGGCTCTAGTCCTTGGACTAGCTCAGATATATTTATATCGGCACCATGCTTAATAAGGGTGTCGATATAACGAACTATATGCAAAGGACTTAGATCCTGGACTAATTTAGATATGTCTATTTTTGCACCGTGCTTCTTGAGTGTGTCGAGGTTTTTAGCTATATGCCAAGGCTTTAGTCTTTGGACTAGCTCGGATATGTCGGCATTATGTTCAATGAGGGTATTGATATTATCGCTTATTCCCTGAGATCCAAGCTTCTGGACTAGCTCGGATATATTTGCGTTATGTTCGATAAGTAGATTGAGATTTGTGGCAACATCTCCAGGCTTTAGTCTTTGGACTAGCTCGGATATATTTGCGTTATGTTCGATAAGTAGATTGAGATTTATGGCAACATATTCAGGTTTAAGTCTTTGAATTAGCTCAGATATTTTTGCACCATGCTCAATGAGCGGATCGAGGTTGGCGACTATATCCTCAGACTCTAGTCTTTGGACTAGCTTGGACATATCTGCACCGTGGCTAATAAAAGCGTTGAGATTGTCGCTTATTTCCCAAGGATAAAAATTCTGGACTAGCTCGGATGTGCTTGCACCATGCTTAATGAGTGGACCGAGGTTGGCGACTATATCATCAGGCTCTAGTCTTTGGACTAATTTAGATATATCTATTTTTGCATTATGCTTAATGAATGTATCGAGGTTTTCAGCTATACGCCTAGGCTCGAGCTTTTTTGTTAGTTCAGATATATTTGCACCACGATCAAGAAGGGGGTCAAGATTTTCGGCTATGTCGCTACTTTGGAGACTGTCAATGATCTTATCAATATCTTCTCCGTTTTGTAACGGTATAGCTATTTTCTTTGCATATGTTACGCGTGGGTCTACGCCGTTGTAGGTGTCTAGCGTATGGATTGGGCCATTAATAAAAGCGATGTCTTCTGCGCTTAACTCTTCGCCGCGACGCCATTTATGGTCTATTTCAATGAGGCGTTTTTTATCTTTAAATTTTTCTAGGAATTCTTCGCCGCCAGGAAGCGACATGACTTTTTCTTCAACGATATCTATTAATGAGTCATTTAGGGCCTGTCCGTTTTGAAGGCCAGATATTTCTGCGACTCGACCGTTTGTGCCCAAACGTATCGAGGCGCAGCCACTGCTGGACAATTCTCCAGAAGACGGGTCCTCAAGGTGGAAGAGAAAAAACGCTGCTTTATTTGTACTATCGCTTTTTTTCCCGAAACTTCTACGATAACTCCCATCTAGGTATTTCTTCGCCACGCCAGGACTTGCGATGCACCATGGCGTACAATCGGCGGCTTTGGCAAGCTTTTCCTCGTCGCCTGGGTCGTATTCTTTCCATTCACCGTGAATATCTTCTGGATTTTTGGGTACTTCAATAATGTGGCGTTCCTGGGTAAGGAAGTTGGTGTAAAGATTATTAAAGTTGCCAGCTTTAATAAGGGCGATTAATTCTTCGTCTGCTACTCCGCCTTGTTTCGATGGAAGGGTAGCTTCATCTTTTAGGCTATAAAAGTCCATAATAGATTGAAAAACCTTCGCAAGGGAGGCCTCGTCTAGTCTTGGGTATGGAGCGACGGTGGTGTTGTCGCGTTTAGTGAATTTTTTCTGCTCTTTGCTGTATTTACCCATTTTAGATATGCCATCAAGAGCGTAGAGCTTGAACCACATTGGATAGGGGCAAGATTTGTGCTGGAGATAGTTCTCCCAGGGTACAAGGGAATCGATCTGCTGCTGTTGAATTATTTTTAGCTCCTCAACCTTCTTTCCATCGTCATAGTGGGCGATGTGGCCATTATCTCGGCTAGCTTCTTCTTGGGCGCGCCAATAGCTATCTGGAATATCTTCCATAGTCGTAATATGGATGCCCGGCATGTCTGAATTGCCATGAATAACTTCGTCGAGAATACTCTTTTCTACAGCACTTCCGCCTGTGCTGATAGCTTTTTCGAGCGTATTAACGTGAAGCATGAGCTTACGTTCGCTACTTTCGTTATTATTAAAAGCTAGAGGAACTTTTTCTCCAGAACGCTTCTTGCGCTCCTTAGCATAAGTAGCCTCGGCATTGTATAGTGGAGCAGGTATTTTATCCATATAGCCAACCGCGCGAAGCATCCTGGCTCCAATTTGCTGTTTGAGAATTTGTTCGTCTTCACGAGCAATAGCTTCAGCTTGACTTTCGTCGATACTGATATCTGCGGAGGAAGGTGCTTTAAATCTTTCATGTTGGTTCATGCTAAAATATCTCGATTTAGGGTTTAGTTGCTATTTGTTTTTTCTTTAAATTTTAGCATAAGTGCTCTTATTGGTTACTCCTATGGTGAGTAAGTAACTTGGGATTATTTAAAAGCGCTTGGTATGATGAGGTGAAGCAGAAAATTAAGAATAAGAATGTGGAGATTAGCAATAAAGATGATGCCTAAGAGACAAGCGCCGAGACCGAATAGTTTGACTTTACTGTAGCTGCTGACGCCACTAGCGAAGTTGTCGGCAATTTTTTGATGATAAACCACAATTAAGATGCCAGCCGCAAGCAGAGCAATTCCACCAAAGAGATAACCGATATTGTATCCTTCCATAAGCATAATTATAGCATGGAAGTGGTTTCTACTTGCGTTTTTTACTCTTATCCAGTAGAATTAGTGACAGTTGGGGATATAGCTCAGCTGGTTAGAGCGCGTCACTGATAATGACGAGGTCTGTGGTTCAAGTCCACATATCCCCACCAGAGCGATTTATAAGACGGCTTTTAGCCGGTTTTTTAGTGGTTTAGTCTTATTGATGCTATAGGTAAGGGTTTATAGTTGTGTTGCTATCTGTTGCAATGCTGGGTTATTTGTTCTCATATAGAGATCTTTAACCATCTTTGCATAGGCGGGTTCTAAGTTAATACCTTTAGCAAGTTCGTCGTAATATGATATGTAGTATATTTGCTCCTCTTGACTAATTGCGCGGTCGGCTTCTGGGTATTTACTTCGTAAAACTTCAGCTATATGGGTAGCATTAAATAATTGATGTAAATACTGTTTTAGGTAGGACTCTCTTAAAATATTAAGATCTATATTTTTTCCTCTGGTTGCGGTGTCGGAGTAATTATTGAAATTGATATCTTTTAGAGGCCGAGTTCTGAGCGTGTTCTGATGAAGAACGTTCCATAGGTTAGTTAAGCAGCGCGTTATTTGAGAATAATTTAGGTTATTATGTGGGCTTTGAATATAGGATAGGATGTTTTGAATGTCAGAATTATCCATGAGTGCATAGGTGGCGATTTCTACGCCAAAATTGTCGGTAATTTCGTCTCTAGTACTCATATCTACGCTTGCGATATCTTTATCAAAAAAGATTTCTGGTTTGATATGACCGGTATTGTCAAAAAATTCTGCCAGCTGTGGAAATTGCTTGATTATTTCCGAATCCTCTTTGATGCTTTTTTCGAGCTGTTGAATATCGTATTGAATGTAGGGCATTTCTTGTCCGTTTTCGTCAACTTTTAGGGCGAATGTGCGCCTGACTCTTACTTCCTGTTCGTTGTCCTTGCATTTGATAAGATGACTAAAAGCGCGCTTATCGCCGGCACTATCTTTCTTGCTCCAGCTATATTCTCTTTCATGCTCGCCTATAAACTTACGACATTGTCGCCATGCTTCCTCATCGGCTTGAATTTCTATCTCATCACTATCGTGATTTGCTCGGTAATAACCAGCTTTTACTTCTTTCCCATTCTTGTCGAGTACTTTATTCAAGCTTTTGTCTACTATTGGGAAACACTCGCTTTGGTTTCTCCTTAGAACTTGATTCAATATGTAGGACATGGCGCTACTGTTACTTTTGCCGTCGAAAACCATATATTTTTCATAATCATGTGTAAGCTCGTGGTATGAGACAAACTCGAGAGAGTAGAGGTCTGTGATAGTTTTGGGTCTCGACTTACTGAGTCCTTCCTCGGAGGATAAAGATATATTATTGATTACGCCTTGTTCGAGAACGCAATAGTCTCGTGTTGAAACGCCGACATTTACGGGGTCTAATGCGTTATTATTGCTATCCCAACCTGTATTATTAGCTATGACGATTCGTCTTTCTTTAATTCTATCGTCGAGTGTGTTTTTGTATGCAAAATAATTTGCTAATGCTCCGCATATTTGCGTGGATGGGTTGAGGTCTCGTCTTTGGCTTGCGTCGTTAAACATATAGCATGCGAATTTTTTCGCTAAGCCGTTACTAAAATCTCTACTCGAGTATAAGTAATCGCCTACCATGTTTAACTCGCCTTGAGAAACAGCTGCGCCATTGTCTAGGCGGCTCTCGATAGCTTTTAGATATCTTCTATATCCAGCTTCGTTTTCATTGAGATTGTTGGCTATCGCATCAACTTGGTTCGCAGGTCGCAGCATGGATATTATGAGCTTGCGATATTTTGGATTTCTTAGAACTGGATTGGTGGCAAGTTCTGGATAATAGTTTTTTCCGTAGATAGTTTGGATTTTTTGTCTAGCCACGCTTATGATATGCGAGGAATAGTTTTTAAATCGATCTGATTCGATAAAACTTTTAGCATTATCGCCGGAGAGTTGGCCAAGAACATAGTGATCTAACATGTCTTTGCAAAAAAGAATGTCGGCTCTTGATTCGGGATTAGGCCGATATTGTTCAAGATATTCTTTACTTATAGTTTGTAACATGCCTGGGCTAGAGAGAAGTCTTTCGTATTTTGGTATCCACGTTGCCGACTTCTCTAGGGCGCTGGCGGAATCGGGGGCGTCATATTCGTCATATCCATCGTTCAGGTTTTCCCAGATGCCGTCGTTAATTGTTTTGCTACTTTCGGTTTTATTTGCGAGATTTTGTTTGGCTTCGTCGATTCTTCTGGCGGCTGCTTCTGGGTTAAAGGGTGGGTTATCGCTTGGAGTGTGCTTTTCTTGATCTACTCGTAGAGCCTCGTTGGTTAAAACGGCTATTTCTTTATTCTTCATTCTTGACTACCAGCCAAATTCTTGATAAAAAATGCCTTCGTTTTTAAAACGCGTGAGGGCTGTCTTTCGTGTGCCGATAATATTGTCTGGCAGGTCGCTCTCTTTGAACCATTTTAACTCGGATATTTTATCTGGTTCGTTGATTTTTATTTTGCCGGAATACTCGGTTACTATGAAACATGCGAGTAGCATTGGCTCATTGTCGGTTCGGACTGAATGAAAAAGACCCATAAATTCAATATTCTCAGGTTCTACATGGATCCCGATTTCTTCATTGGCTTCACGGCAAACTGTCTCGGTCATTGGTTCGTCTTTTTCTACGTGCCCAGAAGCAGAGAAATCCCACATTCCGTCAGCAAAACCGGTATTGCGCCGTTTTTGTAGGAGATACTCTGTGTCGCCATTGGTGTTTTTTCTTGTCAAGAGAATTAATACTGCGGCGATTGTTTTGAAGCGTTTATTTGGGTTGCGCATAATTTAATCATATCATTATATGAAGGAAACGGAGGCTTTGACGTCTTGAATAGTGATAGAATAGAGGAGATATGACGTATTTGGATTACGCAGCGACAAGCCCGTTATTGCCAGAGGTGTCAAAAGCGATGCATTTGGCTGAGCAAAAGTTTTTTGCGAATGCGTCGGCATTACATACGCCGGGCCATTTGGCAATGAATGAGATTGAGCATGCGCGCGAGTTATTAGCTGAGATAATCGGGTCAAATAAGGATGAGATTATTTTTACATCTGGAGCGTCGGAATCGAATAATACGGTGATACGGAGTTTTGAGGGGCACGAGATTGAGACATCGCCACTAGAGCATCATTCGATTATTGAAGCGGCAAAGGTTTACGGGGGGCATGATAAACCGAAGCTTTATTCCTATATGCTCGCCAATAATGAGGTGGGGGATATTTTGCCAATTAAGAAAATAGCAAAGAAGGCGCATAGCGAGAGCGGCTTTATTCATTCAGACTTGACGCAGTCTTTAGGAAAAATACGGCTTAATGTGAGGGAGTTAGACTTGGATTATGCAACGTTTAGTGCGCATAAAATTGGTGGTCCGGTAGGTGTAGGTGCGCTATATGTGCGCAAGGGTGCGCCGTTTAAACCATTGATTATTGGTGGAAATCAGGAAAAGAAGCGTCGTGGTGGCACTTATAACACGGTTGGAATTGTTGGTTTTGGTGCGGCGCTGAAAAAGATGAAGGAGCTGGAGTCTTGGAAAATCTACGATACAAAGGTGCGAAAGCTGCGTGATGGTCTAGCGGAGTGGATTTTGAAAAAGATACCTGGTAGTAGTTTAAATACAGAGTTGAAACCGAATAAATCTTTGCCAAATATCCTCAATGTGTCATTTCAGGCGGCGGAAGGCGAATCGATTCAGTTATACTTAGATGCGGAGGGGGTGATTGTTTCGACAGGTTCGGCTTGTGCAGCGGGGGATATTAAGCCGAGTCATGTATTAATGGCGAAATCGGGTGGTGATGCCGAGGTGGCACATTCGTCGATTCGATTTTCGTTTGGTTTGGATAGCACCGAGGCGGATATTGAAAAGGTAATGGGGGTTTTACCGGGAATCATTAATCGTTTACAAAAAATGAGTACAGTAAAGATGAAGGAGTAGAATGGAGGGCGAAGATTGGATTTATCCAGAGAAGGTAAAGGAGCATTTTATTAATCCGCGGAATTTTTTGTTTGGCGATGAATCGCAATTTGATTTTGATGCAGTTGGACAGGTAGGAAATCCGATTTGTGGCGATCAGATGAAGATGTATATTCAGGTTGACAAAAAGACCGATACAATTAAAGACGTGCGTTGGAAAACTTATGGTTGCGCATCGGCAATTGCTTCAACTTCGGCTTTGTCGGAATTGGCGAAAGGGAAAACCCTGGATGAGGCTTTGAAAATTTCAGCTAAAGATATTGATGATTATCTTGGTAATCTGCCGAAGCATAAATTCCATTGTTCGGTGCTTGGACATGAGGCATTAAAAGAGGCGATTGAGAATTATCGGAAGTAGGTGTATAATGAATTGTATATGGGGTATGATTAGGCTTCGGTCTAATCTACTCCACCAACATTCGCCCAAGGGGGCGTTTTTTTGTTTTATAATGAAGGAAAGGAGATATATGATATGAATGAGGAACGAGTATTAGAGATAATCAGAGAAAAAACCGGTTTATCGGAAGAGCAAATCGATAAAGTGAATGAGGTTATTGAGGAGCATTTTGTGATTGGTAAAAATAATAAGGACAAAATAATCGATGGAATCAAAGAGAAACTTGGTTTTGACGATGCGAAGGCGGACGAGATTTATAATGCGGTAATGGAGGTACTGGGTAATGGCATTTTCGACAAAGTGAAAGAATTTTTTAGAAAAGGGGAGGCCGCATAAAACGCGCTCTAAGGCCGTTCTGACGCGAAAGACATAACAAAATACCTCCTGGATGGGATCCTGGAGGTATTTTTTTTGATTGAAGACCCTCGCAGTTTTTGGTAGCTTCAATTAACTCTGATGGTATACCGCTTGTGATATAATGTCAAGATTTTTTTGTAAATTTTGTTCGGATATTTGTTCGGATATTATGACATAATTCTAAGCAAAAACATATTGACAAAACAGAAGCTTTATGATAAAATAGACGTAAGCACCTGAGATGGCGCATCTCTTTCGAGTTGTGGGCCGTAAAAGGGTGGCATATAAAGTTATATGGTGGGCAGAAATGGAGCTAGAAATGGCAGGAACTAAAGCTGGCGGTCAAAAAGCTGCCGCGACTAATAAGAATAAATATGGTAAAGACTTTTACGCCGAGATCGGTCGCAAGGGTGGTCGTAATGGCCATACTGGTGGCTTTGCGGCAAACCCAGAGTTAGCAAAGATTGCTGGTGCCAAGGGCGGTCGTATTTCAAAGCGTGGTAAAGCTAAGAAAAGTAATTAAAGACAAAAAGATATTACTTGAAGTCGGATACATATAATGTGTATCCGACTTTTGCTTTGGGGGTTTAGTAGTTAAGATTTATGATAAGTGGCTAAGTGATTCTTGAAGGTTATGGTGTGGTAAATATTGCGGTAATGCTTGCGCGACATCATAGAGTGTGTTATTAAATTGTGGAGTGCTAACCAAAGAAAAGGGGGGTGTAAAGAAATGGGGTTAGTAAATGATGATTGTACTTTTGGTTCTGAAATGATTAAGCTTATCAGGTCTATTGGGCGGCCATTAACTCCTTGCGAGAAGGATTATGATTTAAACGATCCGGATTTATATAATCCGGAGTTATGTAAGGCCTGCGGTGGCAGATGCTGCCGGCGTTGTGGCTGTTTTATTGGGCCGAGAGACTTTAGAAGGAGATTCGGCGGCAAAGAGCTAACCCTAGAGGCAATGCGGCGCGAAATAGAAAAAGGCTATTTTGTGATCGAGAGAGTGGATTTGACTGATTATTACCGTAGAGGTTTGGGTACAGTTGTGCGCATGCGTAATATTGATGATAGGTTTGTTATCATTGGAGCGTTCGATGTGCGGCCGGGAAGTCCTTGCGTTATGTGGGATAAGAGTTACGGCTGTAAGCTTAGTAGAGACGATCGACCGATTGGTGGTAGGCTAATGGTGCCTTCTCCGCTGTATACATGTTCCGGCAAATATGGCGTTATAGAAGCGGCTTCAGAGTGGTTGAAATACGAGGAGATTACTGATGCACTAATCGGCTCGTATCGGGGAGTCATGATTCCTATGCCTGATAGCAAATAGATTTTCGGAAGTGATCTAAAAATGTACTATAGGCAACATAAGCGAGGCAAGTCTCGATAGTGTTGGTTGTAGCTAGCGGTTTTGACCTTGCGCGTTAGTCGTGCGGGGTCTATTTTTATTCTGGTTGAATATTAGAATGCCAAGTGGCGCCGCAGAGGGGGCAGTGGTAGAGAAGAGACGAATCCTGATAACCAGCAAGCTGGCAATTTTTGCAGAGAGAAGTGAGATGGAGCCAGTCGCGGTAGGTGTCGAGGTGATTTTCGGCATAGTCTTCGTTCCATTCTACCTGGTATTTGCCGCAAAGGATCTTAGCCTTTTCCCAAGCTTCCGATTCGATGCGGAGTAGGTCGATGTCGCTAGAGTAGTTGTGACGCTCAAGTAGATAATGGCCAAGCTCATGTAGGAGTTCGAGAGGGGTGGTGTCTTTGGTGTAAAAAAGTCGATTTGGGGGTGTAAATTTAGTACGAGATCCGATAGAGATAGATAGATGGGGGTAATCGGACTGAAGATTAGCGATGAGATTCTTTAAGTTTGGCATAGTAGTAGCATCCATAAATTGAAGAAAAACTGCCATATTTAGCAATAAAGAAGCGCGGAGCGGTGAGGTTGGAGGGAAGTTCGGCTAGAAATGCTTTGCGGAGTTTGGTGCGATAATGATTTAAATGAAGGCCGAGTGGGCCACCGAAGAAAATGCGGGCAGGTTTGATGGAGATAGTGAGTGGCACGAGGCCGAGCAGTATGCGTTGGGTAACTTCATCCCATTCTTCTGGAGTAGTTAAATCGCTAACATATTTGCCAAATCTGGCGTTAATGGCGCTGGCGGCGGCAAAATCTTCCCATTCAGCCTTTTTGTCTTTGTAGATATATTCGATATGACCAGGCTCAAAATCTAAATAACGTTTTACGAGTTGACCATCTTCAACAACACCACCGCCAATGCCGGTAGAAAAAGTAAAATAAACGGATCGCCCTTTGGTGTTGCGCGCTTCGGCGAGGGCGGCTAAATTGGCGTCATTTTCGACATAGACAGGTAAGTTGAAGTCTTGATTGAGTTTTTTGGCAATATCAAAGTTGTGCCAGGGAAGGTTTCCAAGCCAGGTAGCATAGTTGTTTTTGACGATGCCGGGCATGGCGACGGAGATGGCCTTTATGCCGGAGAGGACGAAGTTCACTTTAATTTGCTGAATAAGAGTTTGATAAAACTTAGTTTGATTAATATTGGTGGGGAATTTGATGGAATGCAAGAGTTTGCCGCTATTGCTGAAGAGGGCGATAAGGGTTTTAGTACCTCCAACATCTATACATAGATACATGAAGATAGTATAACACCATCTTGAGAAACAGTGGTGCTTATGCTTGTGATAAGAGCGTAATAGTGGTATAGTTAGGGCAATTTAGAGGAGTTAGAGAGATGGATTTAAATGCTAAATATCGACGCTGGGGTTGGGGCGCAGTAATTGCGTTGATTGGTGTGATTTTGATTGCTGGCTTAGTGGTTGCGGTTTCGATGTCGTCACCAAAGCCGAACGGCAACATTGCTACGGTCACAACTACTAGCGATAGTGGCGAAGATGGTGGTACTGGAAGCGATGCGGATGCTGAGGCACGCGCTGAGGCTGAGAAAAAAGCTGAAGAAGAGGCGAGGCAAAAAGAGGAAGAAGAGGCGAAGAAGGCTGAAGAAGAGCGGAAGGCTGCGGAAGAAGAAGCGGCAGCAGAGAAAAAGGCGGCTCAAGAGAAGGCTGCTCGCGAAAAAGCCGCCAGAGAGGAAGCGGCAAGGAAGAATTTGCCACATACTGGTCCAGCGGACTCGTTTGCTGCGATTGTTGGCTTTGCGGTAATTGCATACTTGTTTGCTTTGAATGTTTCTTTAGTAAATAAACAAACACATTAAGTTTAAGCTTTACCTAATCTGTGAAATAGGTTAAAATAGTGAGCAGTATAGAGCTGCTCACTTGTTTTTGTTGTAAATAATGAAAGCGAATGAGCAGTTCTAACGAAAGGAAAATATAATCAATGGCTACAAAAGCTAAAATAACAATGGATGAGCTTCTCGCAGCAGAAGATATCCAGCCAATTATCCTTGGCGACACGATCGAAGGTACGGTTATGTCGGTCAAGAAACACGAGATTCTGATTGATCTTGGTGCACGCGGGGTTGGTCTAGTGCCACGTCGCGAGGTTGCCTTTGGGCGCCAGCTTAAGGAAGGTGATGCGGTTTCGGCCAGTGTTGTCGATACTGAAATGGAAGACGGCATGGTTCTCTTGTCGCTTCGCAAAGCTGTCAAAGAAAAAGGTTGGGACGAGATTGCCGCTAAACTTGAGGCGGGCGAGATTATCGAGGTTCAACCGTATGATGCTAACCGTGGCGGCCTTTTGGTCGAATACGAAGGTATTCGTGGTTTCTTGCCGGTTTCGCAGCTTTCAGCGGAACATTATCCACGTGTTGGTGGTTCAGATAAGGATGAAATTCTACAACGCTTAAATGCGTTGGTAGGCCAAACGATTCGCGTTCGCATCCTCGACGCTGATCGTAAAACGAACAAGTTGATTCTTTCCGAGAAGGAAGCAATCAAGGATGGTCTAGCTGAGCGCTTTGCACAGCTTGCCGTTGGCGATGTCGTAAAAGGCGTCGTTACCGGTGTGGTAGACTTTGGTATTTTCGTCAATGTTGACGGAATTGAAGGTCTTGTACATATTTCTGAGATTTCTTGGGAACGTGTAAATAGCCCAGCTGATTACGTAAAGGTTGGCGATACGGTTGAAGCGAAAATTATTGCTATCGATAAGGATCGTTTAAGTCTTTCTATGAAGCAGCTCCAGGAAGATCCATGGCTATCTGAGATTGCTAACTTTAAGAAGGGCGACAAAGTTGAGGGCACGATTACTCGTATCACTCCGTTTGGTGCATTTGTGCAGATTTCGCCAGCCGTGGAGGCCTTGGTCCATGTTTCTGAACTTGGCGAAGGCAGCGATATTGATCCGGAGAAGATTTTTACTCTAAATGAGCGAAAAGAATTTAAGGTTCTCGATATCGATAAAGAGGGTCGCAAGATTTCTTTGAGCTTTACCGATAAGAAGAAATAAGTCTTGAAAGAATAAAAGCATCCACTAGTTGGTTTAGTGGATGTTTTTTGTGGTACAATAAATAAAAGCATAAGTAAGATAAGTAGGGTGGATTTTCTGCCTAAAGGAGGAAAAGTGCAAGACGGTCAATTCGGAGAGAATCCAATGATGGCGGAGATGGAGCCAATAGGGGCGGAGCCGGTGACGCCTGGGGCGCCAATGGGTGGTGGACCGGTGATGGCTACGGGAGTACCAATGGAGGAGTCGGTAATGTCTGCAGGGGCGCCAGCGGAGGAGCCGATGGTGGCAACGGATTTTACTTCAGCGACGGCGACCAAAATGGAGACGGCAGCCTCGGTAATGGGGGACTCTTTCGCGACGGAGTCGCAGATGTCGGCTCAAGGGCCGGTGGCTTCGGCTTCTGAATCGACTTCGGAACCAATAGTAACGTCAACGCCTGCGCAAGATCCAACAGTGGCGATGTCTACGCCGGCGCCAGTCTCAGAATCAGCAACACCAGTTGTTGCGTCGACTCAAAGCGCTATGGTGGGGGCAAATGGGCCAAAAAAGAAATCTAATGTAGTATTGATAATTATCTTAGTGGTACTTGCTTTGGCTATGGTTGTAGCAACAGGATTTATTGCCTACAATATGGGTAAGAATGACGGTCTGAAATCTCACAAGAGCAATAATAGTAGTAGTTATGTTGGTGACGAGAAGGATGGTGTTGAAGAAGGTGGCGAAAAAGAGGATGGCAAGAGGGAAGATGGCGATGATAGTGACGATGGCGACGAAGGTGGTGGCGCTGAAGAAAAAGCGGCTGCCGCGATGAAGAAGCGGAATGATCAGCGCGAGGATGATCTTGCTCGTGTGGTCACGGCAATAGGTCAATATCAAGCAAACAATAATGGTAAGATACCGTTTAGGGACGGTGCAACTACTAAGGATATAGCTATCTTTGTGAGGCGCTATATTGAACAGACTTGTATGGGCGATGATGCGATGGCGCTTTCTTGTAGCGGTGATGGGTTCCGCGATCCGCAAGGTGATGTTTATAAAATGAAGAATATGGGCGAAGCTACTACTGGTAATATTTCAGCAAAGATAGCCGCAGAGAAGACTTTTTATGGTTTTTATAGTGCTGAATGTGGTAGCAAGAGTGGCTACTTGAAGAAGACTAGCGGTACACGAGATGCTGCAGTTTTCATAAAGCTAGAAGGGGGCTCGATTGTTTGCATTGACAATCACTAGTCTAGCTTCTGTGGTATATTTAGGTTATGTGGGGATATATTAAGAAGATATTTCATTTTGTAATATTCTCGTTTTTGCTAGAGGGGGCAATAGTGGTAGGATATTTAAGCTTGGATGGGCTTTTGCCGCAAAACGAGTTTGAATACCTCAAAATGGCAACTTGTATGGCGCCAGGAGTAATGGCTGCCCTGGGTGTTTTGTCGTTAATGAAAACGCAAAGAAAACGCCAAAATAGCCGTAGCGACTATGAGCAGGATCCAATTAGTATAGGGGCGTTAGTTACATTAGGGATAGTAATGGTAGCGAGCGTAGTGGGTGCGGCCATTGGGGCAAGTGTCTTAGTGAATGATTTATATTCTTTTTAGAAAGGAGCGTATAGAAATGAGTGGCGTTTTGAAGAATCCGGAGCATACGGCGCTTTTGGTGATTGATATTGTGAATGCCTGTTGTCATGAGGATTGCGAAGATTCGTCAATTGGGATTACTTTTGAAAAAATCCGAGAAATGGTAAATGGAAGATTATTGAGCTTTATTGATGATTATCGTCGGCGAATTAATAAGAACGTGATAATTATGGGGCTGGAGCCTTGGACGCGGGATTATCTGCCGCAAAATATTATTAGGCTGTACGACGAGAATCCTGAGGCGGCAAATTTTGGCGAAGAGGGATTTGAAGAAGAATTTTATCGTATTATGCCGGCGGATACGGATTTCGTGGTAAAGAAGAATACCTATGATTGTTTTGCTAGTTCTGAGCTAAGTGGTTATCTGGAGCAGAGAGGAATTACAGATTTGGTAGTTTGTGGCGTATTTACAGATGGATGTGTACTATCGACCATCGCGAGTGGGTTTAGTAAGGGTTATAACTTCATAATCCCGCGCGATTTGGTTGAGGCGACGGATTTGCCGATATGCCAAGATATGCAGAAAATATTGTTGGATTATACTTTTCCGATACAGTATGGTAAAGTAGTTGATTCGGGAGAGATTTTTGCAGGGGAAGATGAATAAATTTTTAGGGATGCATTAAAACCACGTTGATATTATAGGCTGGGTTCTTGGCGAAAAAGAAAAAGCTGCCAACTAAGTCGGCAGCTTAGGTTTTGCGCAATCCGGGTTGGTGTTTTCTGTTGGCGGTTGCGCGATTAAGACTCTGGTCGGTCACCGACGTCTCGTTCTATGCCCGGGACCTCTTCGCCGTTTTCGTTTACTAGTTTGTTCTCTTCCGGTAAATAGTAAACGTGAATTCCGCTATACCCGTATTTTGGCGTAAATGGAGCTATGCCGTCTACTTCATGATCGTTGTAAGTGACACTTGTCCAGTATATGTAAACGCCATTTGTTTTAACGACGTAAACCAAGTCGGTCTCGCCTGGGATTTTTGCGAAAACAAACTGATCTCCGGATGTCACATCGGTAGTGGTTTTTTGTTTTATGCCGCCGGAGCAGCCACATGTTAACAATGCGACGATAGTAATCGCGATTATTACTTTCTTCAATATCAGTCACCTCCTAAAGTACCCAGATTATGTTGTTTATTATGCATCATAAAACGGTTCTTGTCAACCTGTATGCGGGGTTTTGATATTTTACTCCAAATATGGTAAAATGGGTAAATGTTAGGGGTGGATTTTTTATTATTACTTTAAACGAAAGGAGCTAGAAAGTGGAAGAAAAAGTAATACAGATTTCTGGCTCGATTACGGTAGACGAGCTGGCGAATGCCTTAGGCGTATCTGTTACGCATCTGATTGGTGAGCTATTCAAGAATGGCATTATGGCAACGATTAATCAGCGACTCGATGCAGAAACTGCTCAGATTATGACTGAGGAGCTCGGTTTTACGAATGTGCGTTTCGAGAAGAAAGAGAATTCCGCTAAGATTCCAGGTATTAAGCGCGAGTTATCTAAGGATGCTAAAGTGCGTCCGCCAGTAGTAGCAGTGATGGGGCACGTTGATCATGGTAAGACTACTTTACTAGATACGTTGTTAGAAAAGAAGACAGTCGAAGATGAGGCGGGCGGTATTACGCAGCATATTTCGGCTTATCAGATGGAATATAAGGAGCGTAAGATTACCTTCTTGGATACGCCAGGACATGAGGCTTTTGCAGCAATTCGTCAGCACGGCGCAATGCTTACAGATATCGTAGTGATTGTGGTGGCGGCGGATGATGGCGTGAAGCCGCAGACGGCAGAAGCAATTAAATTTGCGGAAGCGGCAAATGCTAAGATTATCGTTGCAATTAATAAGATAGATAAGGAAGGTGCGAATATTGACCGCACCAAGGCGCAATTAGCGACCGATTTTAATCTTAACCCAGAAGAATGGGGCGGCGATACGATTATGGTGCCAATTTCGGCAAAGACAGGTGAGAACGTCGAAAAATTACTCGATATGATTTTACTGACGGCGGATATTGATGAATTGAAGGCGGATATTAATATTCCGGCGGAAGGTCTTGTGATCGAAAGCCATATGGAAGTCGGTAAGGGGTCGGTAGTAAACCTATTAGTAACTGGCGGTGAGCTTAAAACTGGTGAATTTATCGTGGCAGGCAAGACTTATGCTAAAGTGCGCACGATGGTAAACTGGAAAGGTAAACCGAAGGGAAAAGCTACGCCTTCTACTCCAGTAGTAATAACCGGTTTTAAGGAGTTGCCAAATTTTGGCGATAAGTTTGAGGAGGTTCCAGACGAGAAAACTGCTCGCAAGATGGCATTGCTGAATGCGCAGGCTGAAGCAAATGATAGCGCCAATACGAACGTTACTGCAACGGATATGTTGCGTATGATGAATGTGGCAGATAACACTAAGACATTTAATGTAATTGTAAAAGGCGATGTGGCTGGTTCGGTAACTTCTGTGGTGGATTCGCTACGCTTAATTGACACTCAGGGTGAGATTACCTTAAATATCGTTTCGACGGGCGTGGGTGCAATCTCCGAAAACGATGTCTACATGGCTTCGGGCGGCAATACGGTGATTTATGGTTTTAACGTAACGGTGCCGAACGCAATTGCTAAAATGGCGGAGCGAAACGGCGTGCCAGTGCGTGTATTCCGAGTAATTTATGAATTACTTGATGACGCGAAGCATGATATGGAAGAGATGTTAGATGCGGAAGTGGTAGAAACAGAGACGGGCGAGCTTGAGGTGAAGGGCGTATTTCGTACCGAAAAAACAGAGATTATTACGGGTGGCCAGGTTAAAAAAGGACGCGTGGCGCCAGGCATGTTTGGCCATGCTTATCGCAAAAAAGTTGATTTGGGCGAATTTGAGGTTGTAAGCACACAAGAGGGGAAAATAAACGTTCCTTCTTTAGCAGAAGGCGAAATTGGCGGCTTATCCTTGAAGACGACTAAGAAAATTCAGTTAGAAATTGGCGATACCTTGAAATTCTTTGTGCGCGAATACAAGAAGAAGAAAATTTTGTAATAATCATTAGCGTTTTATGTTACAATGGTGGTAAATAGGAGAGTAACGTAGTGTTTAAGTTTGATGATAGATTTCTAGAAAGTGTTGGTTTGGCGGGTTTGCCAGAAGCACAGAAGGAAGCGTTTTTGGAGTATGCTCAAGATCAGCTAGAAATTCACATTGGCGAGGCAATGAGCGAAAGCTTGAATGAAGGACAGATAGAGGAATTCGAACGTATTATTGATAATGACGCAGATACAATGAATGCAATTTTGGCGAGTTTGGGCGATTATCGCAACGATGAAGTTTATCAAGTATTAAAGGCGAACACTGGTGCGCAAGATGATGATCCTGGCCTAATGTCGGACTATATAACTGCGAAGTGGTTGGATAAGAATTGTCCGCAATATCAACAGATTATAAAAGACAATATAGCCGCTCTTCGAAAGGAAATCAGCGAACAAAAAGATGCGATTTTGGCGGCCGAATAGAAAGTTACGTTGCTCAAAAGGAGGACACGTTCCTCCTTTTTTGGGGGGCTACTTTAAGGATGAGAAACATTCCACACATTTGTCGAGGATGTTTTCTTGATTATGATGTGTAGTAAGCTATTGTTTGTGGCCATTAAGGAAGCTTTTGGCATCCATTTCTTTGGAGTTCTCAGGAAGAAGGCGGTCAATTATGAGATACTTGCCGTCAGAACAGAGTAAATCGAGTGAAGTGGAGGCATGGTCGGCAACGTGGGCGGACGTAATAATACACGGAATATTAAGCAAAGTTGTTTTAGACTTTGGAAAATTAGCATATGCGCGAACCTCATTGTAGAGCGTCTGAGCGGCCTTCTCGGCCGGTTTCAGAAGTGCAAGGTCTTTGCTTAGTTTTTGTGTAAAAGTGGCTTCTGCGTCGTTCTGTGTGGTCTCAGGGGCATTTTTGGCTAGGACTCCAGGTAGAACGTCTAAAAGTAGTTTTGCGCCAAGTTTGGATAACTCCTCGTAGAGGGATTGTTTGGTGGTGCTGTTAGTGATATTGACCGTTTCTTGTGCGAGAATATTGCCAGCGTCCATTTTTTTGGCGAGGCGCATAATAGAAACACCAGTTGTGGTGTCGCCATTAAGTAGAGCGGTTTCAATCGGGGTGGTGCCGCGGTATTTTGGTAGCAGAGAAGGGTGAATGTTTAGAATGCCGCTCGGAATAGCGTTTATGGCGGATTCTGGTACGAGTTTACCAAAGGCGGCTAAGATGCCGACCTCTGGTTGATACTCGTTAATGATCGGAAGGAGCTCGGCGCCTGTTTGGACTTGGCGAATTTCAATATTTGCTTCCTGAGCTTTAATAGTGATCGGGAAGGGCTTACGAATATGTGCTTTTGGTAAGATTAGGGCGCATATTTCATAGCGCTCGTCTGCTAATAGGGAATCAAAAATCGGCGTTTTGGCTTTAATGCCCTGGGCGAGCTGTTCATTGCCAAAATAGAGGATTTTAGTCTTGGTCATCTGGATAGAGTTCCTTGTTGTCCTTTATGTGGGTGTCGTAATCGAGTGGTTCGAGATTGCCTTTGTCGTTGAGTTTATAGAAGGCATCTTTTTGATTTTTAATATGATCAATAAAAAGAATACCATTGAGATGGTCAATTTCATGCATAAGAGTGCGGGCAAGAAAATCGGTGGCTTTGAGGCGAACCTCAGTGCCATCTTCGAGCTGTGCTTTGATGCGAACTTTGGCTGGACGTGGAACTTTTCCGTAAATAGTAGGAACGGAAAGACAGCCTTCATAATCGTAGAGGATTTTACCTTCGGTTTTGATAATTTCTGGGTTTAATAGAGGAACGAAAGTCGTATTGTCTTTATTGCTCATATCTTCGCGGACAACAATAATGCGTTTATTGTAGCCGAGTTGTGGGGCGGCCATGGCGGCGGAAAGCTCAAACTCATGCTCGTTTTCCCAATCAATGCAAGATTGAACCATTGCTTTGATGATTTGTTCGGTTTCTGAATCGTGCACCCTTGCTTTAGTGGATTTTTTGCGAAGGCGTGGATCTGGCGTTGTGATGACTGTTATTCTTTTCATTGAGAGAATTTTAACACATTATCCTTAGCTAGGCGAGTATAACCACTTGACTAACTACTAGTATAGTGTTAAAATAGTTAGTGTTTCTAAATGGAAGGATCTTTAATTTTTTGTTTTGTCGAAAGGGGGATTTTGATGAAAATAGCGGAATTATTTGCCGAAATCAAGTCGGAAATAACTGGCAATCTTTATTTAGATGACACCATTGCATCGTTGGCAGTGGCGCCCGTCGAGAGGGTGCGTTTGTGGCTGGAGGTGCGGCAAGACGAGAGTAGAATGAATGTGGCCGACATGAAGGCGTACATTAACATCTTGTCCTGTCTTGGTATCAGCAGCAAAAGAGGGTACCCTCGCAAAGTGTATGAATTCGGTACCTTGAATAAAGGCGCTACTGTATATCAGGGTGACGATTGCTGCTATGTGGGGCCCGTAATGGACATGATGATGCGATGGGTTTCTGATCGTCTCAAAGAAGGAGACGATGATGCCTATACCTATCAGGTTGCGTTAGACAATGCTCAGTGGAAAGAAATTGAAACTGAGTTTTCCAGCCGTTACGGCTGCAGCCTAAAAGATCGCGGTCTCTCTCCGCGAGGGGGCGCAAGGGTTGTCGAGATGGCCGTAGATGGCGCGCCAGGTATAACGGTAGAAATCGGCGCGATTTGTATAGGTACGCTTGGCGCGTACGAAGACATGAAAACTGTCGAGTGGGCGACGTGCTACGCGGTAGAAAGTCTCCCAGAGAGTTTTCATGTTATGAAGTGCTATCCCAATAGAACTGGGACAGATTTCCACTACTAAAAGCATAGGTTCAGATTTTTTCGAAAGGTGGGAACAAATGGACGCAAAGGAACTGTTAATCTCTCTGAGAGATTATATCTTACACGACTTGTGTGGCGAAAAAGGAACGATTCCAGCTAGAGTAAGGTTGGAGTTCGGTGTCGTAGCAAGGCGTAATATGAACGAAGAGGAGGAGCTGTATTACGGCAATCTCCTTAAGGAGTTAATGCTAACCGATGAGCAACCGGGGTACATAATGGAGTTTACGACTTCGGAAAACAATATAGTTTTCTTGAAGGATAATAGACCACTGTGTCTTCCGGGGCTCATCAATATGATGCGACTGTGGGTCTGCGACTGCCTAGGCAGCGATTGTTCGCATCAAGTGGCGTTAGATGATGCCCAGTGCGAGAAAGTGAGAAATGAATTTCTCGCAAGGTATGGTTGCGGGCCGGAAGAGTGCGGGGTTTCTCCGCGAGGCGGAGCAGTAGTCGTAGAAATGCTGGATAGTGGGGGAGCTGATTGGTTGGCGGTGCAGCTAGGCATTGTCTGTATTAGCGATTTAGGTGCGGCATTCGATATGACAGTAGCGCTAAAAGGCGCTTGTTATGTGACTGGTAGACTCATAAACAAGTCGAGTCTGATAGTGTCGGATATGTATCCGAATGATATCGACTTGTTGAACTATTTTCAGAAGATCGATTTAGGGGACCCCGACTTAGACAGAGAGGATCAGGAGGTCTTAGATGATCTTAGAAGAAATCTTTATCCAGGACAGTATAATGCTGCATCCTGATTAGATTTCTTAAATGGAGCCTAAAAGGGTCCGGACGTGGTTCGGGCTCTTTTTTAAAGTAGAGAAATTGGGTCGAAGTCGTAATGCAGATATGGATTTTTGTCGAGTGCGTCGAAAAGAGTTAATAAATCTTTTCGCGATTTGGCTTTAATGATGATTTGCCAAGTGTAGCCAGAAGTAGTGTGTTCATGGAAGGCGGGCATAGGCGGAGAAATTGAAACTTGTGTGAGTTGGAGTTTTTGGTTAAGTTGAGCAATTTTATTGTTCAACTTTTTTGCGTTCAAGACCGTGGCTTTTTCGGTTTTGTACGAGAGCGAAAGTTTGAGCAAAAAGCTATATGGCGGTAGGTTGCTTCGTTTGCGACGTTGAAGCAAATATTTATAAAATTCCGTATAGTCGGAGTTAGCGGCAAAGGTAATTATGGGGTGATTTGGCTGAAAGCTTTGGATAAAAATGTGACTATTTTGGTGTCCGCGCTTTGCGCGTCCAATGACTTGGGTGATTAATTGAAATGTTCGTTCTTCGGAAGAGTAGTCTGGCAGGCTCAAACCAGCGTCGGCTTGGGCGATGCCAAGTGTGCTTAATTTTGGAAAGTCGAAGCCTTTAGCGATCATTTGAGTGCCAATGATAATATCGAAGTCGCCAGTATGGACTTGGTCGTAGACTTGAGTGAGTTGTTGGCTATCTTCAGTATCGGCATCAAAGCGAGCAATGCGAGCTTGCGGAAAGAGTCGTCGCAGTTCCTCCTCGAGCATTTTAGTACCAAAGCCTTTATGGTGAATGCTGGCATTGTGGCATTCTGGACAAGTGGTTGGGACGGGGTAGGTATAGCCGCAAGTGTGGCAGCGCATTTGATACTTATCGGCATGAAGAACGAGTGGAAGAAGACAGTTTCCGCAAAGCGCTTGCCAACCGCATTGATTACAAATAGTCAGTGGCGCAGTACCGCGGCGATTATGGAAAATCATGGATTGGGCGTGACGATTGAGTGATTCTTGGATGGATTCGATGAGTTGATTGCTGAGAAATCGACTGCGGGTAAAATCTGATCGATTCTTGAGGTCGATGATAGAGATTTTGGCGGACTTTTCATTTTTTATGGCGAGTTCAGATAACTCGACGATAGCTTTGTGCTGTTTGCAGATATAGTAATCTGAAACGAGTGGAGTGGCGGAGCCTAAGATGGTTTTCGCCATGACAGCGGCGAGGCGTTGGGAGGAATATTTAGGATTCTGATCTTGGTGATATGCGGGCTCGTGGGCTTCATCAATAATGATGAGACCAAGTTTGCGCACAGGGGCAAACAGGGCTGAGCGTGGGCCGATAATAATTTGTGGTTGCTCGGATTGAAGAGTTTTTTGCCAGAGCCGATGTCGAGTAGCCTCGGTTTGGGCGGAATGGAGGAGAGTTATGTTACTGAAATGGGCTTGAAAATTGCGCACGAGTTGGGAGGTGAGAGCGATTTCTGGTACTAATAAAATGACAGATTGATTTTGAGAGAGAACTTGCTTGGTGAGTTCGATATAAATATTGGTTTTACCACTACCGGTGACGCCATGCAAGAGGACGGTATTGGCTGGATTAGAAATGATTTCGGCGATGGCATGTTGCTGGGCGGGATTGAGGGGGTTGTTGGATGTAGTTTCGACATTTGATGTATCGGCGAGCTTTTGTTGGCGTCGTTTTTTAGCAACGCCACGCGGTAGGGCAGCTTGGATGACGGTTGAAAGAGGGCATCGATAATAGTCGCTGAGCCAGAAAATGGCTTTAATAAGGTGTTTCGGTAATGGCTCTGGGTAGAGGGTGCGAATGATTTCTTTAGTTTTGAAGCTTGGTTGGATAGTTTTGGCGGAAATTATGCCAAATGTGGTATTTTTTCCAAGTGGAATTTCGACAATTTGACCAATTTTGAGTGATTCGTTTGAGGCGTAAGTTAGGGTATTATCTGTCGAATGGAAAGTTTTAGCTGGCGCAACTAGGTAGTAATGCATAAAGTAATTTTAGCATGATGCAAAAATGCGTTTCGTGATGTTGTGATTTTTACAAGAAATCAGTAGAATGTTCTTAGTAAGGAGGTTAAGTGTTAGACGTTTTCGTTACGAGTCGAGTAAGACGTAAAATTATTGTAGTTTTTGCTAAGTATCCAGATTTTAAAACACATGTTCGCGGCTTATCGAAGTTAATCAAAGAGGACCCAGGTAATATTCAGCGCGAATTGCGTCGCTTAACGAAGGGTGGCTTTTTGATTACGTCTAAGAAGGGGAATACCAGTATTTATCAGACAAATAAGCAATTTCCGATTCTAAAAGAACTTCAGAGTATTGTAATTAAAGATCAACAGCAGATAGACGCTAAGAAAGCACCGAGTAAAATTATTGGATGACGGATTTATTTAAACAGCTGTTGCGGCAACGTGGGCTGGATAAGGATTTTTTGCATCCAGATTATGAAATGCTTTTTGACCCCTATAAATTAAGCGGGATTAGGCAGGCCGTGGTTCGAATTAAGGCGGCGTGCGATTCTAATGAAAAAATTGTCATTTATGGCGATTATGATGCCGATGGTGTGACGGCTAGCACTTTGATGCGCGACGCGCTGAAAGGCTACGGGTGCGAAAAAGTTGAAATAATGTTACCTAACCGATTTTTAGATGGTTACGGTTTAAATATGCCGGCCGTAGATAAGATTGTGAAACGTGGCGCAAAGTTAGTAATAACGGTAGATTGCGGTTCTGGTTCGGAAGAGGTGATTGCTGAGCTTAAAAAACGTAACGTAGACACAATAGTGACGGATCATCATGAGATTCCAGATATACCAAAGTCGGCCGTTGCGGTAGTTAATCCTAAACAGGGGGATAAGCTTGGCCAGCGAATGGCGGGGGTGGGGGTGGCGTTCATGTTGGCGCGAGCATTAAATATGGATAAGAATGGGGGAAAATGTGACGGTCAGGAAAAATGGATGCTTGATTTGGTTGCGATTGGAACGATTTGTGACTCGATGGAGTTAAGAGATGAGAATCGCATTTTGACTTATTATGGCATGAAAGTGCTTAGTAAGACGCGGCGCCCGGGCATTAAAGAGTTGGCGCGGGCGGCTAGTGTGGATTTACAGAAGTTAAATACGCATGCGATTGGCTTTCAGCTTGGGCCGCGTATTAATGCGGCAGGGCGGATGAAGAGTGCAGACTTAGCATTAGAATTAATACTATCGACTAGTCGGACGAAGGCCTTTTCGTTAGCAAATGAGCTAGATGGGCTTAATAGTGAACGCCGAAAAGCGCAAGAAGATGCAATTAACGAAATAGAGGTCGACGCTAATGATGTAGTGATTATAGCTTGTGGCAAATGGCATGAGGGGATATTGGGAATAATTGCTGGGCGCTTAGTGGAGATTTATAAGAAGCCAGCATTTGCAATTACGGAGTTAAGTGATGGTCGTTTGAAGGGTTCGGGGCGAAGTTTTGGAGAGTTCTCGCTGGCTGAGGCTTTGCAGCATTGTGGCCGTGGAGTATTGCTAAGTGGCGGTGGGCATGCTGGGGCGTGTGGTATTACATTGGAGAAGGAGAAGCTTGAAGATTTTCGAGTAGGAATGAATAAGTATTATCGGAGTCTAAAGCTAAAGAATCAAGAACGGTTTTTAAAGAATGAGAGCGATTTGAAGCTGAACGACTTGTCTGGGATTACAGAGGAGCTATATGCGGAGATTTGTTTACTGGAGCCGTTTGGGGATGGAAATACGGAACCGATTTTTGAGATAGATGGACTAGTTTATGATAAGAGAATTCTAAAAGATAAACACCTAGCTTTAATTGTGCGCGATGATACTAATAAGGATATTAAGATGATGGCGTTTTATGCATCGGAAGATTGGAAGATGATTGAGAAAAACGAAAGAATACGCGTGCAGTTTAGTCTAACAAAGAATGAGTGGCATGGGAAAGCCTCGATAGAAGGGAATATATTATCCCTTGAAAGATTGGGCTAGATATGCTAGAATTAGCGACAGTATGGCAATCAAAGTAACTAGAAAAGACCAGAGCGAAGCTAACGAGAATATTATTCGTCGCTTCAATCGTAAGGTTCTACAGAGTGGCGTCATGGCGACTGCGAAGGAAAGCATGCGCTTCTCGAAGCCGATTTCTAAGCGCGAACGTCGTTTGAAAGCAATCTTGCGCGATAAGCGTAAAGCTGAAAAAGCCGAGCGTATGAAGTTGGGCCTTAAATAGGAAATACCCCTCCCTTTGAGATGGGGTATTTTTTACGAAATAAAAAAGGAGCAAAAAATGATTATCTTCTTTGGGTTGGCAGGTAGCGGTAAAAGCCTTCAAGGCGAAGTCCTGGCGAAGAAATATGGTTGGCGCTGGATGTCGGTTGGCCAATTATTGCGAGAATGCAACGACCCTGTGATGAATGAGACAATGAAAAAGGGAGAACTGGTGCCAGACGAGTTTGTAGTGAAGCTGATGCATAATGAAATGATGAAGGAAGTTGAGAATGGACGGAATGCGATACTAGATGGCTACCCGCGCGATCAGTGGCAGGCGAATTGGATTGTTGATAATGGCGATGATAAGTATATAGACGGTGCAATCATTTTTGATGTAAGCCGCGAAGAACTATGGCGTCGTCTGGAGCTGCGTGGTCGGGCAGATGATACGCGGGAGCCGATAGAGAGGCGATGGAGGATTATTGAGCAAAATATTTATTCAATGATTGAGAAATTAGAGAAAGCGGGCATAAAAACGGCACATGTGAATGGCGAAGGAGCGATTGAGGAAATTACGCAAAGAATAGAGAATATTTTGTACGAGTGGAGTATAATTGGTACTCGAGAATCGGAGACTATCTAAGTGGACCTGAAGAAAATTGATGCAATGCGTGTGGGCGGAAAAATTATGGCGAGAATTTTTGCCGAGCTACGTGAATATACGCAGATTGGAAAAACTGGGAAAGAAATTGATGCATGGGTGGCGAAAAAAATTAAAGAATATGGTTGCGGAATTGCATACTATGAGCCAGAAGTTAACTTTCCTGGGTCAATTTGTATTTCGGTGAACGAAGAGTTAATTCATGGAATCCCGAAAGACATTGAGCTAGAAGATGGAGATAAGGTTAGTTATGATTTGGTAATAAAATATCAGGGCTACTATGTGGATTCGGCTTTTACGATGATTGTGGGTGAAAAACCGACGGCAGCGCAGAAGCATTTGTTAAGTTTTACAGAGTCTGCCTTATATGAGGGGATTGAACAAGTAAAGCCAGGAGCGAAGATAGGCGACATTGGCTATGCGGTTGAGAAGCAGCTAAAGAAGGGAAAGCTCGGTATAATTAAGAATTATATTGGGCACGGTATTGGAAAGAGTATGCATATGCCGCCAGAAGTGCCAAATTACGGTAAGCGCGGACATGGTTACGAATTGCAAGTTGGCGATACGATTTGTATTGAGCCGATGTCGAGTTTAGGTAAGCCGGATAATATGGTTAAGGAGAGTGATAGTGGATGGACGGTTTGTTTGAAAGATGGTTCTTTGGGGTGTCACTTTGAACATACGGTTTTAGTGACCGAAGATGGTTATGAAATCTTAACCCAAATATAAGGGTATGCTACAATAAGCTTATGGAAGAAAAAGCTCGCTTTGCAGTAGGGTTAGATATTGGCACCAGTACTACCCGGGCCGTTATGGGCACGATTGGTCATGATGGCAAGATATCAGTTGTAGGATTCGGCGAGGTCCCTTCAGAGGGATTACGTCGTGGAATCGTAAAGGAATTGATGTCTCCGCCAAGAGTAATTGATACGTGTTTGCGTGCCGTCGAGGGGATGAGTGGCCTTGAGGTGAATGATGCGGCAGTAAATATTAATGGCTCGCATATTGGTAGTACAAAAGTTGACGGTATGATTGCGGTCGGCGTGGCGGACCATGAGATTACAGACGAAGATATTAACCGTATTGCAGAAGCAGCAGTAGCGGGTAAGATTCCTGCTAATCGAGAGATTCTTTCTTTAGTTCCATACGAATATGTATTAGATGGTCAGGGTGGCATAAAGGAGCCGTTTGGTATGCATGGTGCACGTTTAGAGCTTCGTGCAAATGTAATATCAGCCCTATCTCCTGATTGTGAAAATATTCACAAAGCTTGCGAAGCGGGCAATTTGCACGTGCGCTTATTGGAGCCGTCTGTTGTAGCTGCGTCGCGAGTAATTGTGACGAATACCCAAAAAGAAAATGGGGTAGGTTTAGTTGATATGGGCAGCGCCACGACGGGTGTTGCTATATTTGATGAGGGGGAACTGCAGTTTACTGGTGTGGTGCCGATTGGAAGTAATGATATTACGAACGATTTAGCTACGGTTTTAAAAACCGTCCCAGAGGTAGCGGAGGAGATTAAGATTCGTTTTGCTTCGGCGAAGTTTGGCAGTAGCGATAAAGATATTGTAATTAAGCGCGGGCGCGAGGAATATCGTTTTAGGCGCGAAGAAGTTGATGAAGTAGTTGAAGCGCGTCTCGAGGAGATATTTGAAGGAGTGCGCAAATTATTGAAGCATGCGGGTTATGACAAGCGTCTGCCGGAGGGGCTCATCTTGGTTGGTGGCGGTTCAAAATTGCGTGATATCGAGATATATGCGCGCAACCAGGTAGAGCTCGCAGTGCGTCTAGGAAAGCCGGAAGGTATTTTGGGCGTGAGTGAGGAAATTATGAAGCCTGAATATGCGACGGCGATTGGTTTAATGTTTGCAGATGCTGAATATCAGGAAAACAACAAAGGTAGTGTATTAGACGGAATCATGAACGGAAAGAAACAGAAGAAACCGAAGGGTGAAGGTTTTCTCTCGATGTTACTTCAAAAGTTTAAATAAAAAATACGAGTCTAGCAAAATAATTATTCAAATGTTACTATTAGATAAGAATTGAAGAAAAGTGAGGAGTTAATACATGCCTGAAGTCAAGCCAAGTGAGGTGGAAAGTACCGCTAGTATTAAAGTTATTGGCATTGGTGGCGCGGGTGGCTCTGCCGTAAACCGTATGCGCGATGCTGGCTTAAGTGGTGTCGAGTTTATTGCGATGAATACCGATGCGCAGGCTTTACATAACTCGAAGGCTGATATTAAGGTACATCTCGGTCACGAAACGACTAATGGTTTGGGGGCGGGTGCTGATCCGACGGTTGGAGAGCGTGCAGCTGAAGAGAGCCGTGAGGAAATCAAGAATTCGTTGACGGGCGCCGATATGGCTTTTATTACTTTTGGCGCTGGCGGCGGTACTGGTTCTGGCGCGGGTTATATCGTAGCGGAGGAGGCTCGTAAACAAGACATTTTGGCGGTCGGTGTTGTGACTAAGCCATTCTCGTTTGAGGGAGCGAAGCGCAAGGCGAACGCAGATTGGGCGATTGAGCGTTTAGCGCGCAATGTTGATGCTTTGATTACGATTCCGAACGATCGTCTCCTTCAGACTATTGATCAGAGAACTCCTATTCTTGAGACTTTTAAGATTGCCGATGAAGTATTGCGCCAAGGTGTTCAAGGCATTTCCGAATTGATTACCGAACATAGTTTAATTAATCTAGACTTCGCCGACGTTAAGGCTATTATGAAGGATGCTGGTTCAGCCCTGATGGGCATTGGTCGTGCCTCTGGTGAGAATCGTGCCAGTATCGCCGCTCAACAAGCGATTGAATCACCATTAATTGAAGTATCTATTGATGGTGCTCGGGGTGTTCTATTCTCGATTGCTGGTGGCTATGATGTGACGATGGAAGAAATGCGTGAAGCGGCAGAGTTAATTACAGCGAGTGTTAGCCCTGATGCGAATATTATTTGGGGCGCATCAATACGCCCAGAGCTTGAGGATGAAATCATTGTTACGGTGGTGGCGACTGGCTTCGATTCCGAGTATTACCGCGATGATCCGCGTGCGCAAGAGTATGGTCATAATGCGGTTGAATCAGTAGGTAGCAAGGATGAAGCTTTAACGAAGCCGAGCCAAGCGATGGCCGATCCGGTTAATGAGGCGGAGAAAGATGAAGAAAAGTTAGAGTCAGAAAGCCAGAGTGCAGATTTCGCTGAAGCTACAACCGTGAATATGTGGGATAGCATTCGGACTGACAATAGCGGAAACGATGATAGCGATATTCCAGCTATCTTGAGACGTCGCAAGAAAAACAAATAGGAGAGCCTAAATGAGCCATTTTAAGATTGGCGAGAGCAAGGTTATAGAGAGTCGCGAATCCCAGGATGGGACAATGATTCGTCGTAGGCGAGTTTCCCTAGATGGAAAACATCGCTTTACGACTTATGAGCGAATTGAGCGACCAGGCTTGATGGTAAGTAAGCGCAGTGGCTCGCGTGAAGCATTTGATCGTGATAAGCTAGCGAAATCGATTCGAAATAGTGTTGGCAAGTATTTTAATAGTGATTTAGATGTACAAAATGTCGTTGATCGTGTTGAAGAGATGATTTATGAGTTAGGTAAAGATGAGATCCTATCGAGCGTAATCGGTGAAACGATTTTAAATGTTCTCTCGGAGACGAACGAAATGGCTTACGTACGTTTTGCGAGTGTGTTTAAGGAATTTAAGTCATTGGATGATCTCGAGCGCAGTATTGCGGAGCAGCGTGAACGCATGAAAAAGCGTGAAGATGAGGAGAAATAATATATGAGGGTGGTGGTGATTTGGCGTGACGAGTCTGACTATGGGCGGACAGTAACGGAATGGCTACATGATTGTGAGCGGAGAGTTGGTGTTGCGCCAGAGAGTCTATCCCCAGATGAACCGGAAGGGGAAAGCCTTTGTAAGGCCTATGATATTGTTGAGTATCCGAGTATGTTGGCTCTTGATGATGATGGGAGATTACTCCAAATGTGGCGTGGACATAATTTACCGCGCATTGATGATGTGTCCTATTATTTAATGGAGCACTAAATATTAAGTGCGGAAGTCTGCAGAATTTTTTCTTTTTGAATAAATATGCTATAATGCAAGCATAAAGCGTTTGAGCAGCTATCAACTGCGAGGCTGATGAAAGAACGACGTAACTAGTGCGAGAAGTTAAGTCTATTAGAATCATCCGTGAGTCTGCGTAAAGGATAAAATGAGGGCCAGGTAATCTGGAAATTGGATGGTACCGCTCTAAGGAGTTCCAATGAAGATTGGAATTTTTTTATTCGAAAGAAAGGAGTGCTAGTGTATGAAGTACAAATATGGTGAACGACGCCGAGCGAGCGAATATGAAAAAGCTTTGGTGGAGTATTGGAAGAAAAATAAAACTTTTGAAAAATCGGTCGAGCAGCGCTCGAGTGATGATTCGTATGTGTTTTATGATGGTCCGCCATTTATTACGGGCAATCCACATCATGGCACTTTGCTTTCTTCGATAGTAAAAGATGCGGTGCCGCGCTACTGGACAATGAGAGGAAAGCGCGTTGAGCGTCGTTGGGGGTGGGATTGTCATGGTCTTCCGGCGGAGAATTTTGTTGAGAAACAACTTGGCATTACAGATAGGCGCGAGATTGGCACGAAATGGTCGCTTGAAACGTATATTACGAAGGCGCGCGAGTCGATGGTAGCGAACTCGGAGACTTGGCGTGGTACGATCGATCGGATTGGCCGTTGGGTGGATTTTGATAATTGCTATCGGACGATGAATAAGGATTTCATGGAGTCGGTCTGGTGGGCGTTTAAGACACTTTATGAGAAGGGCAAGATTTATGAGGGTCGAAAAGTTTTGATGTATGATACGAAGTTTGCAACGCCGGTTTCGAAGGCGGAGGTGACGATGGATAATGATGCGTATCAGACGGTGACTGATCCGAGTGCGTATGTACGATTTCGTTTGCAACCAAAGCAGAAGTATGGCAAGGCTTATGAGACGAAGGACAAAGTGTATCTAATTGCCTGGACAACGACGCCGTGGACGTTGATGGCGAACCGTGCATTAGCCGTTAAGAAGGATTTGGCATATACGGCTCTGAGAGTTGACGGCAAGAAAGAACTTTTGATTGTAGCGGATAAATGTGCCGAGAAGCTTTTTGAAGGGCACGAGATTGAGATAGTTCATAATGACATTAAAGGGAGCGATTTGGTTGGTCTGAAATATGAGAGCTTGGATGGTACGATTTGTCAGGTTTTTGCGGCGGACTTTGTGGGCGAGGAAGAAGGCACCGGTATCGTACATATTGCGCCAGCCTATGGTGAAGATGATTATGAGCTATATCGTCAGAATGACGGCAAGATAGATTTTGTCGATACTCTGGATGAGAATGGTTATTATCTTCCAGAATATGCCGACAGACTGCATGAGCTGGGTGTACGCGATACAGATGAAAATGGGGTTGAGATTTGGGCGGCTAATAAGTTTATTGCGAAATGTCTAGAAGAGAAGGGAATTATCTGGAAAATCGAGTATATTAAGCACGAGTATCCGTTTAATCCGCGAAGCAAACAGCGTATTATGTATCGTGCGTTTCCGAGCTGGTTTTTTGACATTGAGAGTAGTAAATCTTTGATGCTTGAAAAGAATGAAGATATTAATTGGTTCCCGGCGCATTTAAAATATGGTCGTTTTGCGAAGAATATTGAACAGGCGCCAGACTGGAATCTTTCGCGCGACCGTTTTTGGGCGACTGCGATGCCGGTTTGGAAGGGTGATAAAGGTTCGATTAGGGTGGTCGGTTCTTATGATGAGTTGTATGAGTTATCCGGCGTGCGTCTTGATGACTATCATCGTCCATGGGTAGATGCGATTGAATTTGATATTGATGGTGAACATTTTACACGTGTAGATAAAGTGTTAGACTGTTGGTTTGAGTCTGGCTCGATGCCATTTGCGCAGATGCACTATCCGTTTGAGAATAAGGAGAAATTTGAAAAGAATTACCCGGCTGACTTTATTGTGGAGTATGTCGGTCAGGTACGGGCATGGTTTTACTATGTTCATGCTGTAAATACGGCTTTATTTGGCGAATGTGCGTACAAGAACGTGATTACGACAGGCACGTTGGCGGGTAATGATGGCCGTAAGATGAGTAAATCGCTTGGTAATTATACTGATCCGAACGAACTAATGGACAAGTTTTCGGCAGATGCCTTGCGCTTTCAGCTGTTATCTAGCCCAGTTCTTGCTGGTGAGGATTTTGCTTTGATTGATAAAGATGTATCCGATACGGCGCGGAAACTGACGATGATTTGGAATGTTTATGATTTCTTTACAATGTATGCGAGCGTAGACGGTTGGGACTCAAAGAACAGTTGGAAGCCGTCTAGTAAGACGACTTTCGGCGATTTAAAGAATCCGCTTGATCGCTGGATTATCTCGCGTTTGCATCAGGTAAAGGCTGAAGTAATTGAGGGAATGGATCAATATAATATACCAAAAGCGTTAGCTGGGGTGTTGCCATTTATTGACGACCTTTCGAATTGGTTTGTGCGCCGGTCGCGTCGACGTTTTTGGAAGTCCGAGGATGACGGCGATAAGGCTGAGGCGTATTGGACGCTATATACGGTATTGGTAAAGTTTGCTGCTATAGTTGCGCCGTTTGTGCCGTTTTTGGCGGAGGAGCTTTGGCAAAATATGACTGGCGGCGAAGAGGGTGAGTCGGTGCATCTTTTGAATTATCCGCAAAACATTGAGGTCGACCAAAAGGTTTTGGACGATATGGCGCGCTGCCGAGAGATCATTAAGGACGGCTTAGCGTTACGCATGTTGCGCGATGATGGTTTTGGTCAAATCAAGGTCCGCCAACCACTTATGCAATTGACTTATAAGGGCGAAAAGTTGGAAGAATTCTACGAGAATATTATTGCTGAAGAGGTGAATGTTAAAAAAGTTGTACATGGAAAAGAATTAGTACTCGATAAAAAAATAACTAAGGAGTTGCGCGAGGAAGGATTTGTACGCGAGTTAATCCGTTTTGTTCAGGCTGCGCGTAAAAAAGCTGGGCTAAATGTGGATGATAGGATTAAATTGTCGGTTTCGGTCAAGGTGCCAAAACAACACTTAGAGATGCTGAAGAATGAAGTTTTGGCGACGGCGTTTTCGGAAGACGCTAACTATGAATATGACGAAATAGTGAAGATTGACGATAAGAATGTTGCGATTTCGTTAGAAAAAGCATAAAACGAGCCGAATAGTCTAACTGTGATATAAATAATTTGTTATTTTGCGGGGTGGTGAAAATAATTCTGAGAATTTTCAAGTGGCTTCTGACCTCTGTTGAATTTGACAATTTGCCAGGTAATAAGCATAAGTATACTTGACAGAAAAGCATAAGTGTGATAGCATGGAGATAGTTGGAACAGAAACCAACACAAAAACAAAAAATCAAATTCCAGAATCGGGTAATAAGGAAGGAGAGAATAAAAGAAAGGAACGAAAACAAAAATGGAGATACTCAAGACGACGAAAATGATGATTCCGACTAAGGGGGACGGCATAGACGAAAAGGCGTTTACTGAACAGCAACGTAAAAACGAAGAGCTCTTGAGAGCGGAGATTGAGAAAGTTCGAGAAGAGGAAGATAACGGACTTGTGCTTGGGTATGAAGAAACCAAAGAGTTTATACCGAAAGAAGTAAGAAAAATGTCTCCTGAACGGGCCGCAAAGCTCGCCAAGAGGGTTAAGGTTTTTCTTAAACGAGGAGGACTCTTTACTGACGAAGAGGCAGCTTAATATGTAGAAAGAAATAATTTGAGGAATATTTTAAAATAAAAAGGAGAATGCCTATAAGATAAAGATAAAAAGAATTATTAGAAAGAATAAATGAGGCCAAGTGACTAGCTGCTGGCCTCATTTTTTTGTTGCAATGAGTGCTGTGATGGAAATGGTTTCGGCATTGCCTGGTTGTGGTTGGCTCTGGTACTTGACAATTCGAAAGAGTTAATGCTAAAATTCGCCTAAATAGGTCAAAAATAAAAAAGGAATAAAAAATGACAGAAGTACCAAGAAGAACAGGAGAAGGTGCGGAATCGCAGAATCCGGATGAGGTTCTGCAAAACCTTTTTGAACAATATAAGGGGGACAAGTTTGCGACTCTCGATAATGCAGCTAGAGAGATTGTAACCAGACATGGCCGTAGTTATAAGCGTATGGAATTTGTGGGCGGAAAATATAATGATTTATTGCCCGAAATACAGCAGAAGTTAAACGAGGTAAGTATGCTTCCTCCGCGACAGCCAGAAAGAGGGGGCCCGACACCTCCGCGACAGCCAGAAAGAGGGAGCTCGACACCTCCGCCAACTGAAGCTAGGGGGCGTGGTGAATCTGGTGGAGATAATAGAGGCGCGTCCTCTAATACTGCCAAAAAAATTGCGGTTGTGGCTGGATTGACTGCGTCGGCTTTGGCGGTGGGTGGCATAGGTTATGCTATTGGGCATAATAATAGCGCAAAAGCAGAGGAGGGTGGTCGCCCGAGTGCGAATATTGAGAACGACAATGTTACAGATGATTCGGAAGCGGTGGAAGCAATGGAGGAGGCGGAGAGTATTGATGTTAGCGACCAGTATGCTGGACATTTCGCTAACGATGATGGTAATGGCTATAATGAGAGAAAGAGTGGTCGTTATTCTTTTGGCGAGTCGCTTGAGAATGCTGATTATGAAACTATTATGAAAGAAGAAGAGCATATTGCTTATCATGAGCCTTCGTTGTTTGCGGCGCAATATTATGACTTGGATGATGATGCGAAGTTAGTTTTGCGTTACGAAGATGGTACTGAAGTCGATACTGCCAACATGACAATGAATGAACTTGACGCTCTAATGGATTCTAATGAAAGCGCGCATAGGCAAATGGCTTCGCACTATTTAGGAATAATACGCCAAGGTCAGCATGAGATGACGACATTAAATGGTACATATATTAATGTGTTTGGTAGAGCGAATGCGGAGAACGGCGCGCAGTTTACGTCGAGAAATATTGAGCCTGTTCACTGTTCTACGAATGAGAATGGTTCTCAGGCGATAGAGTTTAAGTATACGATACCAGGCACTGATAGAATAGCGAAGACGACATGGCGCTTGGGTTGTGGTTTACAGGTTGTGCGCGCTAAAGATGATCCGGGAGCGGAAAGAATTATTACGACAACAAGTGAGATACCGGAGAATCCGGCAGTAGTGGTTGAGGAGAAAAAGCCAGATGAGAATCCAGAAATAACGCCAGATAGTCAAGGGGAGGAAGTTAATAAAGAGAAGACGGCATTGACTGAGGAGCAGGTATTTGGTGGCGGGGCTGGAAATGAATATGAAACAGATACGACTGGTCCCGGCTCGATAGGCGAAGCGCCATCGACTAGCTCGACGACTGAGAATATGGGCGGAGACGGTAATACTAGTATTCGGGCGGAGCGACCCGAGGAAGCTGAGCCGGTGACGGCAGAACAACGGCAGGCTGAGCGTCCTGCGGATAATATTCAAAGTGAAGCTCCGGAGGTCGCGGAGGCGAGGGACGAGGGGGATAGGGTGCAAGAACAGATAGATCAGAATACGGCGACATATAATGAAGCTGTAGAGGCGCAGCCTAGTGGTGGGGAAACGATTGCGGAGCACACGGATGATGCTGGAAACGTCAACTTAGATGAGCTATTGGATATGTAAACAAAAAGGAGCAAAACATGCAAAAACAAACGAATATTAACTTTAAGCGGAGACTGATGATTGCGGGATTGTCGGCATTGGCATTGTCCGTGCTGGTGCCAGCCGCGTCATCGTATGCGTGGGGTCCAGATCGCCCAACATATACGATGAAAAAGCCGGCAGATCACGCCACCTTCAACTCGATTACCGATAATAATATTATCGGCGACGAGCGCGACTTTGTGCGTGTGACTGAGGTGGGCGGAAATGGCAAATATGTCAACGAAATCAAGGTTACTCCTGGTAAGACCTATGAGGTGTACATCTTCTATCATAACAATGCCGCTACGGAGACAAACACGACTAATGGCGGAAAAGGTATCGCGATGAAGACGAAAGTTCGCAGTAGCTTTTCTACAAAAATTAACTCTTCGAGTAAGGGTAAGATTAGTGCGACTATTTCGTCCGATACAGCTTCGCCGGAATCAGTTTGGGATGAGGCGTATTTTACGACCGACTCAAAGACGGATATTGAGCTCAAGTATGTAAATGCGACAGCGAAGATTATAAATCAAGGTAAGCTAAAAGGCGAGCTTTTGGGGACCCAATTATTTAATGAAGGTCTGTATATTGGCTACAATAAGTTTAATGGTGTTATTCCGGGTTGTAGTGAATATTCTGGTCATATCATATATCATGTACGTGCCGAGCAGGCAAGTTCGTCAGTTTCGAAGAGCGCTTCATTGGATGGCACAAACTTCTTTAGTAGCGTAACGGCGAAGCCTGGCGATACGGTTACATATAAGATTACCTTCAAAAACAGCGGCTCTAAAGTTCTTACAAATGTGACTTTTCGTGATAAGCTTCCAACTGGTGTTACTTTGGTCCCTGGTAGTGTAACTCTTTATGATTCTGGCTCTAAAAAGACACGCACTTTGAGTGATGCGATTGTCGCGAATGGCATTAATACTGGTCTATTTGGGGAAGGCGTGACGGGCACTTTGACTTATAAAGTAAAAGTGAATAGTGATATTGTAAAAGATGGCGATTGTGGTACGAATTCCTTTAAGAACACGATTACTACCGTGACTGATCAGACTGGTACTTCGACGGCTACGGCGACAATAAAAGTCGAGAAAACTTGCGAAGAGCCAGAGGAGCCAAAGAAGGATCCATGTAAAAACGAAGATGGCTCAGTAAAACCTGAATGTTGCGATAAACCGGAATATAAAGATGAGCCAGAATGTAAAGTTGAGGATGAATGTAAAAACGAAGATGGCTCAGTAAAGCCTGAATGTTGCGATCGGGATGAATATAAAGATCTTCCACAATGTAAGGAAGAAGATCCGTGCAAAAACGAAGATGGCTCGATTAAGACTGAGTGCTGTGATAAGGACGAATACAAGGACTTGCCGCAGTGTAAAAAAGAACCAACTCCAGCACCGATACTTCCAAATACGGGGCCAGGCGAAATTGCATTAGCGATAGTGGCCGCCGTATGCGTAATGACTGGTGTTAGCTATTGGTATCGTAGCCAAAAAGAAGTTGCCGAGATTCAAGAAGGAATCAAACACGGTAAGAAAAAATAAAGATTTGTAAACGCTCCTTTTTAAAAACAATTCTTTAAGGAATAGGCGCTGGTTCGGGTATCCCAGCGTCTATTTTACGTTTGCGCTAAGGCTTGAATTTTATGGTAATTATTGGTATAATGGCGCAAGTAATAAAAGGAATTTTATGAAAAAAGCAGTCATAAAGGTTGGCGGTAAACAATATGTTGTCGCTGAAAAAGAGACCCTCCGTGTGGACCTCCTCCCGGAAGGAACTAAAGATCTCGCTCTCGATGCTTTACTCGTAATTGACGGCGACAAGACTACGGTCGGTACGCCAACGGTTAGCGGAGTTAAGGTGAAGGCGAAGGTCGTAGAAGCAAAGGTAGCTGGCGACAAGATTCGCGTCATTCGTTACCACTCCAAGAAGCGTGTCCACACCGAAACTGGTCACCGCCAAAAGTACTCAGAAATCGAAATTGAGAGCATTGGTAAATAATAAAAAACTCCCAAAAATGGGAGTTTTTTGGTGCGTGCTTATGCTATAATAAAAAGCATAAAAATTAATGACTTCGCGAGGTGGAGTCAATGGAGGTAAAAACATGAGTAAAAGAAGGACTAGGACTGCGCTCGTTGTTGCGTTTGTCGTAATGGGAGTTGCCGTTTTAGGCTTGGCTGCTGCGGTTTACGCGAAGTACATTGCTAGCATTACAGATAAGACTGCATCCATTGAGGTGGCAAAGTGGGCATTTAAGGAAGAGAACGAGACAAAGACGCTGTCTTGCGATCTCAGCAAGACATATACTAAAACTGTAGCTGAGGGTAAGATTGCGCCTGGCACAAAGGGCACTTGTAATATTGAGCTATCAAATAATACTAGCGAAGTTGGCGTAGATTATACAATTACGGTTAAAGAGGTAAGCGGTCCGCAAAATTTGAAGTTTAAATATAAAGGCAATGCATTGGCTGCGGATGGAGAAATTACGGGCAAGTTAAAGATTGGCGATACTAAGACCGTTTCAATTAACTGGGAATGGCCATATGAGACTGACGAGGGTGCGGGCGACGCTGCTGATACTATTGATGGTAGGACTGCGGCAGGTAATGCCACTACTGGCACTAGTGAGATGAAAGTTATTTTTGACGTTACTGGTGTACAGACCAAACCTTCAAATTAATAAACAAATTATCGTGGAGGTTTAGCCTCCACGTAGGCAATGAATAAATTGATTGTCTGCGTGGGGGCTAAAGGAGAAAAATGGAGAGTGGAGAAAAAAGAAGTTATAATCGTGGCTTAGCGGTTGTTTCCGCTGTATTGTTAGTGGTAATTATATTTTTGCTATCACTTTTATTGAAGCCTACGCCAGAGCCGGATGAGATAGAGACTGGCAATGTTGATGTGTTCGATATTCGAATTGGATGTATTTGCAAAGGCAAGAATGGCGAAGATTGCGATCCTGATAAAGAAGACAAAGATGGTTTTATCCCGGGTACTTCACCTGGATCTAACGGTTACAGCGGTTCTAATGGAACGAATGGTTATTCCGAGAAAACAATAAATGGGAAAACCGATACTGACGTTGATGAGGATGGTATAGTTTACGTTGACGATACTAATGGTTGGTATGTCTACCAAAAGAGCTTAAAAATTTTTCAGAATGCAGCATTTCAATATAAGGATAAAATTGCGCCAGGAGTATCGAACTCTTATAACTTCAAAGTCCATAACGGGACTAACAATGCGATCCGTTATAGTATAGAGTTTGAGGACGACTCGCAGTACGCTGTGAATATGCTTTATCGCTTGAAGCGCGGTGGGGAATATATAGTCGGTAGCGATACACAGTGGGTGAAGGCAAAAGAGTTAGCTTCGGCACTGAAATTATTGCAAAATGATAAAGTGGATAGTTATACGCTTGATTGGAATTGGCCGTATGATGGCGGCGTAGATGCCGCAGATACAAAGGCTGGTAAGAATGCGACTGATTATAGGTTGGGCGTCAAAATAAACTTTGAGGAAGTGTAGAGATGGCAAGCAAGAGGCGAATTTCGGTAAGACGAGTCGTATTCTTCGCGATGCTTTATGCTGGCATTCCGCTGATTGCGGGCTCTTTTGTGGTAGCAAAGATGATGCTACGAGAAGATATAACTAAGAATACTTCTACCTTAGTAGCAGAATGGGATGTCGGGATTGCCGGTACGTCGGAACAGAGTAATGATGATAAAGTTGGCGTGATTGCTGGAAATGAGGACGAGGAGCGTCAACAGGTTTTCAATCTGACGGTTACGAACGATTCGGATACGGCGAGCAAGTATACGATTAAATTGACGGGGGTCCCAACTGGCGTAATGGCTAGATTGGATGAAGGCGGGAATTATAAGAATCCAAATAGTAGTGGCGTTATTATTTTGGAGAATACGGGAAAAGAACTTGGTCCGCACAGAAATAGGAATCATACGATAGAATTTGTTGCAAAATTATCGGCGGAAGCAACAGTAAACCATAATGTTTCGGTCGAAGTAGTATTTGCACAGAAGGATCCGCGATGATGAAGCGTCGTTTGTTTACAATTAGCACTTCAATCTTTGTATTTTTGATGGCGGTAGCAATTGGGATAATTTTGCCTGAGCGGGTTTATGCGAAATATTCAACAACAACTACGGCCACGATAAAGTTAAGTGTCGAAAAAGCACATTATTACGTGCGGTTCCATGCAAATGCTGGCGACGATCCAGTACAAGGTACGATGGAGGACCAGCTATTTTATTATGGCGAGGCTCAAACACTAACCCCAAATGCTTTTGTGCGTGCGGGTTATGAGTTTGATCACTGGGACTCAAGAGCTTCCGATATGGGCGTAGACTATGCGGATAGCGCGTCGATGAACTTGGACGTGGATAATGGTGCCGTATATGATTTGTATGCGCAGTGGGTAGAGGCTGAGCCGGATAATGAGATGCATACTGAATTTGAGATGGATGGCGTATGTGTTTTTCATGGCTACGATATTCAGCATGGCGGCGACGGATATATAACTGGCAATAACTGTATCGTGAATGGTACTAACTGGGCGGATGGTACGCATCGTTATATCGATACGGGTATAAAACTATATAGTGAAGAGAACTACAATAAAGACTATGAAATAGGTTTTACAATACTTGTGTACGATCCGAGCCGTCAGTTCCATGATTCGGTTATAGATGAAGATGATGCCACTCAGTCGACATTCGTGAATGCAAAATTTGAAGATAGTAGCCGACACTGGCCGGGCTTAGCTATACGCAGAGGCAATAATAATATTGAAATAGTTCAGACCATTAAGAAAAATAACACGCATGAGAAAAAGACTGGAACCCATAGTGCCGCCACCGCCACTAAGGTAGTGGTCGCAAGAGTTGACGGTGTGGTTTACTATTCGTTCAACGACGAGCCGTTTATGGTTTTGCAGGATATAAATAATACATCTGATTACTTCGATACTACAGTATGGTTTGGCGCGTCCGAGAGGGCTGACGGTGCGCCAAAACGTTATTTGGACGCTACTCTATCTAATTTATATATTAAATTAGGTGAAACGGGTGCAAATAGACATACGGTGTCGTTCAATGCTGGCGGTGTCGTGGACGACCCAAATGACGTAACAGTGATTGGCTCCGCCAAAATTGGTAGTCTGTTGCCGGATATGCCGAACAGCGTTGAAACGGATAGTGGCCGCAAATACTTTGGCGGCTGGTATACGGAGCAAGATGGCGCTGGACAGAGAATCACGGAAGAATCAATTATTAGCCAAGATATGACTCTATATGCGAACTGGCGCGAAAATAACGATATTTGTAGCGTAGGCGTAAGCGGAACCACTTATCCATTATTGCAAGATTGCATTGACGAGGCGGGCGCGGGCGATACGATTACCTTGCTCGACAACATCAAAGATCACGTCCTGGTTGATGCGGGCGTAGAGATAACATTAGATTTGAATGGCTATACGTTTAGCGATAATGGTGGGGAAAATTCCGTCGTCGGTAATAGGGTGATAGACAATAAGGGTAAATTAACTATTATTAATGGCACAATTACGTCATCGCTAGCCGAAGGTGTGATCAATAATGAGTCTGGAGCTGAATTAGATATTCAAAATGGTGCGAGAATTGTAGCGACTGGCTCGAAGCAGGCGGTCTACAATAATGGTGGTAGCTTAGTAATCAGTGGTAATGCATATTTGAGCACCGGCTCTTCGTCGCAGCGCGCAACGGTACATAACTTGAATAATGGATCGGTCGTGATTACTGGCGGTACGATCATCTCTAACAAACAAGAAGGTGTAAAGAACGAATCTGGCACCTTGGTGATCGGTGTACATGGTGGAGGAATTTCTAACTCTACGCCAATTATTCGTGGTGCAACTTATGGTGTGAATACCACTGCGGCAATTGAGTTCTATGATGGCATTTTGCAAGGTAAGACGGCCGCCATTAATAACGAAGCATTAATAACAGCTGAAGAGGGTGCGACGAAGATGAACGGTACGGCGGTAATAGGTAGTGTCATTTATCAGACTTTATATTATGAGCAGAATGAGCCATAATACCGTCTGAAAAAGCTCATGGTGTGTTATTATAGTTATTAGTATGAGTGTGGTAATAGGAATAATAATTGGAATATTAATGTTGATGTTTCTCGTCACGGCGCACGAGTTTGGGCATTTTATCATGGCGCGTCGCAACGGGGTTGATGTTGAAGAATTTGGAATCGGTTTTCCGCCACGAATAATTGCTTGGCGAAAAGTGAACGGTAAGTGGCGCCGACTGAAAAAACGTGAATGGAAGAAAGCGCCAGGGAAGGGCACGATAATCTCGCTAAACTGGTTGCCGATTGGTGGCTTTTGCCAGATGAAAGGCGAAAGCGATGCTGATACTGAGAAAGGTAGCTTTGGTGCGGCGAGCTTTTGGCGTAAAACCAAGATTTTGTTTGGCGGTGTAGCAATGAACTGGCTAGTAGCCTTTGTGTTACTCACGATATTGGCCTGGGTGGGCATGCCGCATTTCTTAGATGGTCAATTTACGATTGATAGCGATACGGAAATAGCTGTAGAAAAACCCGTAATAATCAGCGAGGTAATTGATGGTAGCCCAGCGAGTACGGCTGGTTTAAAGGATGGTGACATAATTAAGTCTGCTAGGGCCGTAGATGAGAATTCGGAGCGAATAGATATTGTTACGACTGAAGATTTACTAGCCTTTAATAAACGCCACGCTGGCGGTTTGGTGTACTTAACTTTCGAACGAAATGAAAACGAGATGATTTCGGAAGTTGAGCTAAATGACTCTAGCGCAGCTTATTTGCTTGGTGCAAGTATTACTGGTAGCGCATATTATGTGAGCTCGTGGAGCGCGCCGATAGTTGGTTTCATGACAACGGCGCAGATTACGGGTGAGACATTTAAAGGGGTAGGGATGTTGCTGTATAACTTATTGAGTGGCATCGTACAACAAATTAATCCTAGCGAGGCGGTACGAGTAAGCGGAGCAGAAGCAATTAAGAGTGCTGGCGACTCCGTAAGTGGTCCAGTTGGGATTATTGGGGTACTCTTTCCGGCTTTTGCGGCGAGCGGATTAAATAATTTGGGATTTTTGGTAGCTTTGATTTCGATTTCTCTAGCCTGCATGAATGTATTACCGATTCCGGCCTTAGATGGTGGTAGATGGCTTTTGATTGCAATTTATAGACTAAGGAAGAAAAAGTTAACAAAAGAGAAAGAAGAGAAAATTGTAGGACGGGCTTTTGTGGCGATTTTGGTATTGGCGGCTATTGTGACTGTAATTGATATCTTGAGGTTATTCTGATGAATAAGAAGAAAACATGGCTAGATAAAAGGCTAAATATAGTAAGAGAGCGTTGTAAGAAAGACCGTACATATCGCAAGTGGGCGATAGTTGTTTGGGCACTATTATTAACAGTATGGACGGGCGTAATCTTTTATATGTCGCAGCTTGTGGTTGCTTGTATCGCGCAGTGGCTGATTGATGTGACTAACTGGGAAGTTAATATAAATGCAGCGCAAACGGTTTGTGTTGCGATATCGAATTCCGTTGCAATAGTTGTGGCGGTATTAGTCTCGAGAAAAATATTTAAAGTAATAGTGGTGCGAGATAGCTTAGGTTTGAATGGGCTGCCAACTTGGACGGATATACTGTTGTCGCCGATTGGATATATTGTTTCGACGGTGGCGGGAGCTTTCGTAATAATGGTTTTGCAGGCTGTAATAAGGGATGTGGACTGGACTCAGGCGCAGGATGTTGGTTTTAATTCGATATATACTTCTGCGGATCGTATTATTACTTTCATTGCATTGGTTGTGGTGGCTCCGATTACTGAAGAGCTAATATTCCGCGGCTTTCTTTATGGTAGATTACGGACAAAGTTGAGTGCTGTACCGGCAATTATTTTAGTATCGGTTTTATTTGGGGTTTTGCATGGGCAATGGAATGTAGGTGTAATAGTTTGCATAATGAGTGTCTTTATGTGCATTGCGCGCGAATTGACGGGTACCATTTATGCGGGCATCCTGATGCACATGATTAGGAACGGGATTGCATTCTATCTTTTATATGTGAATCCAATTATGGGCGCCATGGCGGGATGCGCGACATTGTGGCCATTCTTGGTATAATATAAAGTATGCCAGAATTACCTGAAGTTGAAACAATTCGACGTGGGCTTGATAAATTTATTTTGCATAAACGCATAAAAAATGTGACCATTTTGAGTGAAAAAAGCTTTCGGGGGGATAGTAAGTTGGTTATTGGGCAAGACATTGAAAAGGTCGAGCGCCGCGGTAAGGCATTATTGATTAATTTATCAAATAATATGTGGCTGATGATTCATCTGCGCATGACTGGGCAGATGATATATGAGGGGAAAGAAAAGTTTGCTGCCGGTCATCCGGACGGCGGTTTTACGGAAAAGATGCCGGGGCGACATACGCGAGTATATTTTGATTTTAACGATGGTAGTCATTTATACTTTAATGATCAGCGGAAGTTTGGCTTTGTAGCGGTTATGGGCGAATTAGGGCTGCAGGAAGACAAGTTTTTGAAGAAGCTTGCACCTGAACCGTGGGATATAAAGCCAGATGATTTTTGGAAAATGCTACAACGCCATAAGGCGGCACCAGTTAAGGCAGTGTTACTCGATCAAAGCAATGTGGCGGGAGTTGGTAATATCTATGCGGATGAGGGCTGTTTTTATGCGCTGGTTTTGCCTTGGCGGAAATGTGGCAGCTTAGATCGGGAAGAAGCGAATTTGCTGCTAGAGGGGTTGTGCAAAGTAATGCAGGCGGCGATAGACAGCGGCGGTTCGACCATGAAGGATTATGTACGGGCGGACGGTACTAAGGGTAGTTATCTCGAAAAGTTTGCACAAGTATTTCGACGTGAAGGTCTAGAATGTAAACGTTGTGGTGGTTTAATTGAGAAGACGAGAACGGCGGGGAGGGGGACGCATTATTGTAAAGGCTGCCAAAAATGATAAAGATTTTTTATGGTACCGATCGTCAAAAGACACAACAGGCAGTCGAAAAAGTATTGGGGGGAAATTACGAGGTAATTGAGGCAGACAATATCTCGCGCGCGGATATGGAAACCATTTTTAAAGGCACTTCTTTATTTGGAGAGACGCGAAATATTTTATTGAAGGGTCTTAATGAGAATAAAGAATGTTGGGAATCGTTCCCAAATTATCTCAAAACTACGCATAATATGGTGATTTGGCTGTCGGCATTAGATAAGCGTTCTGTGGTATATAAAGCAGCCAGCAAAGTTAAAGAAATAGAGATAAAAGAGTTTACTCAAGAGGAAAAGGTTGATCGTTTTTTGGCCTTTAAAATTGCTGATGAGGCTTTTGCGGGTAGAGGCGTAGAAGCGGTGAAAATGTGTGAGCGAGTCCAACAGACAGATGATCCGTATTTGATGATGGGGGCGATTATTTCTCAGGCATGCAAGCGATTAGAGGTGCGTAATTCGAAAGCGATACGCGCGATTAAAATCCTTGCGAAGGCGGATATTGATATGAAAAGTGCAGATGTTGATGGTTGGAATATTGTGAAAATTGCGCTACTAGAAATTGGTCAGTTAAAATAAAAAATATCCCCGACTTACTCGGAGATATTTTTGATAATTGCTATATTAAGCGGCGTGAACTTCGACGCGAGTGCGCGGAACGCTTTTGCCAGAGAAGTGATTTTTCTTGGTCTTCACAAAAACAACTTTGCCATCAATGGCTGCATGGATGGTGAAATTGCGGCTCATGAAGGTGCCAGGACCGGCAATCTTCGTAGCGCCAGTTTGACGGACGAGAACTTCGCCAGTCTTGACCTGTTGGCCACCGAAACGCTTGACGCCAAGTCGTTGGCCGGCATTGTTGTGTAGGTTTTTGCTGGTACCGCCAGCTTTGACATGTGACATACTACTTTTTCCTTAATACTATTATTTGACGCGCAACGATTTGGTCCTCTCGGTAATATAGGAGGTCATCGTAAGACGCATAACGATACTTTACGGTATTATACCCCAGCTTGTCGACTTCGTCAAGGATATTCACCCCTGAATAGCTACCGTCGGGTCGTTTCCAGGCAGGAGTAGCGAGTGCTAATTGAGCGCCAGATGAAATTTGATTGGCGAGGTTTTTTAGAAAGCCAGTTAAGAGTATCTTGGCGTCTTGTTGGAACTGTTTGAGTTTGATTTCGGCGGGTGGAGCAGAGAGTGGATGGCCGAGATATGTTTCAGAGGCGATAAAGTCTGGTTTTGTAGCTTTCCATTGATGGTTAGTAGCATCGCCGACCTCGAGGAAGAGTTTGGGCGCGTCTGTTTTCTGAAGACGTGGCGTACGACCAGTAATCCAATCGAGATTTTTTTGGCTGTAGTTGATCATTTTTTCGGATAAATCAGTGCCGTAGGCGGAGTAGCCCATCAGGACTGACTCTTGAAGAATGACGCCGGTACCACAGAAGGGATCGAGTACGGTGCCGGTCTGGGCGCCGGCAGTGGCGAGATTGAGCAGAATCTGGGCGAGTTTTGGGGGGAGCATACCAACGAAGGCATCGCGAGCGGGGCGGGCTTGGTCGCGTTTGGCGTAGGCGGTGATGTTTTGGGTGCCGATGGAGATGCCGGTGTATTTGCTAAATTTGACGATTTCGATATGATTAGTCTTCTCGCCAAGTTGATTATGATGTGAGGCGGCGGAGGTAAGGACGGATGATTTGCCGTTTGGGACAAGGCGAACGTTGCGACCGTGGCGTTTGAGCATGTTCTTGTACTTGAGGGCGAGCTCCCAAGTTTTGCGCGGGTTGGCATGTTCGGAATAATCAGAGATACCAAGGGTGATTTTACCGGCAGGAAGGTTGGATAGATAATCTTGAATTGGCTCGTCGATCAGTTGAGCGGCCTTAATAGTGCCACCAAGGCGTTCGAGTGGGATAGAATGTGCGGTAACTAGGGCGAGCTGTGGTGAGAGCTGTTTAACTTTGTTACTTGAAAAAACAGCCTCGAGCTCGGCGAGGGAAATCTTTGGTTCGCGACCTAGTACCAAAAGGAAAGTCATTGTGCTAATATTGTAGCATATGTTTAAGAAAATCCTAAGTGTAGTTACGCTGATTTTGGTGGCATTTATTGCTTATAATGCGTTTAGCGAAGAAATAGTTTTTAATGGGCAAACAATGACGATGATTGATGCGACTTGGTATTCACTGAAAAGCATCAATGTTTGGGTGTTGTTATTGATTATTCCAGAGCAGATTCTGATGTATTATGCGGCGGGGCAGATTTATTTTGCATTTTTGCGCCAACGCAAAAGCTTCAAGATTACGCAAGCCAAGCTTACGCGGATTTCTTTAGAAATTAACTTTGTGAATCATGCTTTGCCGTCAGGTGGTACGAGTGGTTTAGCCTATCTAATATGGCGCCTAAAAGAATTTAACATTTCTGCGGGGCAAATTAGCTTTATTCATATTTTGCGCTATGGAATTTGTGCAATTGGCAATGCGCTACAGACGGTGGCGGCGATTATTGTGGTTTTGATTGCTGGCTGTGTAGTTCCAGGCGGCATGTGGGCGGTGATATTGTCGGCGTTGATTTCTTTGGGGATTATTGGTCTGATTATTGTTGCGTGGCTGATTGTGCGGAAGCAGAAGAATATTGATTGGTTAGCGAATACGTCGTCGAAGTTCATTAATAGGGTCGTACGTAAGATTACGCGAGGTAAAAAGCGTAAGTTCCTCAAAGAAGAGGCAGTAACGAAGTTCTTTGCGGATTTGCGTGAGGATTATTTGAGTCTAAAAAAGAATCGCCGTATGCTGGGTAAACCGATGATTTGGGGTTTATTCTATTCATTCTTGGAATTGGCGACATATTGGGTAGTAGCCTGTGCGTTGGGGCATCCAGAGATATTGCCACAAATAATGATTGCGGAGGGTGTAGGAAGCGTCGTTGGCACGGTAATGGTGACGCCTGGTGGTATGGGTGGTTATGAGGGGGCGTTCGTGGCGGTATTAGTGGCGACGGGTGTAGATTTGCAAGTAGCGACTATCACGGTGATTGTGACGCGCGTATTTGTATTGATTGGCACGATAGTGAGTGGTTATGGCTTTTACCAGCATGCGCTAATGAAGCGTCCAGATAAATTTAAGGCGCCACAAGAATAATTATGGAACTGGCACAAGTTTATAGTGTCTCGGATTTTCAAGCGGTCTGCAATCAGATAATGGAGACCGCTTTTTCTGGTGTTGTAGTAGAAGGTGAAGTGGCGAGCTTTAAGGTCAATCAGGGCAAGTTTGTATTTTTTGATTTAAAAGATGATCAATCAAGTATAGGTTGTTTTATGATGAAGTTTGCTTTGCGATTTCCGCTCGAGGATGGAATGAAAGTGCGAGTACGCGCGGTGCCAAAATTGACAAATTGGGGAAAATTCTCCTTGACGGTTCAGGCCGTAATGCCAGTAGGCGAGGGTGATTTAAAGAAGAGCTTCGAGCTGTTAAAAAAGAAATTGAAAGCTGAGGGGTTATTCGCTCCAGAGAAAAAGCGCCCATTACCAGATAATATCGTCAAAATAGGCGTAATATCGAGTACACAGGCGGCTGGATATGCTGATTTTTGCAAGATTCTAAATGAGAGATGGGGCGGTCTAGAGGTATTAGTGGCGCACACGCAGGTACAAGGCATGGCGGCCGCTGATCAAATAATTAGAGCCTTAAATTATTTCAATGAGCGAAATGAAGTGCAGGTGATTGCACTGATTCGGGGTGGCGGGTCGGCGGACGATTTGGCGGTCTTTAATGATGAGGCGCTAGTGCGTGCAATTGCGGCCTCAAAGTTACCCGTAATTACAGGGATTGGGCATGAAGTGGACGAGAGCTTGTGCGACTTAGTGGCCGACGTAGTAGCTTCGACTCCATCGAATGCTGCACAGATGCTTTCGCGCGATAAAAAAGAGGTGATGGCGGCGATTTGGGGTGATATGAGTCGAATAAATAATTTATTTAATGCAGAGGTAGATAGGCTTTTTCTTGAGATTAAGAGCAGTATCGAACGGGTTGGTGGTGATATTATTGCGAAAGTTACATTAATAGAGAATGATATTTTGGCGCAGAAGTGTATTTTAGAGCAATTAAATCCAGAAAATATTCTGAGGCAAGGTTATGCATTAATAAAAGGTGACATTACGGTAGATAATGTTGTCGATATCACAACGGCAAACCGAAATATAAAAGCAAGAATAATAGCAGTAAAGGAGCGGAAATGACTAAGACAAAGAAGAATGTGAGTGATAAGATCGCGGATTTAAAAGACGGGGTGGATTGGTTTTATTCTGATGATTTTAAAATCGATGAGGCGAGCAAAAAATATCGTGTATTAGTGGATTTAGCTAAAGAAATCGAGAAGGATTTGGCTGAGATGAAGAATGAGATAAAAGTTATCGAGGAGGACTTTAGTAAATAATATTTTCTGCCGAAGGTCTTGCGAAAACGTTATTGCTAAAATATAATCATAGTATGGATCAAAACTGGAATAACGGTGTTAATGGTAGTAGTTCTATGCCGGCGCCGAATATGGGCATGGATCCGAATACTATGCCGAATAATGTGGCCGACCAACAACAGTCGGTATATAATCCGCCTATGCAGCAGATGCCACAAATGCAGCAAATGCCGCAAAATCAGGGAAATATGCAGAACGTATCGGTAGTCCCTCCCGTACCAAATATGAATATGAGTGGAAGCGCCCCAGTTATTAACCAGCCAGGCGTAGTAGCGGCTCCTGTTGCGGTGCAGAAAGACGCAAAAGGAACTTTGGTTGAAACTATAATTTTGGTTGTTGTGTGTATTATTGCTGCTGGCGCAATTATTGTAGCAGTAATATTTTTTATGAAATATAACGAAGCGAATGCTGATCAACAATCTAAGATTGATGCGATGGTTGCGGCGGCGAGGGCTGAGGAGCAAGAAATTGCGACAAGGAATTTGGACGAAAAGCTGAAAGAGCCAAACCTAGAGTTTCGTGGTCCAGATGACTATGGCTCAATTAGTTTTCAATATCCGAAGACTTGGAGCGTATATGTTGAAAAAGACGCTTCAAATAATAGTGATTATATGGCATATTTCCAGCCTAAGAAAGTTCCACCAGTTAATGGGCAGAATTCTCGTTATGCTTTACGTTTTGCGATTTATAATCGTCAATACGACGAGGTAGTAAAGCCATATACCGCTAAGGTGAAGAATGGTAAAATGCAGTCGCAGAATTTTACGGCTGATAGTGGCAATATTACGGGTATGCGTTATGAGGGTGAAATTAGTAGTAAAATTAATGGTACTTTCGTAATCTTCAAGGTGAATGATAAGACGGCAATTCTGCAGACCGATTCTGATGTGCTTTTGGATGATTACGAAAAGATTTTGCAGACTTTGCGACGCGGAAACTAATAGTGTAGAATAGGGGGCATGGAGAGTGAGGTATTTGGCGCAAATTCGAGCGCGATGATAGTTGCGCATGAGTTGAAAGGGCCGTTAAGCTTGTCGCGTCAACTCGCCCTATCTTTGGATTTTGAGGATTCGATTGTTGGGGCGCGTGAGATTGGTCGTCAGATTGTGGCGACCTCGGAGCGGGCGCTAAGGCAGGTTGAAGATTTGACGCGAATTGCGCGTTTGGAAGATGCGATGTTTGAGATGGAGCCAGTAAATCCGCGAATTGTCTGTGACGAAGTAGTGTCAGAGCTATGGCGTTTGTTTGAGTTTAATCGGCGGGAGTTGATGATTAATTATCGGAATAAGCGAAAGTTGGTAGTAGCAAATCGTCAACTATTACGCTCGGTGGTCTATAACTTTTGTTTAAATGCAATGAATTATGGTGGCGAAGAATTGCCGAGCATAGTCTCGATATATGAAAAAGGTGACAAAATTCGGATTGACGTGCGCGATTATGGTCCGACGATACCGACAAAGATTTGGCGTGAGATAAAAAATGGTTTCGTGAAGAAGCCGGTTGATATTGCGATGCGACCTGGTTCGTCTGGTTTGGGACTTTATATTGCGGCGAAGTTTGCAAATTATATGAATAGCAATTTTGGTTTAGTGCGCCATCGAGACGGTACGAGTTTTTATATTGACTTGCCGATTAGCGGGCAATTGAGCTTGGTATGATTTTTATAATTGAAGATGATCGTGGGTGGGAGAACTACTACCGTCGGATTTTGAAGTCTTATGAGTTGGAGTTTTTTCATGATGGAGTAGAGGCGATAGCAGCAATGAATGAGGTGGTGCCGGAATTGGTGATTTTAGATATTCTTTTGACGGGCCCAACGGGATTTGCGGTGTTGAATGAAATGCGAAGCTATTCAGATTTGGCAAAGGTGCCGGTTGTAATTATAACGAGCGTGGATATTAAAAGTGAATTGGCGGAACGGTATGGCGTGTCGGAGATATTGGATAAGGGCAAAATGATTCCACAGGAGCTGATAGGGGCTGTTCGAGGAGCATTAAAATGAATTCTGGCAAAAGTGCGCGGCGGCAATTAGATTTGTGCACGGAGGCGATTGTGCTACGTCGGACTGACTATGGTGAAGCGGATCGAATTTTGCAACTATTGACACCGGAAGGAAAGCGGAGCGTAGTGGCGCGCGGAGCGCGTAAAGAAAAATCAAAATTGGCGGGTGGAATTGAGTTATTCAGTGTGTCAGAGGTAGTAATTCATGAAGGGCGAACAGAATTGGGGATTTTGACAAGTGCAAAGTTGTTGGAGCATTACGATGCTTTTGTGAAGGATATTGAGTTGATTGAAATGGGTGGTATGATGATGCGAAGTGTGAGCGCACGGGCGGAGCAGATAGAGTCGCCGGAATTTTATAAGATTTTGAAACAGGCACTTTTTGCAATGCAGAAGCACGCGGATGAGGCTGGACGTTGGAAAGATGTTTTGCGAGCGTGGTGGGGGATTAATCTAACGCGGGCATTGGGCGAGGATGTGAATTTGCATTTCGATACGGACGGCGAGAAGCTGTTGGCAGAAAAACGTTATTATTGGGATGAGGAGCAAGCGGCGCTTAGTAAAGCGGCGGCTGGTCGAGTTGGGGCGGATCATATTAAGCTGATGCGCTTGATGGCGTCAGGGCCAGTGGAGCTGTCGTTGAAAGTGCAAGGGGTGGATGCTTTGATTGATGAAGTTCTATATATTGCGAAATGTATGGAGCGAGCGACGGCGTGAAAAAGAAGTTCCATTTTATCGCGGCGAGTATGGATTTTTGGATATAAATTCAAGATTTAAGCTATTTTAGCGATTCGGTACAACCGCGATATATCTATGTTTGGACTATTTCTTAGAACACAGAATTTGTAGCTTTTGCGACATTGGCTAATGGTTTGCATTTTGTCGAAAGTCAATCATAAACATTATAGGGGTAAATATGGGCGCTTATGCTTGCGTTTTAGGGGTCATTCCGCTATCTTGAGTTCACAAACTATCTTCTCTCGAGTGGAGTCGGGAGAATAAATAACTAAAAAGGAGTGTGTGAAGTGAACTTCAAACGCAAATTAAAATATTTCGCAGCTTCGTTTTTGATGGTCGCGAGTGTAATTACGCCGCTGGGGAACGGTTTTGTCCGCAGTGCGTATGCTGACGACGACGTCGATCCAGAGGGCGCGCCGGTACGTAGTAAAACATTAAAGGATAATGGTGATGGCACCTATACGCTTACTTTGAGTGTTACAGGAAAGGCATCATCGGCGACGCAAAATACTAAGGCTAATATCGTGGTGATTTACGATACGTCTGGTAGTATGAAGTATCCAGAACCAAGTTCAGAGCTTGGTCGCTATGGCTATAACGTCACCAATAATAGTTATGTACAGCTGTACCATTGTACAAATAACAATGTGAACAGCTGTTCAGAGATCAACAACCAGAGCACATATACGACCAATTTGTATTATCGTTCTGGCAATTCATATGGTTCTTATAGCGGCCCACGTTATACGAGCAATACGAATACTACGAAGACTCGTGCTAGTGTAGCCGAGGTGGCATTGAAGTCACTTGGAAATAAACTCCTAAATTACAACACCACGACGGGCGTGAACGATATGGTTCAGATTGCCTTCATTGATTTCTCCACACAAGTAAATAGCTCTACGACTCATACAACTCCAACGACGAGCAAAGATACTTTTAGTAGTTGGGTTGGGGCTGCGCAACCAAAAGATGGTATTGATGGCGGTACGAACTGGGAAGCGGCTTTGACGGCAGCGAACAATGTTAATTTCGGCGATACTGATCCGACATATGTAATCTTTGTATCGGATGGTAACCCGACTTTTCGTAACACGAAGCACTGTACTGGCTGGAGCTGTTCTGATTCTGACGATAGAAGTTCAACTGCAAATCCGCCAACACCATCTGGTGTCCATGGCTCCGGTAATAGTGACCCAAATGGCTGGAATATGTCCGATGCGCAGGCGGTTGCAAGTACGATTGTGAATGCCGGCAAGACGCTATATACGGTAGGTGTGTTCGGCGATGCAACCAATATGCAGAACTTGAATTCTAAGGCAATTTATAAAGATGCAACAAACCAGCAAGCGCTTGAGGCGGCCTTTGACGATATTGTGAAGTCTATTACGAATAGTCTTTCTTTAACGGGGTTAATCTTTAATGATGGCATTACTGGCATGACCTCGGTAGCAATTGAGGGCACGGCTGGCGGCTTTACTTATACTAAGGGTGGAAATAACTGGGCAGATGCGCCAGCGGCGAAGTTTGAAAACGGGACCGTAACTTGGGATCTTGGCAATACGGTGCTGTCTGATGGCGAAACTGCAACAGTGAGCTTTATCGTTTACCCAAGTCAGGCATCATTGGATTTGATTGCTGATCTCAATAACGGTGTGATGGCTTATGATGATTTGACTGCCGATCAAAAAGCGCAGATTTTGAAGAGCGGCGATAAATATACGCTTAAAACTAACACTGATTATCCGACCTTGACTTATAAAACGGTGACGACGACTACAACTAACGGCCAAACCGAGACGGTAGTTTCTGATCCGCAAACTGTGAAGATTAAGAACCCTGATCCGGTCGATCTGTACCAGGAAGAAGCGGAGTTGCAGAAGCTTTGGGAGGATTCGCTTGATCCAAGTCAACGCGAGGATAACACTGAAGTGCAAGATATTTACCTTCAGTTCTATAAGAAAGATTTTAGCCAAACTGAGTATCAAGAATATGATCAGTTCCATGAGAATTATGATGCTAGCAAGGGCGGCATTAAGGTTAAAAAGGTAGCTGGCAGCACTACCTGGAGCTCTGGTAAGATTGCGATTGCGCCGGGCTTGATGGTGAGTGAAGGGCGCCCCGCCTTTGATGAGAATTCGCCGTATGGCGTTGTGGTAATGAATGGCAAGAGATACTCTATCTTGAATCCAGGCCACGATTATAAGTTTGGCGAAGCTGATATTAATAATCACTTTGAATTAACGAACTATATTTATCATCCAATGTTGGTGGATGGTACTTTAATGAACGTTGCATTTACGCGCTCTGGTAATACTTTTACTGGTGTAGAATCGGCTAAGGAAATGTCGGCCATATCGGCTACGAATACTATCAAGGGTGGTGTTAATATTCAGAAGAAGATTGTCGATAAGGCTGGCAACGAAGTATCTAATACGGATGATAAGTTTACCATAATAGCTTATTTGAAGAATCCAGATGACAACAGCGATTATAACTACGATTATCGCGTCTATTGTTCAAAAGCACATGACGATTGTAACCAAGAATTAAAAGATAGCAGCGGTAATGTGACTGGGTATCGTTCGGCGCACATTTATGGTAGCGGTATAATTGAGAGAGCAATTTCGACGGATGACATAATTCGTGTTGTCAATATGAACACTGGTACGCTTTACCACGTTGAGGAAAGCGACGTTCCAGTTGGTTACTCTTTGAAAGATGTTGAATATCAGATTGCTTATGGTGGTGAAAATGCAAAAGACGACAAAGCCGCTAAGACGATTGATGGTAAAGATTATTACGCCGTAGCTGGCAATTCCGCTTCTTTAGTAACGGTAGTAAATAATTATACTTCTGGTAATTTGAAGCTTACGAAGAATGTTGTAGTCCAAAGCGGTAACGCAACTACTGTAAAAAATAAAGAGTTCATCTTTACGGTTAGACTTTATGCTAATGCAAATAAGACTTCAGAGTTGGCTGGTAGCTATAAAATTGATGGTAGCACTAATACGATTAAGTCTGGCGGAACGGTAAGATTGAAAGATGGTGAATCGCTAACTATCCTTGATTTGCCGGTAGGGGCGTATTATGAAGTCGTCGAGACGGAAGCTGCTGGTTTTACGACTACTAAGACTGGTGACACTGGCACGATAGCAGAAGATACAACTTCGACGGCTGCCTTTACGAATACTTACAGTGTGAGTGGTAAGGTAAAGATTGAGGTTAAGAAAGATTTTAATGATTGGCGTACGGGCGATAAATTCGTCTTTAAATTGAGCGGTGATGGCATTGCTGATTCGATGACTGCGACGATAGATGGCGCAGATAAGAAGGCTGAATTTGAAGTTCCGATTAACAGTACTGGCACTTTTGAATATATGATTACCGAAGACCTTCAAGCTTCAAGTGTGCGTGGCGGTATTAAACAAACTAGTGGTAATATTACCGCTTCCGTAACTGCAACCGATAACGGCGAAGGTGGTTTGAACTTTAATGTTGCTTATCAAGGTGGTGAAGGTGAAAAACTAAATACGATTGTGAACCGTTATTCCGCAACTGGTAAGATTCAGCTTGGCGCAAGCAAGATTTTGACTGGTCGTGATTGGCAAGAGGGTGAGCTCTATAATTTCACACTTATGGGCGAAGATGGTGTTGAGATTAAGAGTAAAAGCGTCAGTAAAGCTCAATCGGATGTAGTTTATAGCGAAATTAGCTATACGCTTGAAGATGCGGGTAAGACTTTTGTCTATACAATTCATGAGAGCACTCCATTGCCTGGTGGTATTACGAATTCTGGCGATGTTACTGCTACGGTTACGGTTGATGATAATCATGACGGTACTTTGAAAACTACAGTCGTCTATAGCGGCGGTCAGGGTGAGAAGTATAATACGATTGTTAATACCTATTCCGCTGAAGGTGAATTTGGCTTTGAGGCGACTAAGGTCCTTGAGGGGCGTAACTGGCAGAGTGGCGAAAGTTACAATTTTGTATTGGAAGATAAAGACGGTAACGTCGTTGATACGCAAATCGTAGATAGAGATCATACTGCAGTTAGCTTTAAGAAGCTCAAATTTACGCAGGCTGACGTTGGCGAGCATAAATATACGATTACTGAAACTGACACGATGCCAAGTGGTTTATCTAAGTCGGAAGATATCGATGTAAACTTAACGGTTACTGATGACAAAAATGGCAACTTAGCTTTCAAGGCGGATTATTCAAATAATGGTACGATTACGAATACTTACAAGGCGAAGCCAGTCGAGGTTATCAAGCCATTTACAGTAAAGAAGAAGATTAACGATCAGAGCAATAGTAAGAAAGATGCGACATTTAAGTTTGAGCTTCGCGATGATAAGAATGTAGTTGTGCAGACTAAGGAGATTACTACAAAAGAGCTAGCTGGTTCGGTTGACTTTGATTCGATTAAGTTTGATAAAGCTGGCACTTACGAATACACACTCGTTGAGATAGACGATGGGCAGGCTGGTTTTAGCTATGACGACACTAAACACAAGGTAGTAATAGAGGTTACCGATGATTATGAGCAGGCGCAACTAGTTGCGAAAGTGACGATTGACGGCAAAGAAATTAATGAAGTTGAATTTGAGAATGATTACAGGGCTGAAGCGACTTCGACGAAGATTGATTTTGAAAAAATCCTGAGCGGCATCGATCAGAACCTTGCGAAGGAATTTGAATTTATTCTTTCAGATAAGAATGGCATAATTCAAGTTGTTAAGATTAAGGGCTCTGGCAAGGCTGAGTTTAATGAGATTAAATTCGACAAAGCCGATGAATATACTTATACCGTTAAGGAAGTTAAAGATGATGCAAAGGGCTATGTCTACGATGAATCTGAGTATATTATTACGGTTAGGGTGAGTGATAATGATGCGAAACTAGAAGCCGAGGTAAGTTATCATAAGAACGGCGAAGATGTGGGAGCGATTATCTTTGAGAACAGCTATAAGCCAGAAGAGGTGATTTATGGTTGCCCAGAATGTGAAGTCCCGATTGCGGTTAAAAAGGTGCTTGAAAATCGTGTTCTGAAAGATAAGGAGTTTAAGTTTAATATCTATCTCGGCAACGAGTTGGTCGCTACTGGCTACAATATGGCGAACGGAGAAATCGTGCTTAATAATGGTATCACGTTCGATGAGGCGGGTATGTATAGCTTTGTAATTAAAGAGGATGTTGCGGATCGCGAACAAGATATTGCTTATGATGAGAACGAGTATACTTTCGTGGTTGAGGTTGAAGATGATGGTGAAGGTGAGCTAAAGGTAAGTTCAGATACGAGTAGTGATGTGGTGTTCACCAATAAATACAATAAGCCAGGTAAAGGTTATATTCCGCCTGAACCGCCTGTAACTAATGATAGTGTTGTGACTTCGGTAGTGATGCTTAGCGTTTCGTTAATCGGCTTGATTGGTAGCTTAGTAGTTGGCAAACGTTATCTAGAGAAAGAAAGCTAAATAAGCAAAAAGAGTCTCCATGGTGGGGCTCTTTTTTTGTTGCTTGAAAATCCTGGCTAGGCTGTTGAATGTTTATTAGTGCTTGAGGCGTAGGATGTAGTGTTGCGTGTGGGGTGGGTGATAAATTGATTTGTTTGTTTGTGTATTCTTTGATTTTTGTCATAAAAAAGCCCCCACGTGATTGGGGGCTACACTAGTCTTCTTAGCTCACTGCGCCGGGGCAGTGTTCGAAGTATGACCGAAACCGACAATTATTTGCGCTATCCTCCTGAACGAAGACGAATACGTAATCGCAAAGGGGAGACCTTCTCGAACGTTTCGCGTTAAATAGTGCATATCTGAGTGGTTGATTGGAACCCCATACTTGCCCGCGTTCATCGTTGTATCCTTTTACGACGACAATGGCGTCGTCGACGGTGACGATGCAAATTTCACCGCCGAGTCTCATAGCGGCGTCGATTGCCGCCTGCCGTTTTTCGAGTGGCAAATCAGAGAAGAGAATAGTTTTCTCTGTTTCCTTTGGTGTCACGTCTAAGTAATTAGGGTCACCCAACACACTTACTGGTGTTACTGTAATCATAAATTGCTACCTCCTAAGCTAGAGTGGTGCGAGTGTCTTTGGGTCCACGATTTAATTATATCATATATTGCTTGTTCTGTCAATCCGTTCGTATTAACTCAGCACCTTTGCAACATTTGCATAGGCGTCATATACTTTAGTC
>CAMYZS010000008.1 GCA_947303945.1 uncultured Candidatus Saccharibacteria bacterium | reverse complement strand
GGTATACAGCTTAGAACTCCGCTAATGTGTTGCAAAGGTATTGAGAGGAGTTAGCACATCCACTTGATTCCCCTAATACGAAACGACAAACGAGATATTCTTTTTGTTAAAGCACAAACTTTCTACAATGAAGTCGGCCAAAGTATTCGCGCAATTCTCGATTTTTACAAGCTCCAGTCGCAGTAGCGCAGGTGGCAATAACGGCCTTAAATCCCTCATCGCCCATCTCGGCACCGAAAATTTTCCTCGTCTTCGCATTGGTACCGCCAACGATACTCTACGGAGCAAAATCGGCGATTTCGATTTCGTACTTAGCAAATTTACGCCCGAAGAATACGAAAAACTCCCCCAAATTCTTAAGCAAGTCTCAGATTTTATAGACAAAAGGTAAGGTCGCCCACATATAGGGCGACCTTTAGGTATCTAATTAATATGAAATTGCTCTTTTAAAGCGCTTCTGATTGCCTCGCTCGACAATTTGCTACACCCAGAGCTGTCACACAGCTCTCCATAAAAGTCCAAGATCTTCCTCCACGTCATATCTCGGATTGGAGCAAATTCTTCCTCGGCCAAGATCTCGCGAACTTCTAGCAAAATATCACGCCGCAAAGTCATCATATCTTCTAATAAAGCCTCTTCGACGTAATCATCATCTATTTCGCAGAGTCTATGGCTATTAATGGAACATAAATCTCCATAAAAGTCCAAAATCTCCACGTCTGTCATATTTCGGATGGGGGCGAACTCTTTCTTGGATAAAATCCCACGGACTTTTTCAATATACCTTCCTCCGTGCTCGTAATATTCTTCCTCACTCCAGAATATTCCAGGATCAGATAAGTTACGCGGTATCCGTTTGAGTTGATATACCTTATCGGAATGCCTGCGACAGAAGGAGTACTGTTTCTCGTTTAGGAATCCAAACCTGGACCATCCACGATAGCCACGCTCCTGTATAACCTCGTAGAACTGGTACGGCCGCAGCCCATTAAGCCACCTCTCCGTCATCTCTCTATCAACTCTCAGTTGTCCATTATATCTGACAACGACAACGGGCGAGAACTCGCTTATCCGACGTTCATCGTCGGTGGCATAACAACAAGCATCACAACCCTTGCGCCTCAACGCAATATCATCCGGGAGAGCCAAACGAATCGCATAATTGAACTCTCTAATGTTAAAGAAAAGCACATCTTTACAGATTAGCTTATCTGGACTGCAATAATTGTCCAAACTAAACATATATTTCATATATGGTATACCTCCTAAAGATCAATATGTTTCCCAAAGCATCATATATCAACTGTATTATGGCATAACAATAAGTACTTGTCAATATTAATAGGTAACTAAACGCAGCATAACCGTGGTCACCTATCGCCGAATTAGCCATTTATTCTTTCTCTTTTTTAATCCGACTTTTTGCTTGCACTTTTATTAAAAACCTGGCAAAAATACCAAAAATGAGCGATTTTATACAATATTTTTACAATATAACAATAAGCGGTTTCACCCCTGTAAGAATACAGACACCTCTGCAAATACCAGACGATTTTGAGTAGATTATATAAGAAAATATGTAAAAAGTATTGCATAAAAAGCAAATACGTGCTATAATCACATCAGTTTTGGCCCATAGGGTCAAAAAACTGTACCTAAATAAGTTGAAACGTTTGCTAAATTTATTTTAGCAATTGTTGCGTGCTTTAGAAACCCTTTCGGCCTTCAAATTTCTTTTTTGTTTGAAGTGAAAAGTATTACCTCCACTTAGAAAGGCCTTTCTAAAGCTAGCAATCCCTATAACCGGCGGACCCCATGTGTGAGGTGGGTCACGCTTCCGGATCTACCGGATGCCTTAGGAGGTGTGTTGTAGGGCCAAATAGCCCCAGTTATGCCCACCCTTACTGGGGCTTTTTGGTGGTTAATAATAATTGTTTGCTAATTGATTTTTCATAAAATCATGATAGAATTAAAGAATTGAGGCGGAAGAAAAAACGCCTCTTAGAAACTTAAAAACTGGATTTTGATAAGAAAGGTGGTGACCGTCTTTTATGACACCCAAAAAACGCCGAGGCTATTGCGACGACCTCAAGGATGCACACATACTACGCAACTGTTTTTTCATTACTATCGTAGTGGGACTCATTCTTTTGGCATTCATCTGGGCTATCTGGGCTCATGACAATTCAGAAGCTAAGAAAATCGCGACCTATAATGAATTCGCGAGTGAGTTTAATGACCTTAGCGACGAAGATCGAGCTTTAATTCAGCATTACATGGACCAAGAGAACCAGGATAAGCTAGACGAAAACCTCATGTTTCCACTAGAAGAGGAAAAAGAAACGATTAGCTTTCGGGAGGAACTCGCTAAACAGCAAGACTGGTTAAGGGCCACATTGCTACTCTTCTACTCATTCATAGTTACAATCAGCTATAGTATAATTAGAAGACGAGAAAAGGAATATCTGTGGACAGACATCCCAATCAGTAAGCCCTATGGCCTGTTTCTATTAACTAGCATGTTTATTGCTTGGCCTATCCTCTTGATTAGAAAAGGGTTCGAAGCATACACTAGAAGAAAAAAATTAGAAATGTGCGCCGAGGAATTACTCCGTATCGACTATGCCGAAAGCAATCGACCACAAGCTTCAGAACAAGATTATCGTAATCTCGTCGAACGTCTGCTCTCGCCTGAAAATGGCATCGCTAAAGCAGAAAAAGAGATCGAAGATTGCGACAAAAGGCTCAATGAGATTCAGACAGCGAAGGCAACAGGATTAATACCTGAAGAGTCGCTAGACGAATTAATGAAGGAAATAGAAAAACTGCAGGAACGAAAGAATCGAGCCTTAGCATCAATAAGGCAGCGGAAAAGGGCCGCATCTTCTTCTATACAACGTCACGATTTTCATAGCGAATGGAAGGCAATCCGCAACTCGCGCGGAGTAATAGGTATTCACATCGATAATGACTGCCTGTACGTAGTAGTTCGAGTACGCTACTTGCTTGACGGAAAAGAATATGACTTCGGCGACTATGAACTCCGTCTCGAGCCAAACTTCTACGAATGCGTATCAATCCGCTCCAGTACCGATGACGCACTCTATCTACAAAGTGACCACAGATTCTGTTTTGGCAATCGAGCATGCGCAATCGATCACTACGTAGCCAATAAACAGTATGCCGAAGCGATAATCTTAGCTATCGATAGTATGCATGGCGTAAACGAAGGATGCGAGTGGGCAGTACCATGTCACTATATTGAAGTTAAAGAAATCGAAAAAGCCAAAGCAAGACTGCTGAAGAGAGGTGAAAAATGAAACTCATTATACCGCATATGATATGGAAGGAAATAATGACACTTACCCAGCTGGCTTCACCATATGAAGTTACGGGCATCGGCCTCATCGAAGTCGGCAACGATAGGGAAACATTTTATGTCAAAAAGATATTCCTTCCGCGACAGACGGCCGGTTTTAGCTACGCAACAACCGAAGACTACGCCATGAATGAAATCATAGCTGATGTAGTCTCGGAAGATGAGAATAACGCTGAAAAGCTGCGTTTTCGTTGGCACTCCCATGCCGAAGGCTCAGTCTTCTTTTCTAGTCACGACGAGAACGACATCGCCAGCCACTCGGCAGACTGGGCCGTAAACCTGGTCGTTAATGTCAAAGGTGGGGGCATAGCCCGCTTCGACGCATTTAATCCTATCAGGATAACAAACTACCCGGTAGACATATTCGTCGACTATACCGACACAGACACAACGCAAGCTACACGGCAACTTGCCAACATAAAAAGAGCCGATGGGAAAGCCGATGGGAAGACAAAAGGCACGCTCTTTGGGATAAAGCTCAAAGGAGGACGGCAGTAATGGCAAGAGATTTATCAGATCAACTTCATTTCTTTAATCCAAATCAACTTGGTGATGCCGTACACGTCATCGGCGCGGGCGGCATTGGCAGTACTGTCATACAAACGCTCGCCAAGATGGGTTTTCCTAAAATAATAATTTGGGATAATGACAAACTCGAAGAGCGAAATATTGCATCTGAGCCACCCTACAGCGAAAAATACGTCGGTCTACCGAAGGTCGAAGCGGCTACAAAAATGATAGAATATCTCCTGGGTAGCGAGATGAAATCTACCACGGCAATTCCACACTTCGAGCGCGCGACTGAAAAAACTCAACTCGAAGGGTATGTAATTTGCGGCGTCGACTCAATGAGGAGTCGCAAAGCTATCTTTGACGCCGTGAAAGCGTCAAGTACAAAAATACCATTATTTATCGATGCGCGATCGGGAGGAGAAATGTACCAAATTTTCAGCTTTCGACCATTCGACCCAAGAGCTGCGAGTAACTATGAAAGTTGGTTGTTCGATGACGAAGACTCTCTCCGGCTCGAGTGCGGAGGTAATGTTGCATATACCTCCAATAGTATCGCATCGTTAGTGACAAGAAACTTAACGAAATCTATCAAGGGCGAACCTGTACCCTTTATGATCTCGGATAACTTAGCCACACTCGAAAGAGTTGTTGTAATGTAAGGAGGGCGTAATGAATAACACTGATACAATCAGAATCATCACTGGCATCGGCACGGCACCGATTATAGCAAAGTGCGAAAAAGGAGAAACTATCTCTTCAGTACTCGCACGCGAGAATATCACAATCGAACCGGGCTACTCGCTTTCCAGGGGGGGAACAAGAATTATCGACCCCGACAAGGACACGGTCGAACCCGGCAATCTCATTATCATAGCCCCACGGCTATCTAATGGATAAAACCAAAAATCCAAGTTTATCAGGACCACACCAATAGTGTGGTCCTTTTTGTGTCGTCTTTTAATATCATTACTACACTCCCAAAAATAGACTTATGCTTTCTTGCTAAGTTTTGTATGATATTATATAGCACATGAGTAAAAACTTAGTTATCGTAGAGTCTCCGGCGAAAGCCCATACTATCGAGAAATACCTCGGTAATGATTATACCGTTTTGGCATCAGTTGGACATATTCGCAAAGATACGAAGGTCGATAAGAATACTTTTGAAGTTACTTACGAAATTGACCCTGGACACAAGAGTATTATTACCAATCTTAAAAAAGCCGCCAAAACCGCCGATAAAATCTGGCTCGCAACGGATGAAGATCGCGAGGGAGAAGCCATCTCTTGGCACCTTTGCGAAGTACTAAAGCTACCAAAAGATACCGCCCGTATTACTTTTCACGAAATCACTAAAACCGCACTCGAAGAAGCAATCAAGAACCCACGCATCATCGATATGAATATGGTAGCTTCGCAACAAGCTCGCCAAACTCTCGATATGCTTGTCGGCTTCGACCTTTCTGGCATCGTCCGCAAAAAAGTCCCAGGCGCCGTCTCGGCCGGCCGCGTCCAAAGTCCAGCTATCCGCCTTATCGTTGAGCGTGAACAGGCTATCGAGAAGTTTGCTAGCAAATTCAGCTACAAGGTATCTGGCGATTTCGGCTTTGACGCCAAACTTAATCATGACTTCGAAACCGAAGACGAGGCACGCAAATTCCTTGAGCGGCTTATAAACACCAGTTTTAAAGCTAGCGCCGTCGAGAACACCCCAGGAACACGCAAGCCATCTCCGCCTTTTACCACCGCTTCTATGCAAATCGAGGCTAACTCTAAACTTGGCTATTCTACGCGTACGATTATGCAAGCCGCACAGGCGCTCTATCAAGCTGGCTTTATCACTTACCACCGCACCGATAGTCTAAATCTGAGCAAACAAGCAATCGCCAACATGGCTAGCTATGTCGAATCCACTTACGGCAAAGAATACGTCAAAGTCCGAAACTTTAAGACCAAGTCAGCTGGCGCCCAAGAGGCACACGAAGCAATTCGCCCAACCGACATCAACCGCGAGACCGCCGGCAAAAATGATTACGAAAAACGCCTATACGCCCTAATCCGCGGGCGCGCTCTTGCCACGCAAATGGCAGACGCACGCATCGAAACCACCACTATCACTATCACCACTCCAACTGAGTATAATTTCGTTGGCAAAGGCGAGATTGTTACCTTCGACGGCTTCCTTAAAGTTTACGGCCGAATTAAAGAAAACGAATTACCGCACCTAAAAGTAGGCGATAAACTTGACGCAAAATCGATCATTGCGCACCAAACCTTTGCGAAACCACAAGCGCGCTATACTGAGGGCTCTCTTGTTAAAAAACTCGAGGAACTCGGCATTGGCCGCCCAAGCACATACGCCAGTATTATGACCGCCATCCAAGCACGTGGCTATATCGTAAAAGGGGAGTCGGAAGGTGAAGAACGCGAAGTTATCGAACTCAAATTGGAAGATAATAAAATCTCCAAAGAAACAGTCAAAGAAAAATATGGCGCTAATAAAGGGAAGCTTCTACCAACCCCAATCGGCGAGCTAATTTCCGCCTTCCTTGTCGATAATTTCAAAAACATCGTCGACTACAAATTTACAGCTAATATCGAGAAAGACCTCGACTTAATTGCCGATGCCAAGCTCGATCGCGTCAAAATGCTACGTGACTTCTATGGCCCATTCAATAGCGATGTTCTTGCTAGCGAGGGGATAGAACGCTATAATAACGCTCGTTTGCTTGGCCACGATCCTAAAACTGGCAAGGCTATCTATGCTAAAGTTGGTAAAAATGGCGGTTTTATTCAACTCGGCGAAAACGAAAAAGAAACTGGCGAGAAACCACGCTTTGCACCATTGCCAAAACGCAAGAGCGTCAAGACCGTCACGCTCGAACAAGCACTCAAGCAACTAGATTTGCCACAACTTCCGCGCACTCTCGGTAAAGCCAAAGATGGCGCCGAAATTATCGCCGCCGCAGGCCCATTTGGCCCATATCTCAAAGGTGGCAAGTATAATATTCCGCTCGGCAAAGAATTTGACCCCTATACTATTACCCTAGAAGAAGCTGAACCGCTCTACGAGAAAAAACGCGATTCCTTCATTGCTGACTGGGGTGAGATTCAAATCATCGAAGGCGCTTACGGCCCATATATTAAAGGGCCAGGTCGCCGCAACTTTGTTCGAATCCCCAAAGATGTTGACCCTAAGACCGTCACAAAAGAGCAAGCCGAAGAATATCTCACCAATAAGCCGAAGAAAACTCGCCGCCCAGTCAAACGTCGAACATCTACCAAAAAGACTAACAAAAAATAGAGCCACACAAATAATGCAGCTCTATCCGCTACAAAATATCAACTATACCATAGCCGCATTCATAGCTGAGCGAACGGCAAGTAGCCTTGCCGCCTCGTGGCGTACTTGATACTTAGCCTTTATCGGCATCACTAAATCGCCGACATAATAACGTTTTCGAAGATGACTACCACTATACTGGTCATAAATCGGGCCACACTTAGTATATGCAACATGATAAACATTATTTCGCCACTTCGAACCGTATAATTCACCTAATACAACGCCCAACTCCAGATTTACTAGGTAGCTATTTGTGTTTTTAGGCGGCGTCATCGAAAGGTTATTATCAAGAACAAGTCTTCCATCCAGTTCCTCGTAAAGACGACAAAAACCCATTTCGGCCAAATCAACAATTCCATCTTGCCACTTGTCAAACCGATCCGCCGAAATCGGCACACCATTCGCTGCTCTCAAGACGGTTCTACCGACAGGATGGCCATTAATTGAATAAACTAGCGTCGCCACCACAGAATCATCCCCCTGACCAGAAGAAATAGCCTCAAAGAAGTAGCTCACCTTTTGAGCAGTCATTCTTCTCCTCAAAGCGGAGAAAGCCGTCATAATACTCATATTTAAACTCCCTTTGTTTATAGTTGCAACGATTATACTACAAAAACGCACGAATAGCAAGCTTACTCATTCATCCACCCAAGAAGACGCGCCACTCCACCATCAAACAATACACATCTAAAAAGCCACAAGTAATAATAGCACTCTACCAACTCGATTCGGCTATTGACTGCGGCACGATAGTATTATATTATAGTAACAGCACACCGATGTTTATGTTTTGGTGCGCAGTTTTTTAATAGTTTTTCGATTCCAAAGAAAGGGGGATTAAATGGATGTCATTGAAAGAATACCTATATGACGTCACAAGCCGAAACCGTCAAACGTCGTCTCAAATTCTGGACGAAGCTGCACGATTTCTGGTTGAGTATGGACGAGCTGAGATCGATACTGTAGAGAATAAGGAAGAATGTATCAAGGCATTCTATAACATGATTCCGCCAAGCGAAGCTATAAAGAAAAAAAATAGCGATGCTAAAAAAATCAAAGACGAAATAACTGGCTACCGTGAAGAACTCGAGAGAACCAATGACAAAAATGAGCGTCAAAGAATCCGAGCTAATATTGCCGAAGCACAAAAAAGATATGCGCGTTGCAAGAATGAGATAAGGATTCTGAGCGATTTTAATGAAATTGGTATGACTCAAGAACAGCAGCCCGAACGCGACTGGAAACAGATCGTCAGTCTTAGGGGACTTAGATCGATTCAGTACGGAACAAGCAGTGAGGGGAGAAGATACCCCATACTGCTATTTAGAATTTATTACATACATAGTGATAAAACGATTTACGATTTCGGCGATGTCGAAGTTAATTTCAATCCCGATTTCGGCCTTAATTCCGATAGAATTGCTCAAAGAACCAGAAGAACTCACTACAAAGACTGGGGGCACCAATATCCAAATTACTCTTATAGTCATTGGGAATTCTGTTTCGGATTCTCTCATGATATTATCCACAAGCTTGTAAATGAACGCCGCTATTCAGATGCGCTCGCAAACATGGTGGATTGCTTCAATTATGTTGGCCCCGAGCATCGCGAAAACATACCAAATTGCTTTCCGGCACTAGAGGTCGACGAAAATGTAGTTAAGGAACTGGATAAATATTTAAAAGAAAGGGGAATCATTTAATATGAAGTCCATGTCACACTCATACTCCCAGCCCAATTCAAACAAAAAGAAAGAAGAGGGCTATCATTGCAAGTCAACAGTCGATAGCAAATTCACAATGTCAGAGGTAAACCCTTCAGATAGTTTTAAACCACAAAATTTTAGACTAAAAATACCAATCGATATATATACTATACTGCTGTTTCTTAGGCAGAAGGTACATCCGTACGAGTTTGCATTCGAGGGCATCATAGATGCCGACCAGAGCGAAAAGAATACTTTTCGTTTAAGAAAAATATTTATTCCGCCTCAGACAGCCAGGGTAGACAATGTGAGATACGACATTCTAACCTGCAACATCGCAACGGAAGATGAAATGGAATTCCTCAGTCTTCATGGCCATAGTCATGCTAATATGGACGCATTCTGGTCACAAACGGACATTAACGACATAGAAGACTGGTTAGGCCCCTATAGAATTAACATTGTCATGAACAACTTCGGAAAGATGTTGGCCAGAATCGACTTCTTCGTAGAAACATGCGGAGACAATATTCATGTCGGAATGGCAAATGTCGACGTTGAGCTCGAGTTTGGAGAAGAGTACGTAAAAAAGTATTCAGGCCTACTCGCTAACATTAAACGCACCGCCGACCCAGTCACAACCCGTCCATACTACTATGGCTATGGAGGATATCCGGTTTATAATCCAAATCTTAGAAGAGTTTTAACCGAAGCCGATTTCGACCTCGACTACTGCGACGATGTTTCTCCAGAACTCAACTCTATATACGACAATGACTTTGATACTACCCCAGGATTCAGCCCATCGAGCAATGACGGCGATAGTATCAGCATTATCCCGAAACTCGGCCCATCAAACGATAGCGACGATACTACTATCACCACGGAACCCAACTCGTCAAATGATGATGGATCTTGTTTGCGTCCTGTAGATAATTCAATATAAGGAGGGGTTATTATGTATTTTAACTTAATGGATCAAACACAGCTATTCAATCCTGATGAATGCCCCCCAATACATATTGTGGGGGCAGGTGGCGCGACAAATACTGTAATCTCAGTTCTCGCGACAATGGGCGTCAGGGAAATACATGTCTACGATGCTAAGTCACACAACGGCGCCGGAGAACCGATGTATAGCGATAAAGACATCGGCAAACCCAAAATCGAAGCCGCAATCAACACCGTACAATATTTACGCTCGGATAATAATAGTATTATTCCGCACGAAGTATTTATCGATGAAACCGCGGAATTCGATGGCATCGTAATATCTGGAGTTGACAGTATGAAATCGAGAGAGAAAATATGGGCAGCAGTCAAAAATAGTCCATTAGTTCCTCTTTATATCGATTTCAGATTAACGGGCGATAGTTTAACAACTATTGTGGTAGACCCATCTAACGATGATAACGTCTACACCTACGAACATGCCTGGCTGCACTCCGACGTCAAGTCAAACAAAGACGCGTATGACTCATACATCGCCTTCTTCAGTGGGGCAATGGCTGGCTATATTGTCGCAAGATATGTCGATAATGGCCCTGAAAGAATCCTGCAAAGTGACGAAATTGCAAAGACTATCCGCATAGATACACTATTCAATCCTGATGAATGCCCCCCAATACATATTGTGGGAGCAGGTGGCGCGACAAATACTGTAATCTCAGTTCTCGCGACAATGGGCGTCAGGGAAATACATGTCTACGATGCTAAGTCACACAACGGCGCCGGAGAACCGATGTATAGCGATAAAGACATCGGCAAACCCAAAATCGAAGCCGCAATCAACACCGTACAATATTTACGCTCGGATAATAATAGTATTATTCCGCACGAAGTATTTATCGATGAAACCGCGGAATTCGATGGCATCGTAATATCTGGAGTTGACAGTATGAAATCGAGAGAGAAAATATGGGCAGCAGTCAAAAATAGTCCATTAGTTCCTCTTTATATCGATTTCAGATCAACGGGCAAAAGTCTGACATTCTTAGTAGTGGACCCACATAATAAGGAAGACGTCTCTATCTATGAGCACACCTGGATGTACTCCGATGCGGAAGCAACCAAGGATGTATGTGGGGCCAGAAATATCCCGTACATCGCCTTCTTCAGTGGAGCAATAGCTGGCTATATCGTCGCAAGATATGTCGATAATGGCCCCGAAAGAATCCTGCAAGATATGGGGATCGAAAAAACTATATATTTTAAGCCTGAAGAAGAAGATCCATTCGAGCCAATAATGCACGAATAAACGAATTCTTAAAAATATGTCAGAAAACTATTGACAAATAGTTTTTTATAGCATACAATAAAAAAGTCTGAGAAGACGAAGAAGCTTTTTGACTATTGCGAATGCGCAATAACACATGTACCTTAGGAGGGATAATATGGAAAACAACAACAATGTTGTCAACGTCGACGGAACACCGGAAGCGGCAGCAGCAGCAGCCGCAGAAACAGAAGTTGGAACACCGGAAACAACAGCAGCCGTAGAAACAGAAGTTGAAGCAACGGAAGCAGCAGCAGCCGTAGAAACAGAAGTTGGAACAACGGAAGCAGCAGCGGTCGCAGAAACAGAAGTAACGGCACCGGAAGCAGCAGCCGCAGAAACAGAAGTTGAAGCAACGGAAGCAGCAGTAGCCGTTGAAACAGAAGTTGAAGCACCGGAAGCAGCAGTAGAAACAGAAGTAACGGCACCGGAAGCAGCAGCCGCAGAAACAGAAACCCAGCAGGCACGCAAGAAGAAAGCGCGCAAAAAAGGGAAGAAGTCGGCGGCAAAGGCCGGAATCGTTAAGATCGTAAAACCGAGCAAGCAGACGCAGGAAATAAGATTTACTATCGGAACCACCTGGGGCGCGCTCCTCAAGGAGGCTAATATCGCGCTGAAAGAAGGGTGGCACGCAATGGTAGACGGAGTCGATATTGGCCCCGATTACGTACTGCCCGACGGAGTGACGATCACGATCGGAAACCGCCCTGTAAACGGTTGATATCCTGTCCCCTCTCAACACGAGCCAGTCCACTAATGGACTGGCTTTTTACATTAAATTATTTGCTAATAATTACCCCCAGCCTAGCCGGGGGTTTTGAGTAACAAAAAAGCCAGCTCGCAAAAGAGCTGGCTTTCATTATTGTGTTCCTATCGCAACGCTAACGGCATCAAAGATTTGCCGCCACAATATCACGTACTCTCCTAGCAGATTCAGGATCCAACAGACTCTGCCTTAACTGCAATGCCGGTAGTACCACTACTTTCAAATCTTCGCAATTATACGCCCGTTCAACGGCAGCTACTACAACATTGCCATCACGAGATCCTGAAACTGCATTAAACAAAATTTTCTTCCGGAAGCTGGCATCTCGCGCCTGAGTCATACTAACGTTGATCGCAAAAAGAGCAGCCTCAGAGCAGTAATCGTTTCCACTCATTTCAGCCAACACATCATCCGTAAGCTGAGACCAGCTTTCCTCATGGTTTGACAGGATAGCAATCATCTCTTTTCCATACTTCCGATTGGCGGCAAGCTTAATTGCATAGCTTAATCGATACTGATCGTCAAGCTGCGGCAAATGCATAACAGCCCCAGCGTCAATATCATCAAGCCCATCAATTATTTTCATAACCATATCATCAGACAACTTAGTATCAACAAATATAGCATTCATTACATTTCTCTGTGTATTAGCCGGAGTATCTTCAAGACCGCAACGCATTATGCCGTCACCCTCCTCGAGGACATCATTCTCTAACTCAATGAGGCGACGAATTTCACGAATCCCATTCGCTATCTTTCGCTCTTCATTGTCAGCCCGACTTAAGCTATCGTAAAAGCGCCCACAATATATTGAGTTAAGCGACTCTCGGAACACATCGCAAGATCTTGTATCCAAGAATCTATCCATATAATGAATAACGCGCCTAATGGTACCGTCAGACAAATCAGTGCGCCCATAACAAAGATAAATAATCATATAGATATAATCACTCTCGTCGACGCGATAACCGATAGAATTTTTGCAATCACCTTCTGGAGCAACAGCCTGTTTCGTCTCTAGAGATAAACGCTTGTACAATTCATACGCATCATTGAAGCGTTTCTTGGCGTCGAATTCATCATTATCGCGAATTTGATACGACGTATTATACATATAGCTCCAGAGGAAATGATGTTCGGACCTAAATATATCCTCATCATACTGAATCTTTTCTTCAATCATCAGTAGAATCATAACTTCAGTCAAAATACAATTATACGAAGAGTAGTTAAACAGCCACTCTTTAATTGTATCCTCGTCTAAGGACGAATAATCAAGGCTATCATGAATAATCTTAACGATATTTCGTCTCACATCATCGTCACCACATTCGTCAGAGTCCTCATAGACATCAAGTAACGATTCTACAATATTAGGCCTAATCTTTATGCTACAGTTTTTCAATAAAGACAGAGCGCAATCTAAGTTATTCGTATTGCTTATGTAATCATTTACAATACTGTCCCTATCCGCATCCATCTCATCGCCTTTAGCGGAACAATAGGATACGAATATTTTTATCCACATCGCCTCAATATCTTCATCGTCATATGGTTTATTAACATGTTGCTTAAGAATGTCCGCCGGGAAAAGCCTTTCTTTTTCTTCGAGGCTAATTTCCTGATAGTAGTAGACTATTTGATCCCGAACTTCGCAATCATCAATAAAAAACAGTGACTTGATTTCCTGGATATCTATATCATCACGCCCTATCAATAGGTCAATCGCAACAACGCACTGTTCAATATTTACAGCCCAAATCCAGGAAAGTAAAATCTCCGTCGGAACAATTCTCTTCTTTAGTTCCAAAGGACATTCTTCATACCTACGAATCGCTTGGTTCCTCACCTCCTTATCCGAATCTAATAATGCAGTACTAATCAGCTTACAGAAGTCATCATCGTTCGGATCACACTGGCTAACGATTAGCGCCCGCGATTCGTAATCAAATCTTTGAGTTTTATACTCATTTATTACTCCCATTTTTCCCTCCCATTGGATAAGTTACTCAAAGAACACAAAAATAGATTGTCAATGAGCTAGTCAAAACTATGAATCATCTATATTATACCACAGTTCCATATACTAAGCAACATCTACACCCCATCTAGCACTTCCTACAATACTCCCATCTCAGAATTATCAAATAAAACAATTTTAGCATCATAATACTACTTATGCTTATAGTCTTATGTATTTTATTCGGATATTCGTCAAAAATGTAGTATAATAGCTTCCAAGTGAAAGTAATATTTACTTGTTGACAACATGACTAGTATATGTTATTGTATTTAAAAGATAAGATATTAACCTAAACAGACGGAGAAAAAGGAAACAGTCAGCATGAATAATGCGGATATCATTACTAAGGCTATCTCCAGTAGCCTCAGCATAATTGAACAAGAACGTGAAAGGGAAATTATTTCCCGCCGATTCGGGCTCAGTGGCCACAAAGAAACTCTCGAGCAAATCGGCGAGATGTTGTCTATCACACGCGAGCGCGTTCGCCAACTCGAAAAAGCAATTCTTATCCGTCTCCGTATTGCGGCCGAAGAGGGCAGAATTAGCGAGCTCGCCCCAGCCGAAAAGTTAATTGTCCGAAATCTTACCGAAATGGGTCGCATCGCTCGAGCTTCCGATCTCGCCCAAAAAATCCTTGGACACGAAGCCGACTCTGTCGAAAAGGCTAATTTTAGTTTCCTAGGCGAAATCTCTCCCATCTTAACCATCATCTCTGAAAACGATAAGTATCATAACGCTATTGGTATCGCCGAGTATGGCGACGAAAAAGCCATTCGTAACAAAGTCGATGAGATTGTTGCTCTAGTTAAGAGCAACAAAAAACCTATCACTATCGAAGAGCTGGACGAAAAACTCAACTATGAACACCCTAGCCATATTGAAGCCATTGCCCATGTTAGCAAACTATTGTCGACCCTAAACGGCCAATGGGGACTCACCAAGTGGCCAACCGTCAATCCGAAGAATATCCGCGACAAAATCTACGTTGTACTCGAAGAGCGTAAAGAACCAATGCATTTCAATGACATCGCCAAAGCTATCGGCTCATCCGACTTCAAACGCAAAGATGTCACCGTTCAAGCTATCCACAATGAACTTATTAAAGATTCTCGTTTCGTTTTAATTGGACGCGGCATTTATGCGCTTGATAGTTGGGGCTACCAAAAGGGAACCGTCTCCGACATTATTACCAAAATTCTCAAGAAGGCAAACGACGAAGAGGGGCTCTCGCGCAAGGAAATCGTCAAGCGGGTCCTCAAAGAACGCAAAGTCAAAGAAACCACCGTCCTTCTAAACCTCCAAAACAAGAAATTATTTACCAAAGTTGGTCGCGACAACTACAAATTGGCAAACCCCGATAAATAAAAATTCTCAAGCACACATCGCCAACACATATCGCGCTAATTTATCGGCATCGTGCCGAATCAGTGCGCGCTGATCTGCTAGAGGATCACTTGTTGATTTGTTATGCCAAATTGTATGCGACAATAAATCCGTCCCATGTAACCGATAATGTCGCCCTGGCATATTATCGATTATAACCGGATGCTCACCTTTTAAAGCATACCGCTTTAACAACCCCTCGCTTGGCATATTATTGTTATATACCACATCATCTAAGAACTTTGCACCAGCAAGTCGCTCTAATTCGTCTGCATAGTCCGTTACCGAAAAATTCGCCGTATGCCTCTCTTGATTCATTAGATTACATATATACACTTTCTTTGCTGACGATTGTTTCAATACGCGGCCAAAATCCGGCAGAACTAATGTGGCGCCTAAACTTTCATATAGGCCGCCAGGCGCAATGACTACTAAATCCGCCTTTGCAATCGCATCTAATGCTTCTTGATTTGGCTTTGACTCTGGTTCTAACCATACGTGCGGATATTGATTTGCAAATGTCGCTACACGCACTTCGCGCTCGTGACGAATATCCTTTTCGCCGTCATTTACTACTAGGGTGACTTTATCTAATGTTGACGGTATTACACAATGACCATTTATATCCAAAATCTCGCTCGCCATTTTGATCGCGTCAGCAAAACTTCCCGTCATCTTTTCAAGTGCCGTCAAAAATATATTTCCAAACGAATGGCCGCTTAAGCTGCCCTCATCGAAACGATAATTCAGCAATTCGCGCATATTTGGCGACTCAGACAAGGCCACCAAACATTGGCGTACATCGCCCGGTGGTAAAACGCCCAGTTCATCACGCAAGACACCAGTCGAACCGCCATCATCCGCCATTGATACTAAAGCAGTAATATGATTAATATACTTTTTTAAACCAGATAAGACTACAAAGCTACCCGTTCCGCCACCGATTACTACCACCTTTAAATTATGCACGTTTATCATAAGATGCTTTCTTCGGAAATATGAACTTTCTCATATTCTTTTCTTGAAACTAAACCCCATTCTCCTAGGATTTCGTCGATACGCGCCAATACATCTTCTGGTGCACCCATGCCATCAACCTCGCGAATCTGGACATTTTCCATGCCCAGAGCGCGCATCATTCCGGTTACGGTCCGATCATAAAGCTCATTACGTCGCTCAATTGCGGCCCTTGTATCATCCACTCGTTTTCGCTCCATCAAACGGCGCCACAGTTCACCATGCGGTACTCGCAAGACAATTGCGCCAGTTAAATTCCGAATCTCACCATTATCTATCAACCAACGCACCTGACGATAACTAGAGGGAAAGCCATCTAGCACTACACGATTAACTCCTCTTGCATGAGCACGACGCATAATATCACTCATTAGGCCATTCATCGTCTTGTCGTCGACAAACATACCATGATCAAGCGCATATGCGACATCCTTATTATGCATGCCCATCAACATGTCACGCGAAGAATACCACGACCAACCATATTTACGAGCAATTAGCTCACCTTGTACGCTCTTACCACTGCCAGAAGCCCCAAAAAGTGTAATCATACTAATTATGATTTTATCACGAAAACATCAACCAAAAAGATCTTCAAAAAAGTCCGCATATCTATCATCTGTGTCATCTTGATCAACCTCAGGCGGCTCTTGTCTATTAGGCTCAATCCCCCCGTAAGAACCATCCTTAAAATCTTCTAAATATTTCCTATCGCTATCAACTTGGCCAAACTCCTCTTCTAGGCTGCCAGTCTTAGAATAAGTTTCAATCGCTGCCTCCCCAAATTCCTTGGCCCGCATTTCGCTTATTATTTCCCTTATTTCGCGAATTTCTCGCATATCGTCTTCACTAGTGTAAGTTTGAGGTTCAGTTCCAGTTCCATAATAACTATCAGCGTATGGCCCACTATACTCCGGATGCTTCCCGACATCAATATCATATCTCCGCTCATAAGATCCACTACTTCTTTCAAAATTCATTCTCATATCTTTATCGTAACACAATAGTTGCAACTATTTTATCGCCATTATGCTAAAATAATCTTATGGAGATTCTTCGTTTTTTGATGATGCCAATTGTTTGGATCCCAATTGTCGTAATTTTAATTATTTTAACGATCCGCAACTATCGCAAGGTAAATCGCTTACAGGTTTTAAATGTCGATAGTGTTCTTTTGATGATGGAGATCCCAAAAGACAATGACAAGAAAGAGCTTGCCGCAGAACAGCTCTTTGCATCCCTCCATGGCATTCTACGTGATGCTAACGAACTCAAGAATACTGGCGGCGTTCAAGAACACTTATCTTTCGAAATTGCATCAACTGGGAATCAAATCTTGTTTTATGTCTGGGTACCAAAAGTTCTGCAATCTTTTGTAGAAGGGCAGATTTATTCTCAATACCCAAGCGTTCAAATATATCGCATGAAAGAAGACTATGTCGATCGTCGCGAAAAATACCCAATCGCTTACAGTACCGAAGTTGTCCTCACTGAAAATGACGCTTTACCAATCAAAACTTTTGAATCATTCGAGGTCGACCCGCTCGCCGGCATTACTGGCACGCTCGCCAAGCTAAATCCTAACGGCGGCGAAGAGCTTTGGATTCAAATACTTACCCGTCCAATTGCCGACGATTGGCACAAAAAAAGCGATAGCTGGATTAAGACCGTAAAAGCAGGGAAGACTTGGGACTTTTTTCACCTTGATTGGCAATGGTTCATTGAAATCCTCGCTGCACTATGGCGCCCACCAGAGGGTGGTACCGAACAGCCAGTCAAAGTAGAATTATCCGAACGCGACAAAACTCGCGTCGCCAAGGCTGAAGAAAAAGCTACCAAACTCGGCTACGAAGTAAAAATCCGCCTCGTTTATGTTGGCCAAGACGAGACTAACGCCAAACTTAATATGCAAGCGCTCGTAGGCACGTTCAAACAGTTTAACTCAACTAACCTTAATGGCTTTAAGATGCTTGGTGGCACCTTTGATAGAAATGCCCTCGATGCTTACAAAGAACGTCAATTTACTGACACTGGCTTCATACTAAACATTTCCGAGCTCGCCTCCGTCTTCCATTTACCACACACCAACGTGGAAACACCAAATATCGTCTGGGCCTCCAGTAAAACCGCTGAACCTCCAGCAAAACTTCCGATGCTCACTGGCGACCCCAGCTTCGACGAAAATATTTCCGCCTTTGGTCTTACTGACTTCCGCGGTATCAAACATCAATTCGGTATGTATCGTCGCGACCGCTCACGTCACGTCTATATTATTGGTCAAACCGGCTCCGGCAAATCTGGCCTTCTCACTCTTTTCGCCCTAAGCGACATCTATCATAAACAGGGCTATTGTATCATTGACCCACACGGCGACCTTGCAATGGACAACCTCCGCTTCATTCCAGAAAGCCGTATAAACGACGTCGTTTACTTTAACCCAGCCGACACACAATATCCAATGGCCTTCAACCCACTTGAAGTTTACGACCCAGCCCGTAAGCCGAATATCTCTTCTGAAGTTATCGGCGTACTTAAGCGCATGTTCGGCGAATCCTGGGGTCCTCGCCTTGAGCACATTTTGCGCTACACTCTATTGGCCCTGCTCGATCGCCCAAACACTACTATGCTTGACATTGCGCGCATGCTTACCGATAAAGATTTCCGCAAGAAGACTCTCGAGTACTGTCAGGACGTCACCGTGTTACAATTCTGGAAACAAGAGTTTGGATCTTGGGGTGATAAGCAGGTTACCGAATCCGTTGCACCTATTCTTAATAAGGTTGGCGCTTTTACGGCTAACCCGATTATTCGTAACATTATCGGCCAGCCAAAATCAAGTTTTGATATTCGCAAAATCATGGATGAAGGAAAGATTCTGGTCGTAAATCTCTCAAAAGGTTTAATCGGCGAGGATAATGCCGCTATTCTCGGCTCATTCCTAGTCACTAAAGTTCAGCTCGCAGCCATGAGTCGCTCCGATATCCCAAATGTCGAAGATCGCCGCCCGTTCTATCTTTACGTAGACGAGTTCCAAAACTTCGCAACTGATTCTTTCGCTGTCATTCTTTCCGAGGCGCGTAAGTACGGCCTTAATCTTACCGTCGCCAACCAATATACGTCACAGATGACCGAGCAAGTCCGCGACGCCGTCTTTGGCAACGTCGGTACTACTATTAGCTTCCGCGTTTCTGCCGACGATGCCCCAATCCTATCTAAACAATTTGAACCAATCTTTGAAGCCCAAGATCTCCTCAATCTCAACAATCGTCACTTTGTCGTCTCCATGATTATCAGCGGCGAAAAAACACCTGCTTTCTCAGCAACTACACTCAGTATCCCCAAGCCACCGAACGACCTTACACCGCGCATCGTACGTAACTCTCGTCTAACTTATGCTCGCACCCGCGAAGAAGTCGAGGAAAAGATTCGCGCTAACATCGAAGCCGCAGATAAATGGAAGAAGGATTTGTCGGACTCTGGTCGCGCCGCTGGCGAACGCGGCTCACAACAGCCAACCGCCGCCGCCAAGGGAAAACCATCCTTCGCTTTTGTACCGACCCCACAGCAAGAGTTCCGTAAGCAAAAACTTTCGCCCAATGCCGCTCAAGGCGAGCCGGGATCCGGCAATGGCCTCAAAGATCTCAGCAAACTCCTAGGCGAAAAAGCGCATAAACTCGACGTCGAAAAAACTAAAGAAATCGAGCGCCCTATTGAAAGCCCAAATATAGAAAACACTATCGCCGAAGCCGAAAGAGCTGAGGCCGAAGAAAGAGCCCACGACGAGCTTGTCAATAGTCGTCCAATGATTACCTCCTCAGGCAACGGTAATGCCAAAATCAGCGGCGCACCAAATTCACGCTCCAACAATAAGAAGAAAAGTTATCATCGCAATAACCGCCGCAATAATAACAAAAACAACTCACAACAAAAAACGGAGTCATAATAGAAATAGAGACAGGGTAGGGGGGACACAAACATCGCCTGCACATTCTACGGCGAACGCAACCAAAAACTTACACCCCCTCCTTCTACCTGCTCTAATTATTATCGCGTGAAATTTATTGTAAAAATATATTTTCACGGGAATTACAAAAAATGGCAGGGGAGTGTGTTTTAAAAAATATACTCCCCTACCCCTGTTATTCAATAATAGTCACCCCTATTCTACCCCTGTTAGCACCAACACTACTAGCACTCATTAACCATCAAACCTCAACCATTAAAGCGGAATCTCCAGAAGCCACCAGAAGCCACCACGCGCAAAATAATGCATAAGCAGTATAAGAACATGGCTCAAACACCAAAAGGGCCCTAGAACTCAAAATAGAGCACAAATACCGCAAATATAACCGAGGGCAGAAATATTTAAGCATAAACCAGACGAGTGTATAATCGTCTTTTCTTCATATATCCAATGTCGCACAATGTATATTTTACGACTTAGACGTTAGTCATTGCCATATATATAAACAATCACGAGACGGAACACGGAACTACTACAAACACCACTCCAATCCAATAACGATATTCTCTTGTTTCTTTACAAATAACAGATAAGTATAGCTACCCTGAAATATCCATGAATAGGGGGGCTCCCCCGAAAAAATCATTCGGGGGAGCGGTCATTTAAGTGAAAACTTGACACGATGGCAGCCATTAAGCACAACCACCTCTGTAACCTGCATATTACAACATAATTGCGACCAAAATACGCGTTTTCCATGCGTGAAATCCTTCAATATTTGACTATTTCACATTTTTATTTTCTATTGCTCCCCTACCCGACTTTTCATAGTCATTTCAGCAATCATATCCTACCTATCACTAATATTATAATAATTCTTCGCTATATCCACCCGAACAAAAACCGAACATTAAGGGAACTCGGGGGAGTGGAATACTCTATAAAAAGTAGAGTGCGCCGAATTCGCACTCTACTCTCCGATTAAAATCTAATCAGTCTTACCGCTTACTGCTTTAGCGACGGCGGCTATTCTTAATCGCAGCCAAAGCCACTCCGCCCGCCGCCATTACTGCCGCTACGACAGAAACGACAACTCCGTCTGCAGTATTTGGGTTTTTGACGTCCGTACTACTCTTCTTAACGTTGCTATTATCCCAAACAGGATACAATTCATATGCATATGCCACCCCCTCTTCGTATGCTGCTTCAAATTTGCTTCCAGCCTTATACTTCACCACTTTGCCATCCTCCACATCGGTCCAACCCAAGAATTTGTAGCCCGCATCCTTTATTCCTTTAATAATAGCATAACTATCTTTAAAATCTTTATAATCTTCATCGCTTAACGGAGCAAAGCCATCTGGCAATGTAAAAGAATATTTTTTCTCAGATCTCGTGGCGTCATGGTGATAAATCGTATATGCCGCCCCAAAATCGTCCGCCTTACGGTTAGGCTTATAATACACAAAAGTCACGAGAAATTCGTTAGCTATCCTCATAAAATACTTATATTCATCTTTCGACGCCGAGCCCGCCCCGTCATCGATAGCTATATCTAATGTTGTTCCGTTTTTGGAGTCGAGGCATGATTGGCTAGAAAAGATAAGCTTATGATTCTCCTCATCATTCGTAGCGCAATCAGGTACATCCATAATATGCTTAACGCTCGAGCCTTGATCATTCCGTAAAAACTTGATGTTTGAGTAATCGTACACAATCTCACCCGAGGCGCTCACTGAGCCTCTTAGACCAGCTTCAATATCAGATATATCTTTCATTACAAGATCCTTCAATTGCGGATTCTTCGATACATTCAAATCAGTCAAGCCACTCTCTTTTACAATCAGCGACTCAAGCTTCGCGTTTTTCGATAAATCAATTGCGCTAAGCTGATTTCCCGAGATATCCAAAGACTTTAGTTCCGGATTTTTGCCAAAATCAATTTTGCCCTTAATACCGCGATTAGTTAAGACTAGATTCTTAATTCCCGTTAGCTTTTCGAGTCCCTTTAAACTCTTAATTGTGCTGTTTGCCCCCGACGTTGCGCCGCAATTTACTGTTTCTATTGCAGACAACTGCGCATCAGTTAATACCGTACCCGCTTCGACGCCTGCAGCATTAGTTACGCATGTATAGAATGTGGAGTCCTCAAACCCCGCCGTTTTCTCTGCACCCTCCGCAGCGTAAACACTGCCAGACGCCATTCCCGCGCCGCCTACTAAAGCCAAGGCAGCACAACCTACCGTAAAAAACTTGTGTGAAGACATATTTTTTATTTCCTTTTTTATTTTTGACCTTTTATACTATCATTCTAGCGCAGATAGCACAAAAAACAACCCCCTATTTATAAAACGCTTTCCCTTCTACGCGTAAATCCACATAAGTAGCCTTGATTCTCTTTTTATCTAGATAGCGGATCATCCGACCCATATCTTCGGCCTGCACCGCACTACTACGATCAATTGTCATTTTGTAATATTCATTACGTTTCTTGATATAGATATGTATTTCGCGAACCTTGTTTAGTGGCAAAATCACATGATCTATGGAATAGCCCTCAGCGCGTGCATCCTCTTCCAGGCGCGCCACAAACTCTTTCACGCGCTTACTAATCTCCGTATTAGCATTCTCATCCGAAATATCAACCGTAGGCTCTAAAACCTCTGGAGCTACCTTTTTAGCGTTTTCCTCTGCAATAATACCAGCTATATAATGTCCAGCTACAACCCCAATTAGCGCAACTAGCAATAACACGCCAAGTACTATGCCGACATTCTTACGTTTAGTCTTTTTACGCGCCTTTAAACGCTCTAGCTTGGCTTTTCGCTCGTCAGAAAAAGCCTCACCCGCAATTGTGCGCCCAATGCGATAATTCTCATTCTCACGCTTCTGACGACGCGCCGGCAGCGGCTTTAAGTCAACCTCCTCTTCGCTTTTTTTTCGACCAAGCAATTTCATTCTTGCCCCTAGCGGTCTTGTAATACTTCAAGTCCCGGCAGGGTCTTGCCCGACAATAACTCCAAGCTCGCTCCACCGCCAGTCGAGACTAGACTAAACTTTAGACCTTCATCTTTTAGTGACTCCACAAAACCAGTCGTGTCGCCCCCACCTATAATCGAGAAGCAATCGTGCGAACCGATTGCGCGCGCCACCGCCAAAGAAGCCTTCGCATAACGCGGGTCTTCCACCATACCAAGCGTACCATTCCAAATCACAGTCTTCGACGCCATCACTTTAATCATAATTATGGCCGCATCTTCTTTTGATATATCTAGTTTTACGCCGTTTTCGTCTGTTACAAAATCATTCGCGACATAAATCTTATCGTCATATGAACGATAACCATCCGCCGCAATCTTACCACCAATCGCAATCTCGTCCGCAATCGGGAGGAACTTATCAATCAATGGCTGCTTATCTTCAACTTTTGCGCCGCCAATAATAACAAGTAGTGGCCTTTTAGGATTGATCATTGCACTCTCAAGGCTAGTAATCTCCTTTTCTACTAAAAATCCCGCCACAGCTGGAATCTTTCTCGCTATTGCGTCCGTCGAAGCATGCGCACGGTGAATTACTGCAAAGCCATCCTGCACAAATACTTCCGCGCCCGTATCAGAAATAATCGTTTCAGCAAAGCCATCCGAGTTCTTCTCTTCATCTGGTGAAAAACGCAAATTCTCCAACACCAAAATACCCGCCTGCGGCAAGTTCTCGACCGCCATTTTTACATCATCGCCCATCACTTTATTAACGAATCGTACCGTATGACCCGGCAATAATTCCGCTAAGCGCTTAATAGTCGGCGCGAGTGAAAACTCCGGCACCGGCTTCCCTTCTGGGCGCCCCAAATGCGAGATAACAATAATCTTCCCTGCACCTCGCTCAATCAAATATCGCAACGTCGGCAGACTAGCACGAATTCGCATGTCATCCACAATTTGCCCATCTTTTAACGGCACATTATAGTCTACGCGCACCAAGATAGTCTTCCCTGCCACATCAATATCACGAACTGTTTTTTTGCGAAAATCCATTTCTTCTACCTCCTATTTCGCCTTCCCTTTTAAATCTTCCGAATCTGAATCTGATTCGTGCCGCCCTCTTCGTCGCGAAGACCAGATACTACCACTACGGTTAATTCTTCCTTCCCCTCTGGAAGCTTCAAATATCCATTCGCCTTCAACTCTTGCACCGTATCAACCGCATAATTGTCATCATATTCGCGCACATAAGCCGAGTTCGCATAAGTTAACGCTAACTGACCCGCAACCCGGCGATTACTCGTAATAGACACCATTGGAATATTCGGACGTTGCGCCGCAATCGCTTCGGCTGTCGCACCGCTCTTAGTTGCAATCGCAATCAAATCCGCATCAATCTGCTCTGCCAAGCGCACAACTGCACGCGAAATTGCATCATAATTCTTATAATTACCAGTCGTATCCTTGTCTATTGGTAGAATCTTTGAATTATCTTGCGTATAAAGAATAACCTTCTTCATTTCATTTATCGCCTCAATCGGATACTTGCCGTTTGCCGTCTCGTCAGAAAGCATTACCGCATCCGCACCAAGCAATACCGCCGTCGCCACATCGGAGACCTCTGCGCGAGTTGGGCGCGGATTGTCCACCATGCTACCCAACATTTGGGTCGCCACAATACAAAGCTTCGAATACTGACGGCATAGCGCAATTAGCTTACGTTGCACAATCGGCACAATCTCTGCGCCCGCCTCATAAGCCAAATCGCCACGCGCCACCATAATACCGTCGCTAGCTTTTACGATTGCTTCCATCACCTCGTCATTCTCGACTGCTTTCTTAGTCTCAATCTTAGAGATAATCTGCGCAGTCGAACCATGCGAAACCATAATCTGACGTAATTTATCGACATCTTCCGCACATTGGATAAAGCTCATCGCTACAAAATCAAAATCACGACTGGCGCCAAATTCTATATCAGCCAGGTCTTTCTCTGTAATAATATCGCCACCCATATCCGTATCAGGCAAATTAATACCCTTACGGCTCATAATAAATCCATCATTCTCGGCTTTAATTTTAATTGCCGTTTTCGAAACAACTTCCGTCGTAATACCCTCAATCTTGCCATCAAACAGTAAAACCGGCTCGCCAACCTTCACCTTTTCGGCTAAATTGTACTGCACCGGCAAAACATTCCCGCCATCATGCTGTTTGCAAGCAAAGTCAAGAATCAGCTCATCGCCAGCATGAATATCATAGTGATTATCCTGAATATCGCCCAAGCGAATCTTTGGCCCTTGTAAGTCCTGTACGATCGCAACGGATTTACCCCGCTCCGCCGCATAGCGACGAATCGTTGCAATCTGCTGATCGCGCTCGTCGTAAGTACCATGGCTAAAATTTAAACGAAAACCATTTACGCCCGCATAAACCATTTCTTTCAATTTCTCTTCTGCAAACACGGATGGGCCAACCGTTGCCAAGATTTTAGTGCGTTTAAATAACTTAGTACTCATAATACATATTATACCATTAGATACAATTCAACATAAGCTATTTAAGGGCATGAAAAAAGGCGCCCTTTCAAGCGCCTTTCTGCATAATAAAGTGCATGTTGTTGGGGGGGATTCTCACAAGAAGCCATTCAACGACACAACCCGACATAAGTCAAGCTGCACCGCTTACTATAATTTATCAGCAGAGAACCCTGCCCCCTTAATTATTTTGGTTCCTTTTTTGGGGGAGCCGTGATCGTCCGGAGAACGCTCCCTCATTGAGGTGATAAGTTACGATTATTACAACTAGCAAGCTAATTATGTTAATATATTACCACACATTAAGCTATTTGTCAATATACTCTTTGAGTAAGAAAAAGGGCGCCGCAAAGGGCGCCCAATGCCATTGATTGGTTGTGTATTCAAGCGATAACGTTTGTACGGCCTTACGACCACGTATCATCTTGAAGTAACACGAATTGTGAACAGTAACATCGCGGCGTATGAAACAGTAACATCGCTGCGTATTTTCACAATTCATTGCGCTTTACCGACCGCAATCTCCGGTTTCTCCAATCAATGGCTATCTTTGATTAGGGTGCAGAGACTTCATTATCACTATCATTCTCTGCCCTCCTTTCTCTTTTAATTTACCCACCTCGGGGGTATACGTCGATAATCTCGCCTGCATGAGGGCGTCCGCCCTTCGATCTCTGTGAGCTTTATCGACTTTTTAGGGAACGATATGAACAACGGCTGGCAAAACAGCAGCAATCGTTCCCTTTTTTGCACTATCTCATCTTGACCGCCGTCTTCTAGACGGCTCTCTTAACACATATCTTCCTTCCTTTCTGCGCGTTCTTCCATCGACGGGAAAACCGACGCGCAAAACGCTGAGCATACCAACCTCTGCGAGGGATAATCCTCCTGAATCTGGCGTGGCGTTGCTGTATGCTCTCCTTCAGATCCTTCTAGTAGCCATTAAATGACTACGACGCGAGTTCAATTCTGATCTCGCGCATTATAATAATGTCTCTTCATTATTTACCCTCCCGGAGCCGGATCAGCTGCTTTCAAAATTTATGCATTAGGTGTAAGACAAAGATAGTCAATCATAATACCCCCCTCCTTTCATATACTTGTGGCCTTGCGACTTCTGACTTCTGTACGCATGCCAACAATACTTAGTATATTATCACACTTTAAGCTATTTGTCAATAGTTTTTTCGAATAATCTTAAAAAATTAAAAAAGGCGCCCTTTTAATAGGCGCCTATAACGAACTGGTTGGAGGACTACCCTCCGTGCCTTCTTTGAATCGAGCATAAGTGCATCCCTGCCCCACCATGGCGCGGATACGCTGCAAATACCTTATGCTGATTCAATGTGCCGATACGCGCATGGCTATTGCGTTTCTCGGTCTCGCAAACCGTCATTAGACACGGTTCGGAGAGCCCCCTTGCATTGCGGGGGCCACATTTTATGCACATCGACGAAGTGCGTCGATGTAGCCAGGAGCCACCCCGGCCTAGCTATTATTCACCCCCCACCTCTCGTCGCCATCAAAAGCTGAGAGAATGGGATGGTGGAGAAAAAGGGCGCTAACATCAGAATGGCACAAGGGCAGCCTCGAAAGAAGTGCATCTTCTTTCATTGCACACCCAGCTCGCTGCCCGCCGCAATCGCGGGCTCCTGTTGGTTCGGATGCGAATTCAGGCATATCGCCATAATCCTCCCTCCTTTCAAAGAACATATATTATGTATAACATACTGCACATCGTTTGTCAATAGCTTTATTGCATTTTCCACAAAAAACACCCCCTGCACAGGGGTATCCAAAAATTCAAACCCATGGTGATCACGGCGGGATTCGAACCCGCGATTGCCAGGATGAAAACCTGGAGTCCTAACCACTAGACGACGTGACCAGTGCTCTTATTTTAACAATTTATAAGGTTATTTGCAAGTCTAGGCCTTAATGCGTTGTTATTCCATAATAATGTCATAGTAGATTGTTTTATTAAAATGTCACCCCAAAATATAATTTGGGGGATGAGAGAAATAATAACACTAACTATGAAAGAGCTTAAAACCGTTAATATACTAATTTTAAACAAAAAAGAGGAGGCAATCGACGTAAATTGATTGCCCCCTAGTGAATGTAAGCCTACTCAGCGAAACTCAGCGAAAAGCCCACTTGACGGCCGAGTCGAGTCTCGACTCGATATCCTCAGGAAGGTCGTCTTCGGGACGGCTCATTGAACAAGTCACACTTAACCACCAGCCATACACATTATAGACTTTGGTGGCTTTTTCTCTCCCGATCTCCGTCTTTACTTTCAGGCACGCCTCGTAAAGCTCGCTTTTCTCTCGCTTACTAATCGTCAAAACCGCCTGTTCCTCCTACGGCTGAAAAATACAAAGACCGCCGGTCTTGCCGACGGCCCTGTTCACTTTAAATGTTTGCCACGATATGGACCGGACGTCCTTCCATGGTTCCTTCGCCTTCAATGCTCATCTGGAACTGATCCCAGTATTCCGGGTCATTGATGTCCTGTATTTCATCCTCTTCCTGTGTAAAGCGGAACCTTAATGTTCCGTGGAAATCCTTGAGTATCGTCGCTGCCCATGGATTGTCTTCAAAACTGACATCCGGGTATTTGTTCCGTATTTCGTCGAACGACATGAACGCAACGATCCCGGCGTCTATGCATACAGTCCCGAGGCATTCTTCCGAAATGCTGTCCAGCACGCCAAAGACGCAGTCTCCGCCGATCGTATCTCGCATGTGAGCGGTCTGTATCCCGTATGGGGACAGATTTCCTTCAGCAAGGGACTCTTTCCATCTGTTATCCCTGCTTTCTTCGTTCTTCTTCGCGGCGCATAACATATCTGCGAACTCTTTGTCATACTGCGCGGAGTATCTTCTGATCGGGTCGTAATCCGGATATTCCTTTTCTTCTTTATATGAAAAGAATGCCGTCAGGTCAGGTGATTCGTACTCCATCTGGTCCTTGTCGATCTCGGTGATGAAGGCCGGGTCCACAATCAGGACGTCGCCATCGAAACGGATTGGTTCGCTGTCAACGAACTGTAATATCTTGTTCGCTATTGCCACGTTCCGGCAGAACTTCTTAATTCCGAATACGTCGATGATCTCGTATATCAGCCTGCCCGGGCTTATGTCGTCCGGCATCTCCGGGATCTTGTCTACCGGTACCTTATTATACGAGCGTAGCGACGCTCCGGAAAAGTCGCTTGTCGACACGCACATGTGTGACGGCATATATTTGTTGAGCGACCTGTCGATGTGCTGCATGAGCTCGTTCCTCGGCCCTTCGTCATACCCCATATAACCGGCGACGAACCGGCGGATATCCTCTATCTGATTCTGTATTTCTGCAAGGATCGGGGCCCTCATTTTTTCACCCCATTCTTTGTCCATCTTTTTCCTCCTTTTTCTTTTTGTGCGCCACATTATTTTGACGCCTCCACGCCAACTATCATTTCATTCCCAATGCGTGAATGAGGTGAGGCAATAGTTCGCGCGGAGTCGCCAATGTAGCAGAGCTTGCATCCGTACAGAGAAAGATTGAGTATTCTAGGCTATTTATTAATAATGTTCAAGAGTTAACATGTCTGAACACTCTCAAGTATGTCTATTATATTATAATATTTCGTCGTATCTGTCAAGACTATCGTTAAGGTCTAGGCCTTAACGTAACTATCGCTAATCCTCAATATACATGGCTAAAACCAGCCTCCACAACATCGCCGCAATCATAAAAAAGAAGCTTAACCGACACAGACCAATTGACAAAATAACAATATATGATACAATATAAATAGATCACGCAAGCTCAGCATTTTAACATGGCTCAACGGAACGGAGGTAAAACGAATGAAAATTACCATTCAAATCGAAACAGACGATACCCCAATCACAACTATCCACCCCGCAATAAAGAAGGTGAATTATGATGACGCATTAATAATTCCCTCCCCAGGCGAAGACTTTAATGCTATCTTAAAAAGCCTTAAGTCAATCATCGTCGAAGACCAGGACGGCTACTGTACGGTCTTCAAAGTGGACTTGGACTACGATCAAAGGAGACTCAAGTATCGCCTGCTTCGTGGCCTAGGCGAACGTGAATTCCAGAATTGGATAAGAGATCATGGATACAACAATCCGGCTGAGTTCAATGATTCAATCGGAATCGGAGTAGTCCAAGACCTCATCGGCCAACTAGTCAAAGAGATTTGGCCCAATCGTCCAGAAAACAAATTTTCCGACATGAGTAAAAATGAATTCATCGGTTGGCTAAGCACCAAACACGCCTACCCCAAAGGCATAAAGTACTTCGACAACATCGAATGCCGCCTCGCACCAGACCTCATTGACGATGCTATCGGCGAAGTTATCGCCGATCGCGGGCTCAAAGATTACCGTCGACCGTAATTTCAATATCAATAGTCGAGCATCTAGCTCGACTTTTTCTTGTCCGCAACGACACTAATCACCATGCTCGCCAGACTCTCTGCCGCATTATCTTTCGTAAAGCCATGCAAATTCTTCGATAGCTTCTCACGCTCTTTTTCGCTACGCAGCAAATGTAAAACCGCATCCAATAATAACTCCGGTTTTTTCATCATCTTCGAGTCAGAAACCACAATAGCCGCCTCGGCTTTTTCATAAGCCTTGGCATTCTTTACTTGATGACGGCCAGGTAGCTCCTCATTCGGTACCATTATTACAGGCTTCGCCATACCAGAAAGCTCCGTCATTGTTGAAGCGCCCGCCCGCGAAATCACCACGTCAGCTGCGCCGAATAGCTTCCACATTTCACTCGAAAATTCTACCATCCGAAAATTACTTCTCAATGTTCCATCTTCCCATTTCTCATACTCCTTCAAATCCATCATCTCCGGATAGCGCTCTCGCCCCGCCACCAACATTACCGAACTCGACCTCAATAGCTCCGGCAAAATCTCACGCATCGTCAAGTTGATATCTTCCGCGCCCAAACTACCACCAGTCGCCAAAACCAACTTTTTTTCCGGATCGAAGCCCAATTCTTTCTTTAGGCTCTTCTGCTTCGCTTCAGATACTGGCTTAAATTCCTCGCTAATCGGAATTCCCGTCCACTCTGCTTTATCCTCTGGATAGTTATAGTAGCTTAGTGGCATACCAGTTGCAATCTTTGCTGCTTTTTTAGACAATAACCGATTAGTCAAACCTGGCACCGAATCACTATCATGGATCACATACGGGATTCTCAATAGCCGCGCCGCCATTCCCACCGGCAAGCACACATATCCACCCTTCAAAAAGATTACATCAGGTCGATAGATAATCATACGAGACAAGCTCTGGAAAAAACCAGCAATAATTCTAAAGAAATCCGCAATATTATTCAGAACTATATCAAAATGACGCAAATAATCAAGAACACTAAAACCCGCATACCGACGCAACTTCCCCGCCGCTACCTTCTTAATCTCTACATCCATCCCATTCTCGATGGTAATTTTGCGAGCATTTTTGTAATATTTCTTGTCAGTCCAAAAAACAATCTTCGCACGCGGGCGTATTTTCCAGATTTCACGTACGACGGCGACTACTGGTGTTACGTGCCCCCCGCTGCCCCCGCCTACTACTAGAACTTTCATCGATTACTTCTCTTCTTGTCCATCTTGATATCTGCAATGTCATACCTACGACATAGGCCACAAACATCATACTCGATCCGCCGTGGCTCAGGAACGGTAGCGTAATGCCTTTCATCGGCATCAAGGCTAACATCCCACCTACATTTATTATAACATGCGAGAAAATCCAAGTAAAAACACCTAAAACGAAAAAACTCTGCTCTTCATTCTCGGTCTTGTGTGCTACATCGATAATCCGATACATCAGCGCTACATAAACAATCAATATTGCAGTCGCCCCCAAGAAGCCCCAAGACTCGCCAACTACCGAAAAAATCGAATCACTCGGCGCCTCCGGCAAATAGCCCGTCGTTTGGACGCTATTTCCTAAGCCTACACCAAATGCGCCACCCGTACCAAAGCCAATCAACGAGTTCATAATATGAAAATCATCACCCTGCCCGCTAAAACTTGCTAAGCGATCCAGACGATGCGGCGCCACTTGAATCAAGACCACTACGCAAATCGCAATTACAACTGCAAAAATACCCAATTGTTTCCATGGCATCTCCCCCATAAACATCATCACACCAAGCATCATATAAATCACCGCTGTACTACCCAAGTCCTTTTCCAAGAAAGCCACCGCTATTGCTACCGCAATAATAATCGTTGCCATCGGAACCCAAAATTCACTTTTCGTCAGTTGATCCTTCTTACGCCGATCAGACACGAGCCATGCCCCGTAAAATAATACTGCAACTTTCAGCAATTCCGCCGGCTGAAAGCTACCAAACAGAGGTATATTCATTGCACGGCAAGCACCTTCGTCGCAAATAATCAAGCTTTCTACGCCCGCTCGCCCTAATACTGCCGTCAAAAAACATAGTGCAAGCGCAAAAATCGTCGCGCCTTTACTAAAACAACCAACTTTCTCATATGGCACCAATGCACCAAGCAACAAGAATACAATTGAAGCAATCATGCCTTTTAAATGTCCCAGGAAATAATAATCCGTAGGTAAACCTTCCGATTGCGCCGCACGTGGACCAATCGCATAAACAATTATTAAACCGGCCGCCATCAACCCCACCGTCAATAATAAAATTACAAAGTCTGGTCGATGTTTTCTCACTTAATAATGCCCCCACCCATCGCTAAGAATATACCCAACATCGCCGTCACGCCACCAATTACCCAAAAACGCATTACGACCTTACTTTCTTCCCAACCTTTTGCCTGCAAATGATGATGCAGAGGCGCCGAAAGAAATACTTTCTTATGAAATACCTTTTTTGAGCATATCTGAATTAAAGAGCTACCTGCCTCAACCACGAACAATACACCAATAATCGGCAATAACAAGAATGAATTCGTCATCATCGCCACCACACCTAGTCCCGCCCCTAGCGCAAACGACCCCGTATCCCCCATCATAAAACGTGCCGGATAAACATTAAACCAAATATACGAAAGTAAAGCACCCAGCACAATGAAACAGAATCCCGCCAAGAACCATTGTTCCTGAAGCAGCGCAATAATCCCATAAGAACCATACGCCAACATTGCTAAACCGCCCGCCAAACCGTCCAGGCCATCTGAAATGTTTACTGCATTACCAGTCGCTACTACTGCAAAGGCAAACAATACAATCATCCCCACTACGCCGATATTAATTGGCCCAACATAAGGTACCATTACCGAAGTCCACCCCAACTTTACCGCAAAAAACCAACCCAAAGCCACGCCAAGAGCCGTAATCATTGCAAATTTTACCGGCGCACGTAAACCTGCTGCTGCATTCTTGCCAAACAAATTAATCATATCATCAATAAAACCAATCAAACCGCCACCTACAAATGCCACAATCGGCAGCCAAGTCTGCCCACGATCTAGACCATTACAGGTGATTAAAACTACCGGCACCGCCACGAGCATAATCATACCCGCCATCGTCGGAAAATGACGTTTGATTTTATCTTTATGAAGCTGGTTCATAATTTTCAAACTCTCACCAGTTACCGCTACGCTTTTTTGGCGTTTCCAAAGTTTATGTTTATAGGCAAAGGTTGTATATATTGGAGTCAAAAACATCGAAAGCAGAAAAGCACCCAACGCAACAATGAGCTCATATCCTATCCTGGAATTAATATCATCTATCATTCGGCAACTTCCTTTCTATTTAACTGGCTCTATTCTTAAATATTCTAACAAATAATTACTAATCTCAGTAAAAACTGGCACAGCATCCAGAGACCCCCAGAGCAAGCTATTGCCATCCAAGCGTACCATTACAACATAATCCGGTAACGATTCACTTTTCTTCGTGCGACCATAGCCAATCACACTTGCAATCGTCACATCTGATGTATACTTGCCACTCGCATCATAAGTTTCAGACGTCCCCGTCTTAATCCCAATTTTATAACCAACTTTATCGCCTGAACGCGGCACCTCTTTTGTGCGCACCTCCTCTAGCATCGAGCGCATCTGCGCACTTGTCGCTTCGGAAACCGTCCGCCGTACGGCCTGTTTATCGTCGTTCTTGTAGAAAGCGCCTTTCTTCATCTCACCCGCAATAATCGTTGGCTCATAATATTTACCACCGTTGACCAACGAAGAAAACGCCGCCGCAACTTGCACCATCGTCAAATTCATACCTTGGCCAAAAGTCATATTTGCATAACGAACCGCATTTCCCTCGTCTTCTTCTGGGCTAATTATTATCCCTGGCGCATCATAAATCTCAATCCCCGTCCGTTTACCTAAACCAAAGTTATTTGTTAAGTAATTGTACAGTTTCACTCGCGCCGCCTTCGTAATACTGCCTCCCCCCAAGCGCCGCAAAGCCTCAATCGAACCAGTATTAAACGAATAATCTAGGGCTGTCCTAAAGGTAATCTGCCCCAACGCGGTATTGGTCAAAGCATTCTGCATTTTACGATCTTCGACGTAAGTATAGCCTTTGTTGTAGTAGGTGTCGTCTGGCCTTAATACTCCCTCATTTATCGCCGCCGCATATGTAAAAGTCTTACATACCGAAGCTGGCTCATATGGCGACTCCGCCACACGATTAATAAATAAGCTCGCATCTTTTACTTTATAATATTCTTCCGGACTATATGTCGGATAATTCGCCATCGCCATTATTTTCCCATTGTTTGGATTCACCACTATCGCACTTGCCGCAGTAATCGCCGAATTATTCTTCATGCGATTTTTTAATATTTTCTCAATCTTGCGCTGGATATTCTCATCTACTGTCAACACGATATTCTCACCATCCTTCGCAGGTATTTCAACATTTTCATCGCCAATTGATAACGGAATTTGGTTTACATCAGTAACGGTTTTCAGCATACCATTTTCGCCCGACAGTCTATCATTTAGCGACCCTTCTAGACCAGTGCCAACCCCTTCCGCATTAATAAAACCCAAAAGCTGTGCCCCTAGCTTTCCTGCCGGATAGACCCGACGCCAAGTTTCTTTTTGCCCCACCCCCCGCAGGCTTGCCTCTTTTACTTTTGTTACAGTTTCATAGTTCACATGCTTCGCCACTTCAACATAGCCACTCGTCATGTCCCTCCAAACCTTATCCCAAGTCGTTATCATCTGCTCACCCAATATATTCGTTAATTGAGCTTGAACTTGATCCTTGTCTTCTACATAACTCGGATCCACAAATATCAACCAAGTTCGTTCATTCATAATCACAGGCGTAGTAGCATTTTGACCATCCATCATATATACTTCACCGCGTTTCGCAATTAAAGAATATTTCGAAACTCGCATTTCACTCGCTGCATCGACATATTTACGATGATCAACAATCTGCACTAAAAATAATCTTACAACCGCCACAAAAAACGCCGCAAGAACAACGACTTGCATCAATAAATAACGCGATCGGCGCGACATAAACATAAGAAAATTATACTACAAAGGCAACAAAAAATTCCGGTTCGCTCTCCGGAATTTTTCATAAAAGAAAGGTTTGACTATTCTTTTACAAAGTCCGCACTATTCGCATCTACCATAGTCGTCGCAACTTGGTTCTTATCCTCATCGGCCGCAGCGGCGGTAATCTTCGCATTCTCTACCGCCAACGCATCACGCTGCGCCTCGAGATTCACAATCTCATCGTCTACCTTGGCTATTTCGACGTCATAGTTTGTTACTTTTGTACTTTGCGTCAGAAAAATTAAGCCAGTCAGTAGCACAATTAACACAATCGTAATTGTATGACTAACTGGCCCCAGGATAATCTTCGAACTATGACGCACATCATTACGATTGCGTGCCCATGTGTTTGAGCTGCTCGTTCCCGTCATTCTTCTGGTTGCATAATATGCTGGCATCAAAATATTCCGTTTTTATTTTTATTCTTCTTATTCAAGGCTTTGGCGGTAATTGAACGACAAGAGAAAAACGCCCAATCCCGCCAAAGAAGGTCAAAAATGTTTTTTAGGTTTACACACTCCGCACTTAACTACACCTATCTTAGAGGTACCCCATACTTGGGGCATATAGGTCATGTTTGCGTCTTTAGCATCAAAAAGATAGTTTATCGGTCAAAATAAAAATCTATTTTTTGCATTGTTATTGGCTAAACTAGCGGAAGTGAACTTTTACTTGTTGCGCACGGCTTCTATTCGTAATAGTGATTTTCGCCATACTCATTACTCCTTTTTTGTTTTTATTTTTCGATAGCGCTCGCCTCGCTCCACTGTGGCGCCACAAGAATTGGTCAGATCCTTTCGGCCACCCTCAGCTTTGCGCTACGCGCGCGTGGATTGTTAGCAATTTCAGTACTATCCGCAACAATCGGTTTCTTTGTTATAATGCGTAGTCTCGACTCGAATCCCTTGCTACTCTCATCCTTAAAGTACTCTTTAACGAGTCGATCCTCGAGGCTATGAAATGTGATTATCGCTACTCTCCCGCCTGGATTTAACAACTTTGGCAATAATGGTAATGTCTTCTCGATAATACCAAGTTCATCATTTACGACTATCCTTATTGCTTGAAAAATCCGCGTTGCCGGATGCGTATGCGAGTACGGTGATTTTGATTTTATTAAATCAGCGAGTTCGGTAGTTGTGTCGACTGGCCGATTCATGCAAATTTCGCGGGCTAGCAATTCAGCACGGCCACGTCGTTCCTCTGCATATTGTTCAAAAATATCCGCTAATTTTCGCTCGCTCCATTTATTCACAATCGTCCAAGCATCTAGTTCTTGCGACTCATCCATTCGCATATCGAGCCGCGCCTCACGAGCAAACGAAAAACCTCGTTCTCCTTTATCTAGTTGCGGTGAAGAAACTCCAAAGTCTGCCAGAATCATATCGAAGCTAATCCCACTCTCCACAAATTGCAGCGCAGTACTATAAAAATCATTATGCATCAACTTCGGCTTCACCTCGTGGTACTTCGCCTCAAGGAAATCAATTGCATTCTGATCACGGTCATTCAGGACCGCTCCATTATAGTTCCGAGTTACATCCAAAATTTTATCAGCATGTCCACCATATCCTGCCGTAAGGTCTAAATATGTTTCACCTTCTCTCGGCCGTAGATATTCAATCACATCCGATAATAACACTGGAATATGAACTTCATTCATTTCTTCATTATATCTTAGTTCGAACCCGAGCATCTAGAAATCTCAGGTTTTTGTGTTTTTTGTTGTTTATTTTGCCCTTTACACATTTAAGATATCCACAATTGTAGCCAGCATATAGCCAACCCATTAATTATGGAGTTGAGAGACTTAATTTGTGTGAGGTGGAGTTATATGTTTGGGAGGTGTGTATTTTAATGAAAGTACCTACGGTTTCTATGTCGCGTATCCTAAACGCGCCCGAAACTCCTAGATGTTCGGATTCGAACGATATTAATGTGCCAAAAATAAGACCAATTAGTGCTTCGACAAAGCTACAACTTGATATGCCTGCGATTGGTCTTTGATCTCAATCTTCTTTTTCATATTTATTATTCGTTTCTTTTCCAACCGTCCTTGGTTTTATTTTTTATTTCGTGGTGTTTGTTTTGCGTTCCACTTGTCCTTAGTTTAGACAACTATTTATAAAAATTCAAGACCAATTTTGTTTAGGTTTTCCACATTTAGGTGTAAAACTACTTCGCCAAACAGATACAAAACCGAACAAAAAAATTATTCTGATTATGTTTTTTCACACTTGTGCCTTATATCACATTATTATTTAATAACCGAACATGCCACATATTGCTTTTTTGATAGACTATATCATAATATTAGCATTACCACACATTGACAGACGAAAAATTCATGATATAATTATAGTAGTTTTAGATAATTACTGATCTCTACATCTAATAGCTCTTTAAGATTCCGCTCATATATAGGAGGTACAGGAGAAAATGCCTAGAAGATTATTTAGGGGATACTGGGATTGCCGACATTGCGGAACAATCGACATCATGGATGATATCTACGATTGTCCCCATTGTGGCAAAGCCCGAGATGATAATATTATCTTCCACCCATATCGACACAACGAGAATAAACCTCGTCATTACGTCTCGTCCGACGACAGCGATTACCGACGTCTTACGTCCGGACCCGACTGGACCTGTAGCTACTGCGATAGTAATAATGCTTTTTCAAACACAATTTGTCGCAAATGTGGACACTCAAAGGATGAGGGGGATAAATATTATTTCGACCACCATCCAGAACGCAAAGGAATAATTCCAATTGATCACGGAACCAACAAAACAACGACAAACAATAATCGGACAGTCAGTAGCGACGCAAACGATAATGTCGTCCACTATCCACCATTAGTAACCATCCCCACACCACCAACCAAAACTAAGGTCGACAAGCATGAAAATGACAGCAAGAACTATTACCCAACATCAGCCGTCGCCTCCACTTCGCTTAAACCTTACGACTACTCCCCTAACTATAGACCCCAGCTCCCAGAAATAAACCTTCCTTGGGAAAGGATTGGTATTATTGCTATTATTATTGCGGCCATAATTAGCGTCTTTTGCTTACTTACCCCCAAAGAACGCACGATTACTATAACCGGTGTTGATTGGGAGCGTAGTATAGTCGTCGAAGAGTACCGCACCATGCACGAATCAGACTGGCATGTTCCTCCCGGCGGGCGCATAACATCCACACGAAGCGAGATTCATCATTACGATCCAGTATTAGATCATTACGAGACCGTAACAAAAACTCGCACAGTCGTCACCGGCAGTCATGAAGAAGTAGTCGGCATCCGAGATCTCGGCAACGGCGGCTTCGAAGAGATAACCACCGTCGTTATTGACACCGAAGAGGAAACGTATACGGAATTAGAGCCTCAATATGTTGATGTGCCCGTCTATCAGACGAAATATTACTACGACATTGAAAGATGGGTGTACGACCATACTGTAACCGCCAACGGACGTGACAAAGAGCCATACTGGCCAGAAGTCAATCTTACCCAAAGTCAACGCGAGAGTAATTACACGGAAGTATATGGCATTTATGCCATAAATAAAGCCAAGAAAACTCATTATACGTTGAGTTATGAAAGCTGGCGCAACGTGTCCATTGGCGACATAGTACACGTGAAAGTCTACATTACTGGATATGTCGAGATTATTGATGAGTAACTATTCTACTAAAAAACCAACCCCCCGGCCTAGCTGGGGGTTTTCGAGTCCAAAAATCCCCGGCCAAGACGGTCGGGGATAATTTTTTCTTATTCTTCTACTAAAAGCCCTTGCATATAACTCGCAACAACATCATCAACCTCAGTGGTCACCGTGTCTCCAAGATAAACATATTTGTACAGCAAAACCTCCTTTAATTGCATATGACTAAGAGCATCTCCTCCAGCCGCATGTTGAATTACATAATCAAGAACATCTCCGCTCTCCGTATGAGCAATTATGTAACTAATCATTTCCCGCAAATAACTCCTACGTAAAACCTCGTCAATAACAGCCCCATAAGCATTGTTTAGACTTTCACTATCTTTAATAATACGCATTAACGCATCGTCGGAGACTTTTCCCCAAATCTCTTCGCCACTCGGGAGCAACCCAAGACGACGAGAATAATATGCATTCCTTTCCGCCACGCTATTAATTGCCACAAGGGCTCTTTTAATTCTCCAAGTTACATCAATATTCAACCACTGCGTCAATGCATAACTGCACGTTTGCTCGAAAAGAATGTCTGCATCGGTAGCTGAGAGTTTTTTATCCTTCATGACAGAATATGCTAAAAACATCGTATATACTTCAGGGTCATTTTTAATCACCGATCGCCAATTACGCCTCGCTGCCCATAATAACTCCTCCAAAGTCTCAGCGATTCTCCGTATGTCACCCTTGCCGTCGTCATAAACCTCCTCAATAATCGATCTAAAATTGTCATCCATTACCGCTTGGAGAATCTGCTTTATATCCTCGTCTCCATCATCAACACCCGTATATTTTAGCTCCGTCAACTCCGATACAGAAAAACTACGCCCTGTCGCAAAGTAAGCAATGAGATACTCCTCTTTCGGATCATGAGACATCTTGCAAATTTCGTTATTAGTAATCACTTCATTCTTCTGTTCTAAAGACAGCCCTCGATATAACGCCATAGCCTCATCCACGAGAGCCTTAGTCTTCCCCTCAAGCGAACCATCTCTTCGATCCCATTTTTGACGCCACCAATATTCCAAGAGGCATTTTAAATAGTCGAGCAGAAATGTGTAGTTCATTACACTTACTAAATGCTCATTTATTAGATGTACATAAAGCGCCCTTAATAAAAAAGCACCGTTTGACCCTATTATCTCCTGAGATTCTATTACCCATCTTTTGACAACCTCGTCCGTTAAGCCTTCAGGATCAAAAAATGTCATAATCCTATCGATAGTGTCCTTACAAACGCCGCATGAAACACCCCTATACCTCCCATACTCACGTTGGTGTAATGTAGCAATTCGTTCTACCGCATCACAATCAATATACACGCCATCCATAATAGTAATATGGTTAATGTAGCTAATATCCATTAGTCTCACAAACGATTCCAGCCAAGCGGCAGAAACAAGCTCCTCCTCTTCTGCGGTTCTTACGGGAAATAATCTCAGAAGATCCATAAGAAATTCTCGCTCACAATCGCGCATTTTATTATTGGGTTCAACAACATATCGAGCGATATCATTAATCACTCCCACCAGAAGGAGACGCCTCTCTTCACCCTCAAGCTCTTGGAGAAACTGAATATAATCCTTACGAATTGTATCCTCTTTTATATGAAACAGAAACTGTTTCATATGTGCCGCGTTAATCTCGCGACCACGAAGAAGCCTTATCGCTATCTTCTAATCGTTCAGAAGCGGAGATAAAAGACGTGCTACAAGAGACGAATTTGAAATTATTTTCTCTTTCGTCTCTAATGCACACAGACTATACCGAGTGATGGCGGCATCCACGATTTCTGAGTCAAGGCGCCTGTCCAGACAAAAAGCCATTAATGCACAAAAGTCCGGATCGTCCTCCCTGCATTCATTAATCTAACGCTCAATAGTATAATTCGAACTATAATCACAACAAAGCCGCTCCAATTCAGTCATTACAAATAACACCCCCTTATTTTCTTAGTAAAAAAATATTAATGAACATGCCTGAGCTGTTTCGCTCAAACTATCAAAATTATAACATATAAGTATTAGTCGTCAACAGCGGCAGTTGACAAACATGCCTATATATAGTATAATGATAGTGTTGTATTGCGCCTTAACAAATTACCCCACGCCCCAAGGAAGGAGGAAAATTCCTATATGCCTAAAATCTTTGAATTAATCAGTGTAATCAAGACTAAGCTAAGACTTCTACTAAAATCCTTGAAGCCAATTAGGATAATAGCAAATATCATTTGCTTTATCCTCGGAGCCACTATTACTGCAATATTCGGTTTCCTTTGCGACATGTTTCGCTCAAACATACCAACAATTATAGCTATTGTCTTATTATTCGTAATATGCATAATATTTTTCCAAGATATTATGCACTCTATACCCTTGAACTCTAACGGAACTACCGCAGAAAAGAATACTATAAGGGCAGCGGCAATAGACGGAATTGTTAGCTTTTTTGCTGGGATCATGTTTGAGACCGTATTTATTATCGCATCCGCCACACCCAATCTGCCGTATCTCCCCCCCTCATACTGCATCGCAACCTATATTCTGGAAACAATAATCACAGGCAATATTGTGTTTTTGTTACTACAAAAGCGCATCGCAGAAAATGCAATTTCGCTCTTCTGCATTTTTGCCTACATTGCCTTCCTATATCTGCTCTCGACGAAACCACTGTCTTTTCCCATATTGTTCTTCCTCCTGGGGTTCCCATTAGGGCGTATTAGAAATAAAGAAGAGACGAAGTAGCTTACTAAACAAAATTTGAGCCACCGGTCAATCCGGTGGCTTTTTCATGCAAGTGACCCAAGCCGTTCGCTCTAAGTCTAAACTGTCGGCTTATAATACTAGTAATCCTCATCAGACTCTGTTTCTCCTATCACTCTTCGCATTTTCAGCCCGAATCGTCAAGCATAAGCTATGACGCATGATTGCGTTGTCGCTTACGCATCGTTGGATTTAATTCCTTTTTGCGCAATCGGAGAGATTTTGGTGTTACTTCCAAAAGCTCATCTTCCATCAAGAAGTCCAAACATTGCTCTAGCGAAAGCTGTGTATGCGGCGTCAACTGAATCGCCCCATCCGAAGCATGTGTGCGCATATTTGTTAACTGTTTTTCGCGACAAACATTAATATCTAATTCATCTTTCTTTGATAATCCAACAATCATACCCATATAAACGTCGACCTGCGGCGGTATATATAAAATACCACGCGCCTGCGCCGCATCAAGCGCATATGCTGTACTCTGCCCCGCCTCAGATGCCACCAACGCACCATTACGCTCTTGGCGATAGTGCGTAGTAACTGGCTGGTAGCCTTTCGGCAAGGTATTCATAATTGCCGTTCCCTTCGTTTCCGTCAATAAACTATTACGTAAGCCAATCAGAGCCGCCGTAGTGATGATATAGCGAAAACGTACACCCCCAGTTGTAGTCATCTCTTGCTCGATCAGTTCAGCCTTACGTATGCCGAGCTCTTGCGAAACGGCACCGACAAACTCTGACGCAACCTCAATTGTCAGCTCCTCGATCGGCTCCATCTCTACGCCGTTTTCCATCTTGTAGACAACCTCCGGACGACCAACTTCCATCTCGTAGCCTTCGCGGCGCATTGTTTCAATCAAAACCGAAAGATGTAGCTCGCCACGACCCGAAACCTTATAACCTAAACCTTGCGGTTCAAGACGCAAAGCAATGTTCGTTTCCAGCTCGCGTTTCAAACGATCGCCAATCTGGCGCGAAGTCGTAAACTCCCCCTCGCGGCCCTTCAGTGGCGAAGTATTTGGTCCAATATAAATACTCAAAGTCGGCGCCTCAAGCTCAATTGTCGGCAAAGCCTCTGGATTATCGCCAGTCGCAATCGTATCACCAATCGATGCCGCCCCCAGACCAGCCAAAGCGACAATATCGCCCGCAATCGCCTCGGTCGTCTCTTCGCGCCCCAGACCACGATAAGTGTATAGACTATCAATCTTCCCGCGCGTCACTGAGCCGTCAACTTTCATAATCGAAACGGCTTCGTTCTTTTTTAGTTTGCCACGAAAAATCTTGCCAATTGCATACTTGCCAAGATAATTATCTGCCGCCAAGGCCGCCACTAATAACTGCGCGCCTTTAGAGTCGTCACTATCTACTTGCGGCTCTGGAATTTCATTAATAATTGCATCAAAAATCACATGCAAATCATTGTCGAGCTCAGGCGTTTTGCCAGCTTTGCCATCACGCGCAATCGCATAATACGTTGGATATTTCAGCTGCTCCTCATTTGTTGCCAACTCCAAGAATAAATCACCGATTTCATCCTCTACTTCACCTAAACGTGCCGCTGGTTTATCAATTTTATTTATCACCACAATCGGCGTCAAAGATAGCTCTAAAGCCTTCTGCAATACAAATTTAGTCTGCGGCATTGGCCCTTCTTGCGCATCTACAATTAGAAGCACACCATCCGCCATATTGAGCGTACGCTCCACTTCACCCGAGAAATCAGCATGCCCTGGCGTATCAATAATGTTGATCTTATAACCATCATAGAATACCGCCGTCTGCTTAGCAGTAATCGTGATACCACGTTCATGCTCCTGATCGCCAGAGTCCATAATCAAAGTTTGATCCATTTCGGCTTGGTTAGCGCGAAAAGTATTACTCTGCTTCAAGAGAGCATCCACTAAAGTAGTTTTTCCATGATCTACGTGGGCGATTATCGCCACATTACGAATTTTACTCTTATCGTTCATTTATATTCCTCGCCCTTTTAGCTTATTGAAGACTATATACCTACGAAGAAACCAGAATCATCAAGATTTGTGCTCTCTTCTTTTTTACTCAGAAAATTAGGGTTGTCTAGCTTGGTATTTTCTTCACTTGCGCGGTTACTCACCGAGCAATGATAGAAAAAAATGCCGAGATAGACAATCATAATCTCTTAATATGGTGGGCGGTATAGGATTCGAACCTATGACCTCGTCTACGTCAAAGACGCGCTCTAGCCAACTGAGCTAACCGCCCATAAAGTCTGCGCTTATCTTAGCACAGTGCTAGGATTTTCGCAAGATTCTATGTTGCTATGCCCCTGCGGAATCGATTTTTGGACCATCAATCCATTCAACATCAAAGCCAAAATCAAGTTTACCAAGCTTCTCTTGATAAACAGCCACAATACTACGCCCACGATACGTACCGTCATGCTCCAAATAGACAACATACAGCATGTCGCCAACTTGCACATTATTAAACTTCGATCGGCTCAAATTTACCGCATCACCGCCCGCTAAGCTTACTGGCATCAACTCGTGCACATGACGAAACTTAAAATTAACTCCCTCATAATTCTCCGTTGCAACAACCTTCTCCAAAGTTACCCGATAATGGCCAGCTAAAATAGCCTTCTTCCTATTCCTCTCATCTCTCGTCGTGAATAAATATATCGGAACTACTATTAATAGCGTAGCGCAAAAAGCACTAGTTATACCTTTTACTAACCGAAGAGGTGTTGATATTTCACGAAACACTATCCATCCCAACACAAGTATTATTAGCGCAATTGACACCCACGAAGTCGCCACTTCGGAAACAAATGAACGTTTTTTCTTCCCAATCGGCTTATCATAACTATCCATATCTTCCACGATTTGCTTCGCTGTAATTTGCTTTATGCCACCATCGTTCACTACTGGCTTTTCCTCTGGTGCCTCCCATCGCCAATGCGCGCACTTTCCTAAATCCCTAATATCCTGCACAAGTGCTCTTTTTGCAACTGGCGACAATTCGTATCTATCCGCCAAATATATCCGATTACTTTGCTTCCGATTAACTACGCCAACGTAATACTCTTTGCCAACATGCGCCTCCCCATAACAGTGCGCAGAGGCCTCAATTCTCTTCCGATATTTGCCAAATAATCCCTCGAAATATAGATAATAACTATACGAATCACTGCTCCTGCCGTCGCTATCGGTACTAGATGTTACTTTAATCTCCTTATCGCGTAGAGTATCTCGATAAATAAAAACGCGGCCAAACAAAGCTATAAGCAACTTGCATAGGTCGATAACCGCCAAAACCAATAAAGCACCAATTATAATCTTTACCGCCGTTGATGGCCCCTCATCGAGCCCTAGGCCACCATCTTCACTTATTACGTAGTTGAATAGTAAAACCTGAATCAAAGTAAACAATAATATTGCCCAGATAAACCTAAAAACAATAACCCAATAGTTTCGAAAGCTCGAAATAGAAAGCGTTTTCATAATAAAAGTATATATCATTCGTTTGATGACGACTATAAGTTCTATCCTGGAATTACTATCACCTGTCGCCGCATCGACTCAGTTTCCGACGTTTATCCCTCCACCGAAGCGCAATCGCGCGTCTACGAGAATGCGCAGCGGCTCGAGAAGCTGCCTTTTTTATTGCCCCCATAACCTTTTTCAACCCCGAACCACATCTGCACTCATAACCACAAAAACTTGATTTTCAACACAAAACAGCATATAATAACACATATTGGGTCCGTAGCTCAGGTGGTTAGAGCACCTGCCTTTTAAGCAGGGTGTCGTGAGTTCAAGTCTCACCGGACTCACCATTTTTTTGAAGAAAAAATGTGAGACGGTCAGATTTGAACAATTGAAAATCGAAGCCGGACTCACCATTTTTTAAAAGAAAAAAATGAAGCCAATCCCTGGCCTCATATCTTAATCGTCTTCCACTACCTCTACAAAAAGCTTCCGCTTAGACTTCTTCGTCCTGTCTTTCTTTTTAGCTTCCTCCACCTTGTACCTATGCCTCTTCACAACAATCACAAGAACAATAGTTAGAACTAACGCACCCCCCATAATCATTAAACTCCACCACGGCAAATTTATTACCGCATGGCTCAAAATCGCCTCCTTAGCTTGCCCCTCTGCGTCGATATAACTAATTTTTTGCTCAACCGTGAAGAAGCCATAACCAACCTCATCTTTGCCCTCAACTGAAAGATCCAACTCTCTTCCTGGCAATAATTCAATATTCTCTTCTTTCAGACTCTTCCATTCTGGTAACCCAAAAGCATTCTTATAATTAACTGTATATTTTACTTTGATGCCCGCCGTTCCATTATTTTTCAATAACGCACGCGTCGACACTTTCTTGCTTAAATTCACAAAGCTAATTGATTGCCCAATAATCTCCCCGCCATATCTATAATCTTCCGTCACAATATCAGCGCGAACCGTGACGTACTTATCTAAATCTTCGTTTCCATCTGATATCTTTATCTTTGCATAATATGTTCCACCAACCACCCCGCTTGGCACTATCAACCGTACGCCTAATTGCAACTTATCTTTCCCTCTTATCTCAAACTTACGCTTTCCGCCCACAAAAGCTACCCAATCCAAGGCTGACAAAGACTCGTCTATCCCCTCTTCGTACGCAACCTTCTCCACATTGATAGTAATCTTTTCGCTCGAGTTGTTTCTAATCGTAATCGTCTTCGAATAGCGACGCCCCAATTCTGTAATTCTCCCAAACGAAATCTCATCTACATCAACGGCTAAATTTGCCGCGCCAATCGGCTCTTCCTCTATCGCCGGAGATACGCAATTCGTCTTGCCACTTTCATCGCCAATACAGTTTGTTTTTGCTTCTTCCGCAAAGGCCGTTAGCCCCATACTTACGCCAATCACCACCCCAAAAGCCAAGCCTAGCCAATATGTTTTTTTCATCACACCTCACTCTTATTACTCCCATAATACCATAATTGCCCCAAAATGGTTATTGTATAATAGCTTGAATAAATATCTTTACGAACCATAAAAAAAGAAGCCCTATCAACCATAACTGGTCATCAGAGCTTCTTGCGCATACCTATGGCTTATCCATTAAAGATGAGCGGACCCCAAACGCAATCGGACCATATCCTACCATCAAATATTCTATTATCGTTCACGACTTCACCGCATATTTTAGCTATTTCGTAAGAGTAGGCTGAATCAAAGCCCTTCAAGACGTCATCATTAAGAATTCTCTTAACTCCAATGTCTTCCGCATTCTCTCGCCATCCTCTTACGCCGGGGCCATAAGCGACCATTCCACAAGCCGCGAATAACTGACCAAAGTCGTCCATAATCAGCGCAGCGGCACACGGACGATTTTCATCATCGCCTATCGCAGCAATAGCCGCATTTTTCGCAACCTCCTCCATTCGCAAGATAAAATCATCGTCAAGCTCACACTCATGCTGTCTCGTAAGGACTTCCCAACAGTGATCAGATACATCATCAGCATTTGCATTTGTTATAGCTATCGTCAACGAGAAACCCGAGCCATGGATACTACTCAGGAGTTCATGAAGCATCTCCTGAAACATCCCAATTCCATCTTCCTTAAAAAACGCTAAAACTTGCGCGTCACGTTCTAGTATAGCCGCCAAAACCAACACCCCCTTCGCTTCCTGCGCAATCTAAAATAAAGAGCATAAAGAGACAATATCTCTATCCCCCACCATAATGCAAACTCCATAATAATGCAAGTAATAGTTCCAGTGGCCGAAAAAGCCAAGTATCCTTAAAAGCCAAAAAAGAGGCGGCTCGAACCGCTCCAGAACAGATGAAAAAAGGCCTCAAAGAGGACCTGAATTCATTCTGGTGCGCGGTATCTAAATCTCTACGAACCTCTCTGTGGGGTAGTTGAATACGTTATTGTGAATCCAACATGGCGGCCAGACTTCAATTTGGTCGAAAGTAAACTTAACCCTGAACTGCAAGATTTTATATATTAAAGCCATGACAACGAAACCAATTACGAACTATTAATAATACTAACAGAGGTAACGGCATAGAGCGAATAGATACATTGTCAATGAAAAAGCTCTACTTAAGAGCTTCCAATGTCAATGTTATAAAATGAAGACACTAATAATAAGGAGTGTCTATGGAAAAGAAAACAGTATCAGCAATCAGTTATTATGAACTACCAGAGCAAGCCCGGAGAGAGCTGGATGAGTTTGCGAGGATTATAATCGACCTTTATCATGCCCAGAAAAAGAATAAGGAATTGAAATGAAAGATAATGCTAGAATATCCGAAACAGAAAGAGCGAGACGCGCGGAAGCCGCCAAGAATCTAGCCGAACTATTTTACACTCTAGAAAAAATGGAAGAAGCGGATAAAAAGCGAACTCCGGAAGAAAGAGAGTGTAATAAAGTTGGCTTCACCTGCGAAGACGGCAAATTCGTCTACTTTTAGCTTGTAAACGAACCATCAAAAAATAGCTCTGTTGTGCGCAGAGCTATTAATATGACTGCCTATATTAACGAAGGATACATTCTGTCATGTCATCCTCAATCTCGAGGATAGTTTTGCCATCAAAGGCCTTCTCCTCTAAGACTGATACGGCCGGTGAACAGGTCGCGATCATTTCTCCGCCGCCTTCGTATCTGTCGGCGAATTTCCAGATATTATATGTGTCCTCCTTGCCATAATCTGGCTCGATGTGATAGAAGAATCCATTATACATGAATTCTATCTCGCCATTGTGGTCGAGAGTTTCAAGATATTCTTTTTTAGCTTCTTCTTGAGCTTCTGTCATAGCTTAATTCCTTTCAAGAATCCCTTATACTTTTCGTATAGGCTCTTATTAATTATATCACCTTTAGTATTAGTGATCGGGATTGGCTTTGGCCTAGTTTTGCCGGCATACATATGCATATGTAAGTAGGGCTTGGCGCTATTGTGGCGGCCATAGTCTATGTCGAATTTAACTTTTCGATCTTCTCCATATTGCCTAAACTGACTGAATTTTCCGTCTGAATCGAGCAAGACATAGGCTGTACCTGGTGTATTACTAAAGAACGGTAGGTTGCCTTTTATGCATTTCTTAATGCCAATCTTCTTTACGATTTTGACGCCCTTAATCGTTCCGACCTGTTCCCATTCCTGGCTAGTAAAGCCGCCACTTTTTAGGTACGATCCACTACTTCCCATGTTTTCTCCTTTCCGTGAGACGTTGAGAAAAATTCTTGTAGTAGCGAATATTATCATACTTCTCGTCTAGCTCCGGGAGTGGACCGCCGGCAATAATTAAATTCGAAGGGTGTAGGATCTCTTGCAACCTGTCCACACCTTCCAGGAACACACTCTTACTGATAAAGTTAGACATGCAACCATTGGTAGAAATGGCGATAGATGACTCTTTTGGTACTCCGTCAAGGCACCACTCGAAATCTTCTAGGTATGCCCACGACACGACTGGAACGATATTTATACCGTTCCTTTGTAGGTAGTATGCAATAGTACGATTGCGACCTACATTATATTTGCGCACCCAGAGTGGCATATCGCGATAGACCGAGAAGTCTGTTGTAATAACGCCCTTAAACTGACGATACTTGTCTAGGTATCTATCGCAGTTGCTCCAGACTGGCTCGAAATGGTAGTCGTCGATAAAGTGATCCAGATAATAACGCCCTGGATCCTTTACGGAATTCTTCTCGTTAAAACCTACCACCTTATCTGGTATAATATTGGTAGGTTGGAGCTCGGGATAGCGTTCTGAGCCAACGAGATTTGCGCCGTTCAGGTAGTCGTAATACTTGAACGGCCTTAGCTTTTGAATATGACTTCGTTTCATATTTGTAGCTCCTTATTAAAATTGATATTACCTACATTTTCGCCTGAAAATCCAAAGTTAAATACCTCCATTTATAGGGGTGAAAAATAGTTAAATATGAACACGCTAATGTTAAACGACATACATTAGACCGTTAAGTTGCCTTCACGATATAGTAAAATCTTCACGAATGCGTTATAATATCTTCAATAATTAGATAACGGAGGTTCCAGGAAATGGATGATAAATGGCGCAAAGAAGCTCTCGGAAAAAGAATACGCGCGGCTCGCGAAAGTCTTAAGTTGAGCCAAAAAGACTTATACGATAAAACAAAAATCAAAGACAGCATGATTAGCGATTTTGAGCGCGGCGTGCGCGAGCCGAGCACTGCTAATTTGGCTAAAATTGCTCACGCACTTAATACGACGATGGATAAGTTGTATTTTGGCGATGAAAGTAACGAGGTCATCAATAGCGCCCCAGATGTCGGGATGAGGATTGTTAATTGTTTCACATTATTGTATCTATCAGAAGTAATAAGTGACGTACAAGACGAAGCTGATTTCGGAATGGGTAGCGTACAACCTCATGTTAATCTCTGGAAAGACGCCTGGGCGATAAAGCGCCTGCTGTCGAATCTTGAAGAATATAAACGAAATTTTTCTACATATCCAGATCCTGCTTCATATCTCGAGCAAACAAAAAAGTCCGTTGCTAACGAGATAAACAAAAACCACAAAAAGAAATAGCTATACCGCCCTCATGGCGCAACCTCTAAAGAAACGAGGTTATTATGGCGAAACGCCGCATATTCAAGAAAACAAAGCTCGGTGAGCCAATATATGTAACGAAGCGCCAGCTTTGCAAATACATGGAAGCCCATAAGGGCAACTTGTCGACGCGCGACTATGAAAAATTCAAGCGCATGGAACTTGTTGATTCCCCTGTCCGCGACGCGTTATGGGAGCTTAGATCATATTCGGACGAAACGCTACTAGGCATCAATAACTTACCGGCCACTTTGGGGCGCGGTAAGCGCGTTTTTGCCCACTTTGATGGCGAAGACGACACTTGGTACCATTTCTCACTTTCATACATCCCACGCGTGCTAAATAATCGCGATGTTAACGATGCTATTGTGGCGCTCTATTATGTGCGCAAATGGAGAGTCATGAAGCGATCGCTTTGGGCGGAGCCGGAAGATGTGACGCGCTACGGCGACGATTTTTGACTATTCTAATTACGAAATAATCCTACTCCAAAAGCAAGCAAAATCACCACTTGATCACAAACGGTGCTCGAGCAGTTATTGTGCAGAAAATAGGGGTGGGATTTTTTCTTGACACGAGTGGATAAAATATGTCATACAACACCTTATGCATCTTCAAAAATGTTGCGTTTCATGCTATAATTAAAGAGTCCTAATCAAAATTAATTTATTACAACAGGCAAGACAGAGGCGCATGCTTTTCTGTCGAGACGTACATATGCTTGGACGTCTCAGACAATAAAGATGTATGTCTCTGTTGTAAAATGATTAGGACTCAGCTGGGGCGTCCAATCAGGTTTTAGATTCACGTAACAGGACGCGACAGACTGCGTCCTGATTTTTATTACAAAAGCTCTGTTGTAAAGAAAGCGCAACAGAGGCATATGTCAACTGAAGCTCCAAAAGAGCGTAAGTCTAAACAAATCAAGTCAAAATCTCGAGTACGTAACCGTGGCGAGGTTTTTACGAGTGAGCGCGAAGTAAATAATATCTTAGCGTTGACTCAGGCTACTTCTAATCGCTATTGGCGCTTCCTCGAACCGGCCTGTGGTGACGGCAATTTTCTTGAAGCTATTCTCCGCCAGCGTCTCGATCATCTAAAACAAGACCGCATCGAATGGCACACTAAAAATCGCGAATTCTCAGTTCTTAAAGTCTTATCAACTATCTACGGCGTAGATATTGCCGAAGATAATATTGCTGAATGTAAAAAACGCCTACGGGGCGTGATTTTTGATTATCTCCCGAAGAAAACTTCCAAAGAGTTTTTGCTCGCTATGGAAGAAATTATGGATACGAATCTGATCGTTGGCGACATGCTGAACGGTACAGATAAGATTTTTTTCACCGAATATTCTACGCCAGCAAAAGGCCTGTTTAAGCGCCGCGTTTATGCACTAACAGACATGGAGCTAGGAATCGAATCAGTAATAAAGGAATACCCGACGGTATCCTATAAGGAGATGACTCATGGAGAATGAGAAGAGCCAAGTGAATCTTTTCACGCGCTTAATTAAGGGTGGCCATGTTCCAGACATTCTGGACTGTATAGCAAACCTATCTAGCGATGAGGTCTTTACGCCACCAGAACTGGTAGACAAGATCCTTGATCTACTGCCGGACGAAGTGTGGCAAGACTCAAGCCTTAGATGGCTAGATCCAGCATGCAAAACTGGCATTTTTCTCCGCCAGATCGCTAAACGTTTAATGGTTGGTCTTCGAGATGAATTTCCAGATGAAGAAAAGCGCCGCGAACATATCTTTCATAATATGCTTTACGGCATCGCTCTCACTGTTTTAACTGCGCTTATGAGCCGAAGAAGTCTTTATACCTCCAAGAATGCAAATGGTGAAAAATCGATTGCTAAATTCGATACGCCTGCCGGCAATATTTCTTATGATAACCGTCCACATACTTATAAGAATAGTATTTGTATTTATTGTGGCAACAAAGAAGGTAGCGAGCTTGATCGCGATGAGACGCGCGAACGTCACGCGTATAACTTTATCCATTTAAAACCTGAGGAGGTAAAAACTATGAAATTCGATGTAATTGTAGGTAACCCACCATATCAATTGAGTGATGGTGGTAACGGTGCTAGCGCAGCCCCAATCTATCACTTCTTTATTCGTCAAGCTAAGAGACTAGAACCTCGATATATGGCTTTCATTGTACCTTCTAGATGGTTTGCCGGCGGTAAAGGATTAGATGATTTTCGCGATGAAATGCTTCATGATCGCCATATTAAGAAGCTTGTCGACTATCCAGACGCAAGTGATTGCTTCCCTGGAGTTGAAATCAAAGGCGGCGTCAACTACTTCATTTGGCAAAAGGACTATTCTGGTGATTGCGAAATTACTACCATAATCGGCGATGACGAGCGCCCACCTATGAAACGCCGTCTAGATGAATACGATACGCTTATTCGCTGGAATGAGGCAATTCCGATTCTTCGCAAAGTACAAGCTCTCCACGAAAGTACGCTAGATAAAGTCGTATCAAGCCGTAAGCCTTTTGGATTAGCAACGAACTTTACGAACTTCGACAACATCAACAACCCTGACAAATATAAGATTTACGCAAACAAAAAGACAGGATATGTCTACAAAACCCAGATACAGAGTGGCAAAAACTACATTAATAGATTTAAAGTGCTACTCCCTAAGGCCAACGAAGGCTCCGGTGATATCCCGAATAGAGTGCTAACTCGCCCAACAATAGCAGAACCTTCTTCTGTCTGTACCGAGACTTACATAATTATAAAATCTTTTGATAATGAGCAAGAAGCCATTAATTTTAGCAAATACATAAAGACAAGATTTTTCAGATTCCTAGTATTTCTTAAAAAAGTTACGCAAGATACCACTGCTAAAGTTTATTCATTTGTACCTGACTTACCAATGGATCATGAATGGACGGACGACAAACTATTTGATCGTTACGATATCACTCCCGATGAGCAAGAATACATCAAATCAATGATTAAGGAGATGTAAGATGAGCCGAGAGTTAAGATACCAAAAACGTCCACAAATCTATGTTTATAGCGTGCCGAACCAACCCGGAGTAAAAGTCGGATATACAGAGCGCGTTACAAAGTCAGGTAGCGATTTTGATGCCGTAAATGAACGCATTAGCGAAGGTCTCGTTAAAACTCCAGAGAAACAATATAAAATTGAGCACTACGAATTGGCCATTACGAAAGCTGGCGAATATTTTACTGATCACACCGTCCATAAATGGTTAAAGAATCTCGGTATCAATCAGATAGCAGGTGAATGGTATGATACAGATGTCGAACATGTTCGCGCCGTAATAGCCGGCATCAAAAACGGTCGTCCAGAATCTGGCACTGATAAAGCCGATTTCAAGATGCGCCCAGAACAAGAAGTAGCTGTAGAGAGAACATCTGAATATTTTTCAAAGCATCAAGACGAAAAAGATCCTCCTCGCTTCCTATGGAACGCAAAAATGCGCTTTGGCAAGACTTTCACGAGCTACGAGTTAGCAAAGAAGATGGGGTGGAAACGTATTCTTGTCCTTACATATAAACCAGGCGTCGAAAAGGAATGGAAAAAGGATCTATATGGGCACCAAGATTTTGATGGTTGGCAATTTATCGAGGGCTTAAGCACTTGGAACGAGAACGAAATCGACGATAATCGTCCGGTTGTCTGGTTTGCGAGCTACCAGGATGTTCTCGGTAAAAACTTAAATGGCGAGGTAAAGGCTCGCCATAAGAAAATGCACGAGACGCTTTGGGATTGTATCTACGTTGACGAGTACCACTTTGGTGCGTGGCGCGAGTCTGCAAAAGAGCTAACTTCAGAAGATGACAAGAACGATAATCTTCCATCTGACTATGATGAGACCGAAGAGATTGAGAAAACCTTGCCGATTAAGGCGCGCGGCTTTTTGTATTTATCCGGAACACCTTTCCGTGCCTTAACCGATGGCGAATTTTCAGAAGACCAGATTTTTAACTGGACCTACGCTGACGAGCAACGTGCCAAAGCAGAATGGAAATTGGACAATAACCCTTACCTCGAATTACCGCAAATCGTAATGCTTACCTATCAAATGCCGGAAAGTCTACGCGAAGTTGCAATGCAGGGCGAGTTTAATGAGTTCGATTTAAACAAATTCTTTACAGCAACAAAAGTAGATGGAGAATGGAAGTTTAAGCTCGAAAAAGAAGTTCAGAAATTCTTAAACATACTTCATGGTGTAAACCTAGAAGTGGATGTCGAGAATCGTTTTGATCATAAAGCGCCTGCCCTTCCTTTTGAAGATGCGCGCCTACTTTCGTCACTTCGTCACACATTCTGGTTCCTACCAAGCGTCGGCGCATGCAAGGCCATGGAGAAGATGCTTAATAATGATCCATTCTTTAGCAATTATACGATTATACGTGCCGCTGGTAGTGATACGCCTGGCGGAAAATTTGCTAAAGAGCCCGTCGATAGCGCCATCAAAAATGGACTATCTACAAACACGATTACGTTATCATGCGGTAAATTAACGACTGGCGTTACAGTTCCAGCTTGGAGTGGCGTTTTGTTCTTGCGTAATACGGATAAACCAGAAACTTACTTCCAGACCGCATTCCGCGCGCAAAGCCCATGGACTCTAAAAGATACAGATGATCCGATGAGAAAAAACATCATGAAGTCGGTTTGCTATGTACTAGACTTTGCTCCATCACGTGCTTTGAAACTAGTCGCGAACTATAGCAACGAATTAGGCGCTGTAGGCGATCGTCGCCGCCCTGAAGAGCGCTTGGAAGAATTTATACACTTCCTACCGATTCTCTGCTATGACGGCCACCAGATGCAAAAATTGAACGCAAATGAGATTCTTGATATCTCAACATACGGCACAGCGTCTACGATGCTTGCGCGCCGCTGGCAGTCTGCGCGCCTTGTTGATACCACAACCGTTGTCTTGGAAAAGATTCTTAATAACCCAGAATTAATGGCGGCACTTGAAAAGATCGAAGACTTCCGTAATTTGCGTGGCGACTTAACTAAGACTATCTCTCGCGAAAAAGCGTTGCAAGAAAAGAAACGCAAAATAGCAGAAGAAGGACGCGAAGCTACACCAAAAGAAAAGAAAGAGATTTCTGAGGAAGAAAAAGAACAAAAGTCATTCAAGACTAAGCTCCGTGAAAAGTTACTCAAATTCATTACTCGCGTGCCAGTATTCATGTACTTAACCGATTATCGTGAGCAAGCGCTTGTCGACGTTATCCGAAATATTGAGCCAGAATTATTTATCAAGGTCACGGGCCTTACAATTCGCGAATTCGATATGATGTGCGAAGTGGGTGCATTTAACCAGACGGAATTAAACGCCGCCATCGCGCAGTTTAGACGCTTTGAGGATGCATCTCTCGAATATGCTGGCGGACGCGCCGCAAATGATGGCCAAATGATTGGTTTGTTCGATACTGTCGTCTCTCGTAAAGAGGCCGATGAAATAATTGAGCGAGAATTGCAATAGGAAGTAAAGGAGAGGAATGGATAATAAACTTGGAAACAAAATTGAAATCCTAGGGCTCTCCAAGACCGCATGTTCAGAATTGCGAAAATGCGGCATTGATTCTGTGCAGGATCTAATGCTCTTAATCAACGCGAAGCTTCTTCCGGGACAAGAATCAAAGCAAGGCTACAACATTGGTATGCGAGAAGCCATACTAAATGTCCTGAAAAAGCGCCAGAACGAAATCCTTAATTGCGACGAGATACGAGAAGAACTGATATCCAAATATGGCAATAGCGTATCGAGCAACATTGGTTCAATTAGAAGCATTGCGCTTTCTATGGCGTACAGTGGAATAATAGAGCGCGCATCAACTGGACAATATTTCTACTCCTCCAATACGCAAATCAACGAACAGGCAGAAAAAAGCCAGGCCAACAATCAATACTATGTCTCGCTTAAAGAGGCCGTTCCGGAAGTATTAAAGACGATAACTGGACCATTCGATTTTAAGATTATCCGTGACAGACTAAAAAGAAGATATGGAAATAGAGTCTCCACGAAAAAGAGTTCTATAAAAACGAAACTCAACGAATTATTAAGAGAGGGCGTAATAAAGCGAACGGAAACTGGCGATTATATTCGTAGCTCCGAATCAAGCAGTGCTCGCCCTGTAAACATATCAACACTCGACCGCTTTCTAGAAGAACATATCGGTAAAGAAATTGAATTTAGATATAAGTCAGAGCGCTCTCGAAGTGATAAAAGATGGCGACGAGAAACAGTTTGGATGTATGACGATAAGTACCTATACATATCCAAACAATACTTGTCCGGCCGTCATATTATCTTTCGCAAAGAACGCATAGTCGAATTTAGAGAAGTTAATAATAAATAAATTATGACGAAGGGGCGCCATTTCTAACATATGTTTCTATAGCCTCGCGAACTCCACATTCTGGGCAAATCTCCGTCTCATTATCTACGCGAGATAAGGCTGGGTGCTCCGTAAACTCTTTCTTGCATTTCGGGCAACGCTGAAGCTCCAGAATCTTGTAAGTTAAAGTTTTAGGTAGAGATTCAAGCTCCTCTCGCAGAATATCTTCGTCATCATAATGTTTAGCATCAACCGAAAACGAAGAATATTGCTCGTTTGGCTTAAGACCCACGCCGTTGGCGTCACTTTTTCCGACATAATACCAAATGTCTTTATCGTGAATTACGCCGATAACGTATTCACATATACCAATATTACTCATATAAATACTCCTTAAAACCCTGCAAGGTCTTTCTAACTCCAACCTTTAAAGGACGTACTTCAGGATTAAAGTTAATATTTGGTTGTGGGTTAGTTAAAATTGCGGCACCCCTTTGCAGGGTTACTTGATTTAACCTTACTTCCGCAATTATTACAAGCCATAGCCGAAGATTCATGCTATAATAGAATTAGCTTCGAGTTTAGAGATGCTCTCGAAGCCCTAGAAAATGCGGCAGAAAATGTGCGCATTTTTTGTTTGTACGCATGAACGCTAATTGCGGAGTGTTCGTGCCATTCACAAGCTCACGCTCGTGAGCTACGCAAGGAGCACCTTATGGACGAAGAAAAGAAAGAAACGTCCGCGGCTATCGCTGGATTACTCAGCCTTCTCAAAAGCATTGAAGTTACACCGGAGCGTATCGCTCAGAACCAATGGAAGTCGGTAAACAAAAATGGCGAAGTCGAATTTTACTATTAAAACAAACCAGTCTCCGGCTAGATCATGATCACGACCGGAGATTTTTTATGGACTAGAGCCGTCAGGGCCGCCGAGCTACCTCTTTTAGGTGATATATGATATAATAATTCCTATGAAAAGCAAGTCTGTATTGGGAACAAACGGCGAAGAAAGACCATTACTCCGCTATGTGTTATATGCTCGTAAATCATCTGAAGATGTTGGCGCGCAGGCTAAGTCTCTTCCTGATCAGATTAAAGACTGCTTAGACTATGCCGAGAATAAAGGCATTGTAGTTGTAGACACGCTTAAAGAGTCGCATTCCGCAAAGATATCCGGAAGGCGACCTGTTTTTGCTAAGATGCTAAAAGATCTAGAAGCTGGCAAATACGACGGCATTCTAGCATGGCATCCAGACCGCCTAGCGCGTAACTCGCTCGAGGCTGGAATGATTGTCGATATGGTAGACAGCGGCAAGATTAAAGACCTTAAATTTCCAACGCTCGAATTTACAAACGATTCGAGCGGTAAGCTACTCCTAAACATCATGTTTGCGATGTCTAAACAATACTCCGAGCATTTGTCGGAGAGCGTACAGCGCGGCGTCGATTCCAACCTTGCTCAAGGTAAATCTGGCGGTATTCCAAAATGGGGTTATAACCGTAGCGAAATAACTGGCTATTACGAGCCAGACGATAACTTTGAGTATATCAAGCATGGCTTCGAAATGTATCTCGAGGGACATTCTCAGCGAGAAATCATAGATTACTGGCGCCAGAACAACGTTCATCGCATGACGAAGTTAACGCGCAAAAATAAGAACATAAAACGCATTAATGTTTACGATAGCGATTCTACGATTGGCGCAATCCTTAGCGATCCATTCTACTACGGTATCCTCGTACAAGCTGGCCAACAGGTAGACTTACGCCAGATCCTACCGAACTTCAAGCCAATGCTAACCGAAGAACAATTCGGCGAAGTCCAGGCGAAGCGCGGCAACTTGAAGAAGGTTATCTCGGCTTCCGTTAAGGCGATAGACGATAAAACCTTCATTCCGTTCCGCCAGCTCATGAGATGTGGTGAATGCGGTAATTTCATGCATGTAGCACGCTCTAAATCACGCACCGGCAAGAAATACCTATACTTCCGTTGCGGTAATACAGAATGTAAACGCGAGCAAAAGAGCGTTCGCGCGCAAATCTTCCTAGACCACTTCTACAACACGCTAGAAGCGCTACATTTTGGTAAGAAAGAGATAGACGAACTCCGCAATAACTTAAATGACTATATTGACGTCCGCCATAACGAGCTACTTGAAGAAAAGCTACGCGTTAATGCTGCTATTAAGGCCAAGAAGCGCGCTCAGGGTGAATTAGCGCAGGCTTTCATAGATCTAGGCAAAGATGCGCCAGAAGAAGCCAAGAAACTCGTCAAAGAGCAAATGAACGAATGTCGCGACGCGATAGCCGCTTTGCAAGCTGAACGCGACGATATTAGCGCCAAAATCTACGATCCTGACCAAGTTCGAGAAATTCTGGAAGAACTTACGAACCAGCTAGATTCCCTCGCTGACAAGATGAAAAGTGCCGACTCATGGCAAAAGGACCAGTTAGTACGAAAATTGGTTACGAACCTAGAAATTAACAACAAAAATGAGGTCTCCTTCAGATGGAAGAAACCTCTTGAAAACGTCTTTAACCAGGCTCTTAAGAACAGAACTAGGTTTGGTGCGCCCGACTAGACTCGAACTAGCACAGCCGTTTGAATAGCCACTAGCACCTCAAGCTAGCGTGTCTACCAATTCCACCACGGGCGCAATAAGCAAATTCTAACACATTTACTTCAAAAAATCTACAAAGCGTTAGGGTCCAGGACCTTTGCAACAAAATAGTTGGCAGTACTTGCCAACAAAA
>CAMYZS010000007.1 GCA_947303945.1 uncultured Candidatus Saccharibacteria bacterium | reverse complement strand
TTTACAGGAACTAAGAATACGATGCTTTTTGTTGCACTTGAGATGTTAACTTAGGTAGACCCCACTAAAACCTTGAAAGATATGATATAATATGTCTAGTATCAAATATCGAGAAAATGATAGATACCCGTTGCGGTAACGCTCCCCTATGGTGCGGTCGCAAAAATACGGCTACGGATACTTATTATTTTCTCGAAGAAAGGAATATTATGGATATTATTAATCCCAGCGGAAAGAAAACTTTCAAGGTGGAAACTGATTTTTGCGGTCGTCCTCTTAGTCTAGAGGTAAACCGTGTCGGCTTCCGCACTACTTCTTCTGTGCTTGTTAGCTATGGCGATACTGTTATTCTCGGCTCGGTTGTGGTTGGCACCAAGCCAGTCGTGCAAGACTTCTTCCCACTCTCTATCGACTACGAAGAGAAATATTATGCTTCTGGCAAAATCAGTAGTAGTAAATTTATCAAACGCGAAGGAAAACCTTCCGATAATGCCGTCTTGATTGGTCGCTTAATTGACCGTCCGATTCGCCCGCTATTCCCGAAGGGTTATCGCCAAGAAGTTCAAGTTGTCACCACGGTTCTTTCAATGGATCCGAGCTTTCGTCCGGACGTTATCGCGATGATCGCCGCTTCCAGCGCACTAATGCTAGCTGGCATTCCATTTGATGGGCCAATCGCCGGCCTCCGCATCGGTCGCGTCAATGGCGAATATAAGGCATTCTTAACTCCAGAAGAGCGCGAAGCTTCCGATCTCGATCTCGTGGTTGCCGGTAAAGATACGGGTATTACTATGGTTGAAGCTGGCGCCAATGAAGTACCAGAAGATGTCATTATTGGCGGTCTCGAATGGGGTCTTCAGATGATTCAACCCGCGATCAAGCTCCAGAATGAACTCCGCGAGAAGGTTGGTGTCGAAGAAAAAGAATATACCCTAGTTTTGCCGAGCGAAGAAGTCCAAAAGAAAGTTGACGAATGGATGGTTGGCAAGCTTGGCGATGAGCTTCGCACTCAGAATACGGTCGAGCGAAATCAATTGATTGACGAAATTAAATGGCAAATGCACGATGAATTTGCTCAAGAGATTAGTGATGAAGAAGCTGGCGTTACCGATAAGATGTCCGACGAGGAAAAGATGACTACTAAGACCGAGTACTATGACGAGCACTTCCGCGCTGATTACTCGGAAGCCTTCGAGCTTGCCGTAAAGAAGGATGTTCGCAAACATATTATCGAGGACGGTGTTCGTCCAGATGGTCGCAAGCTAGATGAGGTTCGTCCACTCAGTTCTCAGGTTGGCATTTTGCCGCGCTGCCATGGCTCTAGCCTCTTTACTCGTGGTGTCACTCAGGCAATGAATATTGTAACCTTAGCTCCGCTTAGCTATGGTCAGCTCGTTGACACCATGGAAGTTACTGACGGCGTCCGCCGTTATATGCACCACTATAATGCGCCGAGCTATACAGTTGGCGAGGTTGGTCGCATCGGTAGTCCAGGTCGTCGCGAGATTGGCCACGGTTATCTAGCAGAGCGTGCCTTGGTACCGGTGTTGCCGAGCGAGGAAGATTTTCCATATGCAATTCGTAGTGTTACGGAGATTATGTCTCAGAATGGTTCGACTTCTATGGCCGCGACTTGTAGCTCGTGCCTTGCTTTGATGGATGCCGGCGTACCGCTAAAGCGCCCAGTTGCCGGTGTCGCGATGGGCTTGATGATGGATGGCGATAAGCCGTATGTCCTAACTGACCTTATGGATGCAGAAGATTTTGCTGGCGACATGGACTTCAAGGTCACTGGTACTACTGAGGGTATTACAGCACTCCAGATGGACATGAAAGTGCATGGCCTACCAGTGAGCGTACTCTCCGAGGCTATCAAGAAAGCTCATGATGGACGTATGTTTATTATGAAACATATGCTTTCGGTGCTCGATGGTCCGCGCGATCATCTCAGCCCATACGCTCCGCGCATTGAAAAACTCATGATTAACCCGGATAAGATTGGTACGATTATCGGCAAGGGCGGTGAGACTATTAATAAAATTACCGCCGAGACTGGCGCGGAGATTAATATTGAAGAAAACGGCCTCATTACAGTTTCAGCCGTTGATGCGGAGAAAATTGAGAAAGCCCTCAATTGGATTAAGTCTCTCGTTGAAGAGCCAGAGCCAGGCAAGATTTATAATGGTAAAGTCGTTTCCATTAAAGACTTTGGTGCATTTGTGAACATTCTACCAGGAATCGACGGCATGCTTCATATTTCGCAAATCAGCGATAAGCGTCTTGCTAAGGTTACGGACGCACTCCAGGTTGGCGATGAGATTAAAGTTCGTCTGGATGCCATTGATGATAAGGGGCGTCTCAGCCTATCCATGAAGGGCGTTAATCAAAAAGCCTAAAAAGAATAAGCAAAAAATGCCTAGTATTCGCTAGGCGTTTTTGTTGTATAATGAAAGTAATTAAACATAACGGGAGTGTATATGGCGGAAACAGAGACACCGGTCGTCGCGCCGGTCAAAATGCCAAAATTAAAAGTTAACCATAAATCTTTAGCATGTGCGAACGCCTGGGCGATTGCGCTTGCCTGCTTTTTTGGTTTTGCTGGCATATTCGCATCGATAGCGGCGTTTACAACTATCGGTAAAGACGGCGCATGGAGCTTTAAAATGCCAATCTTTACGGAGCATCTAGGTTCAAATGTAGTTAGCGTCTTATCATTAACCGGAACGGGACTAACTCTTCTCGGCACCCTTTTCGCGCTCGTGGCAGGAATTGTCGGAATTGTCACGTTGAGCAGAGTAACCGATGGGGAAGCACTTAAAAAAAGCTGGGACTGTATTGCAAAAACATTTTTTGCGATTCTATTTGTCTATATTGTTGACCTTGTTTGCTTGGTTCTCTATTCACTTATTACAATAGGTATTGGTAAAGAATATGGCTTCAGGACATTGCAAAAGAATATCTGGCTTAACAGTTTCTTGCCAACCTTCATTATGGCTGCAGGCGTTTGTGCGATGGCGTTTATTGCTAAATCGATAGCGGACGGCAAAACCGCAAACGCGCGTCTTGCTAGTTTTATTGGGGTCGGACTTGGCGCGCTTTCGTTTATATTGTGCTTCATTGCTACAATGGTCACTCTTTATGGTGATTAATTAATAAGCGCTATAGCTATATCGGCCCTCATAAGAATGGGGGTCGATTTTTATGGTATAATATCCTTATGGCAAACAGAAAACGCGGAAGAAGAAAAAAGGCTCCAGAGGTAACTAATTCACATGAGCTACCTGGAGGTTTTTGGCGCCAAATTATGGCTCTTATTATGATTTGCGTAGCGATTGTCCTTGTTGCAACCTGGATGGGGAAGGGCGGGCCAGTCTTAAAAACTATAAACGATGTTTCCTTAAAGATTTTCGGATATACAACTTATTTATTCCCAATCATCTTGGTTTATTTGGCTGTAATGATTTTTCGTGCTCAAAATAACCGTCTCGACGCTAGTGTTTGGATAGCGTCTATCTTGATGATTTTCTGGTTTAGTGGCATCTTTGGCGTCCCCAGCTACGGCCAAGCTAACTCCACGGGCGGCATAGTTGGCGAGAGCCTCAATGATATTGCCGTTAAGTCGCTAGGTGGCGGTGTCTCTATCTTTATATATATCGTCTTAATCTTAATTACAGCATTATTTATGTATGCCGAAGCGCCAGCTACGTTATTTCGTAAGATTGGCTCTATCTTTAAAACTAGTAAGAATGATGAGGATGCTAAGAATGCCAAAGTTATGCGCCGCGCAAATGGCATTCGTGGGGTCGAGGATGACGGAAGCGATGATGGCCTAAAGAACTTCAAAGTTAATTCTAATGTTGAAATTGCCGACCATAAAAAACACAGTCTATTAAGCAAGAGGGACGATCGAGCCGAAAAGCCCCCCGTTAATGATGAGCCGACTGCACTTTTGGCGGTAAGCGACCCGAATTGGGAGATGCCATCAATGGAACTCCTGAGCAAAAAACGCTCTCCCGCCGACCCTGGCGATACGCATAATAATGCTGCTATTATCAAAGATACGCTTGAGCAATTTGGTATCAATGTTGAAGTTGAGGGGGCTAATGTTGGTCCTCGCATTACGCAATACACGCTTCGTCCGCCAGCAGGCGTTAAAGTTAGCAAAATCGCAACGCTCGATCGTGACTTGGCGCTCAATTTAGCAAAAGACAAGATTCGTATCGAAGCGCCTATCCCAGGCACGCGTACTGTTGGTATCGAGATCCCAAACAATAAAGCCGCAAGCGTTGGCTTGCATGAACTCTTAAAATCTAGCGAATGGAATAAGGCAATCGCCGATAAGCCGCTAGCCTTTACGGTTGGCAAAGATATTTCTGGTCGTCCAATCGTAGGGAATCTTGCTAAAATGCCACATTTGCTAATTGCGGGTACTACTGGATCCGGTAAATCAGTTATGACCAACACTCTGATTATGTCGATGTTGTATCATAATTCACCTGCAGACTTACGGCTAATTATTGTTGATCCTAAGCAGGTCGAGATGGCCGCTTATGATGCTATTCCGCATCTACTTGCGCCAGTAATTACGAATGTCTCCGAGGCTCTTAGCGCTATGCAATGGGCAGTCAAAGAAATGGAGTCGCGCTACACGACCATGAAGGAGTCGCGAGTGAAAAACATTGTAGATTACAACGAAAAAATGGCAAAAGATAATATATCGGCAACTATCGCCGACGATGATGGCAATAAACAAAAACACGATAATGGCAAAATGCCGTACATTGTTGTTATTGTCGATGAGATGGCAGACCTTATGATGATGGCGGGCAAAGAACTAGAGACTCTAATTGTCCGAATTGCCCAGAAGGGGCGCGCGGCCGGTATACATCTCGTTCTCGCTACGCAGCGCCCAGAGGTTAAAGTCGTTACTGGTCTTATTAAGGCTAACATTCCTGGCCGTATTGCCTTTGCGGTTAATAATAATACCGACTCTCGCGTCATGCTCGATATGGGTGGTGCCGAGAAGCTACTCGGCTCGGGTGATATGCTATTTCTTACTACAGAAATGATGGGGAAACCTATTCGCGTTCAGGGTGCTTTCGTGAGCGATCCAGAAATCAGTAAAGTAACCGATTTTCTACGTCAGCAAGCGCCAACAGACTATAATGAAGAAGTTACCTCCCAACAGGTTATGCTCGGCGGGAAAGGCTCTGCTGGGGTCGGCATGGATATGGGTGGCGCAGGGGGTGATATCAAGCGTCAAGCTGTCGAAGTTGCGCTCCGCGAGGGAAAAATATCCACTTCGCTACTTCAGCGTCGCCTTCGTATCGGTTATGGCCGCGCGGCGGCGATTATAGATGAATTATCCGATCAAGGAATCGTTGGTGATTCCTCTGGCGGTAATAAAGGGCGCGAGCTGCTTATTTCGTCGATGGATGAATATGACAATCTAGCCTAAAAGCAATCTTGAAATTAATAACACAAAAAACACTTTCGTAAAGTGTTAATAGTATGATAGGATAATAAATATGAAGTTAAGTCAATCGTTTACTAAGACTATGAAGACGGCGCCGGCTGATGAAACTAGCGTAAGCGCTAAATACCTTTTGCGTGCTGGTTATATTTATAAGGAAATGGCGGGCGTATATGACTTTTTGCCTCTTGGCATGCGCACTCTTGAGAAAATTGTTCAAATAATACGTGAGGAAATAGACGCTATTGGTGGCGAGGAACTCCGCATGACTGGCTTGCAGCCAAAAGATGCATGGGTAGCGAGCGGGCGTTGGAACGATGATGTCCTAGACGTCTGGTTTAAAACAAAACTAAATGCCGGTGGCGAACTTGGATTAGCGACGACGCACGAAGAAGCTTTTACGCGCTTAATGAAAACGTTTATCTCTAGCTATAAGGACCTACCAATCTATGTTTATCAGTTCCAGACCAAATTCCGCAATGAACTTCGCGCCAAGTCTGGTATCATGCGTACGCGTGAATTCTTAATGAAAGATTTATATAGTTTTAGCGAGAATCGCGAGCAACACGAAGAATTCTATGAACTAGTCGTAAAGACTTACTTAAAAATCTTTGACCGACTAGGTATAGGAGACAGCACATTTCGCACTTTTGCATCGGGTGGTTCTTTTAGTAAATATAGTGACGAGTTTCAGACTTTATGTGATTCGGGCGAGGATATTATTTATCTAGATCGCGATAAGAATATTGCCATCAATGAGGAAGTTTATAATCCGGAAACCCTTGCGCAGCTTGGACTGAACGAAAAGAACCTTGAAAAATGCAAAGCGGCAGAAGTTGGGAATATCTTTACGCTTGGTTATAGATACTCCGATACACTAGACCTTTGCTTTAATGACAGGGATGGTAAACGCCAGAAGGTATTTATGGGCAGTTATGGGATTGGGCCGAGCCGCGTGATGGGTGTAATAGCGGAAAGGCTAAGCGACAATAAAGGCCTAATCTGGCCAGAAGAAATTGCGCCATATAAATATTACCTTGTCGGCATTGGCGAGGAAGGCGCGAAAAAAGCTGCCGAGCTTTACGCGAAAGCCCCAGACAATATTATTCTTGACGATCGTATTAATGCACGTACGGGTGAGAAGTTTGCCGATGCAGACTTAATGGGGATTCCGTATCGTGTTGTTGTTAGCGACAAGACCTTAGCCGAGGAGAAGGTTGAATTTAAAAACCGTAAGACTAGCGAAACAAAGCTCTTGACCTTAAATGAATTTATTAGTAAACTTTCTTAGATATTAATAATAAATTAAACATAATAGTTAAGGGAAGGAGGGTATATGGCTAAGACTGTTAGTATTACCGCCGCAGGTCGCAAAGATTTGGAAAATGAGCTTGAACAGCTTATCGCCCGTCGCCCAGAAATTGCCGAGAAAATCGCCCTCGCGCGTTCCTATGGGGATCTTAGCGAAAACGAAGACTACAGCGCTGCTCGCGGTGAGCAAAAAGTAGTCGAAGGACGTATTTTAGAAATTCAAGACATCTTGCTTCACGCCAAGATTATCAAGGGGGGAAAGAAGCAGAAAGTTGCCATGGGTAGTATAGTATCACTTGAGTCCGCCGGCAAAACTAGTCAATATACGCTAGTTGGTGCGGTCGAGGCGAATCCGCTCGAAGGGAAAATTAGTGATGAGTCGCCAATCGGTAAGGCTATCTTGGGCAAGAAGGTAGGCGAAGAAGCCGTTTTACCTAATGGTAAGGTATTTAAAGTTACCGCCATTGATTAATTGCTTTTCTAAAAACGCGTCGTTGTATACAAAATGGCGCGTTTTTGCGCGCGTTAATAAAAATAAGCAATAAAAAGGATATAATATAATTTATGAGAACAAAACATAATAGCAAGCAGCGCGCGTCGGTTGCGAAGCGCACGCTGTACTACTATTGGCAAACGTCAAAAAAATACAAATGGTATGCTATTGGTACGTTTCTATCGACGCCAATCGTTGTACTAATTCGCACAACTTTAATCCCGCTAATTTTCGCAAATATGATCGATGCGATTTCGGTCGGGATTCCAAACGACCAAATCGTACCAACACTTCTGCCTCAAGGGTTATTATTAATAGGGCTATTCTTTGGAGGTAGTGTTGTACTTGGTTGGCTTCGCGTATATTGGAGCTGGAAATTTGAATTAAAAGTGCTCTATGATCTTTCTGCAATCTGCTTTGATACAATTAGTTCACAGTCTATGCAGTTCCATAGTGATAGATTCTCGGGCTCGCTTGTTTCGCAGACAAATAAATTCGTTGGCTCATTTGAACGTTTCTTTGATGTATTAATTTACGAAATTGTCTACTTAATCTCGCTAGTCGTATTTATTATGGTGGTACTGATTCCGCGCGCGCCATGGTTTGCATTTGGACTCACTGCCTTCATCGTGTTATATACTATCTGCTCAGCCTTAACTTCCGATCGTATTGCGCATTTAAGTAAGGAGCGCGCCGAGGCGGAAAATAAACAGACCGGTCAGCTTGCTGATTCTGTGTCGAATATTCTTTCGGTTAAGTCGTATGGTCGCGAATCGCACGAGCGCCATCGCTATGCGAACTTTAACCGCGCTAGTTACAGTGCTGGCCTTGCCGAGATTCGTGGCACGATGACTCGCGACCTCTGGTTTAATATTGTAAACATTGGTATCATCGCTATTCTTGTGACTTTTATGATTATCGGTGTTCCGGTCTTTGGATTGACGATTTCTACATTGATTCTCATTGTCAACTACTCCATGACTATCATGCGTGAATTATGGGATATTAATAATATTTTCAAACACATTAATAGAGTTTTTGGTGACGCCTATGAAATGACGCAGATTCTCGATACCGAGGATGCTGTAAAGGATGTTCCAGAAGCCAAGGAGCTTGTTGCTAAAAAAGGCGATATTCTCTTTAAAAATATTACGTTCCAACACGCCGATGCGAAGACGCCAATTTTTAAAGATTTCACGCTCCATATTGAACCAGGCGAGCGCGTTGGTCTAGTTGGTATATCTGGCTCAGGAAAAACTACACTCACAAAACTACTTCTTCGTTTCGCAGATGTTCAGGATGGCGAAGTTTTAGTGGATGGTCAAAATATTAGTCAAGTTCAGCAAGTAAGTTTACGCGAAGCGATTGCTTACGTGCCGCAAGAGACTTCACTGTTCCATCGCAGTATTGCAGACAATATTGCTTACGCTCGTCCAGACGCTACGCGGGAAGAAGTTATTCGCGCTGCCAAGCTGGCAAATGCGCACGATTTTGTTAAAGATTTGCCAAATGGCTATGATACGCTTGTGGGCGAGCGCGGTATTAAGCTGTCGGGCGGTCAACGCCAGCGTGTTGCAATTGCGCGCGCAATTCTTAAAGATGCCCCAATTCTTGTGCTCGACGAGGCAACATCTGCACTTGATTCCGAATCGGAGGCGCTCATTCAGGATGCTCTCGTTAAGCTAATGCGGGGGCGCACTAGTATTGTAGTTGCGCACCGTCTTTCGACGATAGCTAGTCTCGATCGTATTGTAGTATTAGAAAATGGTAAAATAATTGAACAAGGCACGCATCAGCAATTACTCGAGAAAGGTGGCGAGTATTACCATCTGTGGTCTCGCCAATCGGGCGCATTTCTTGATGGTAAAGATTAGTTAAAAGAAAGGAGGACAATGAAGTTCAAGGTTTTCTTACTTCTTGTTCTCTTTTTAATTTCGTTTTACGTGGTAACTTTTATTGTAGCGCCACGATTGCTGATGGAACGAGAAGCGACCAATCAGCCAGAACATCTGACTACGAAAAAGGAGCTGGAAAAACCTGAATCCGAATCAGCACCTAAGCCACAGCCCAAAATGGATCAGATTGCTGAAGAAATTAAAAAAATGACTCTAGACGAGAAGGTAGCGCAGCTTCTGATTGTTCAAAATCCAGGCATGCAAATCTCTGAAGCAGAAATTGAGCGTTTAAAAACTGCTCCGTATGGCGGGTATATTTTAATGGAAAATAACTATGGCACACTATCTGCTACGAGAAAGTTTGTTAAAAATCTGCAGTCATATTCGAAACGTCCATTGATAATATCTACCGACCAAGAAGGCGGAAATGTCCAACGTATTCGAATGATTCAAGATTATTCTGCAACCATTATTCCGGAAATGTATCGCGTTGGCAAAACTAATAATATGGAATTAGCCAAAGAAATCGGCCGCGTGATGGCCGAAGAGATGCGTGTGATTGGGATAAATGTTGACTTTGCGCCAGACGCTGATGTTTTCTTGAATCCAAATAATACGGTTATTGGTAGACGGAGTTTCTCGGAAAAACCAGAAGTTGTCGCTAGGATGTCACTCGCACTGGCGCAAGGGCTGGAGGAAAATGGTGTGATTGCTACGTATAAACATTTCCCAGGACATGGCGACACGGCGGTCGATTCTCACCTTAGTCTCCCCGTCATTAATCGCACGCGCGAACAGTTGGATGAGGAGGATTTGGTTCCTTTCAAAAATGCCATCAAGAATGGGGCAAAGGTAATTATGATCGGCCATATTGCGCTTCCGAAAATCACAAATAATAATACGCCCGCAACGCTATCGAAAAAGATTAATAAAACCATTTTACGCAAAGAGCTTGGGTTTGACGGGCTGATTGTTACGGATGGCATGAATATGGGCGCATTAGCAAATAACTATTCGGAAACAGAAGTATACTATCGAGCCATCAATGCTGGAGTTGACTTACTATTATTGCCGTCACATCCAGAGCTTGCTATAGAGAGTATTAAAAAGAATGTTTCCGAAGAGCGTATTAATGAATCGGTCTACCGTATTCTGAAATTCAAAAACGATTATTTAATGGACTACAAATATCTAGATAATTCGTTCTTTGGCAACGCTGAGCATCAGAAGGTCGTCAAACGCGTGCCGTGATGCCTAACTCCACTGATGTGTTACAAAGGTATTGATGGATTACGTGATGCTCGACTAATCAATTAAATGATGTTATGATATAGAGCATGGCAACTCTTAAAGATTTTCGCGATGAAAGAATTCGCAAACTAAATGAACTCCGAGCGGAGGGTATTGATCCGTATCCAGCACATTCCAACCGTAATACGAAAATCGGAGATATTCTTAAGAGTTTCGATAAGTATGCCGACAAGGATGTTTGTGTTGCCGGCCGAATTGTTAGCATACGTAGTTTTGGTAAACTTGCTTTCGTAGTAATTGCGGATGATTCTGGCCAAATCCAAATTCTTCTTAAGGATGATGCCGCTAAATTTACCAAGAAGCTTGATACTGGCGATTATCTGGAGGCGACTGGCAAAGTTGGTCGCACTAAGACTGACGAAATATCTGTATTTTGCGATATGCCGCGCATTCTTACTAAAGCACTTCGTCCGCTCCCAGGTCGCGATGGTTTTACTAATAAGGAAGAACGCCTTCGCCGCCGTTATGTTGATATGGCGGTAAATCCCGAGGTGCGCGAACGTTTTATTCGTCGTTCTAAGTTCTGGACCGCAACGCGCCAATTCTTGAACAGCCATGGTTTTGTTGAGATAAACATTCCAGTATTAGAGGTTACAACTGGCGGCGCCGATGCTAATCCGTTTGTTACGCATATGGATGCGTTGAATCAGGATTATTACCTACGCATCTCGCACGAACTACCGCTCAAGCGCTTGATTGGAGGCGGCTATGAGCGCGTCTATGATATTGGCCCACGCTTTCGCAATGAAGGTATGGATGAAGAACATCTTCCAGAGCATGTTGCGATGGAGTCCTATGCAGCCTATCAAGACTACGAAGAAGGTATGGCGCTCTATGAAGAGATGATTAAATATGTCTGTAAAGAAACTTGGGGGACACTTCAATTTGAGCATGATGGAATGAAAGTTAATCTCGATTGCGAGTGGCCTAAAATCACTTTCGCTGACATCATTAGAGAAAACTTTGATATCGATGTATTTAATCCAGACATTAAGAAAATTCACGAAATTTTACGTAAAAATAGTGTTAAATTTGACGAAAAAGCCGAAGCCTCGCGCTTACTCGACTATTTGTGGAAAATTATTCGTAAAAATTCCGTTGGCCCATTCTGGCTAATCCATGAACCAGTCGAATTGTCTCCTCTTGCGAAGAAACACGCCGAAGATCCGCGCGTAACCGAGCGTTTTCATCCAGTTATTTTCGGCACAGAAATGGGCAATGGCTTCTCGGAGTTAAATGATCCAATTGATCAGCTCGAGCGCTTTCAGCGTCAGCAGGCTATGCGCGATGCTGGTGACGATGAGGCGCAGATGCTAGATATGGATTTTGTAGAGATGCTTGAATATGGTATGCCGCCAACCTGTGGTTGGGGCAACTCGGAGCGCAACTTTTGGCTATTTGAAGGCGTTTCGGCGCGCGAGGGGGTGCCATTCCCGCCAATGCGTAGAGAAGAGTAATATAATAAAAACAATATACTTGAGCTTTCTTTTCAGTGATAAGAAGCGCTAATATTGTCCTATGGAAATAAAAGAGTGTGTTTTTAGCCATAGTTTTACAAAGCCACTAGTTAATATTACGCCTGCGCCTACGCACCTCTGAAGCCGCGGCTCTCTTCCAGAAAAACAAAATAGCCAAAAAGTCGTATCAATCGTGGGCGCTCGCCGATGTACGAGCTACGGGGAGGAAATTGCCTATCGGCTAGCTTATAATTTAGCAAAAATAGGAGTAATTGTAGTTAGCGGTTTAGCGTATGGTATTGATTCCTGCGCGCATCGTGGCTGTTTAGATGCAGGCGGCGCGACGGTTGCGGTTTTGGGGACGCCGATAAATCAGATTTACCCTCGCGGAAACTACAGTTTAGCTGAACGTATTCTTGAGCGTGGGGCGATAATCTCCGAATATCCAGTCGGACATGAGACGCATGCTTGAAACTTTCTAGAACGCAATCGGCTTATTTCTGGCCTAGCGGATATTGTAGTTATCGTGGAAGCGTCTGATCGTTCCGGGACATTACGCACGGCTTCATATGCTATCGAACAGGGCAAAGATTTATATGTAGTTCCAGGCAATATAACTCAGCCCATGTCGAAGGGTTGCAATATGTTATTATGGGAGGCTCATCCGTATATTAGCTTTGAAGATTTTACTTCTCGCGCATTAGGTATTAAAGCTTCGGAAACACACCATCAAAGCGTAAGTGTGGATGAAGAGCTAATAATTAATAAACTTAAAGCTGGCCTGATTAGCGGCGAGGAAATTGCTAAGGATGCAAAAATCGATATTTCAAAGTTTAACCAAACGATAACTTTACTTGAATTAAAGAATATAGTTCGGCCACTAGGTTGCAACTGTTGGGCTCTTGTCTAATATTCCACTTATGCTAAAATTAAAAATATAAGTCAAGAAGGGCACTAAAAGACAATGGCAAATAAAGTTATGATTGTTGGCACCGGCAATGTAGGCATGAGCTATGGCTATGCTTTGGTCCACCAACGCACGAGCGTAAACGAGCTTGTTTTAGTAGACATTAATACCGAAGATGCGGAAGGCGAAGCGATTGATCTCCGAGACACACTCGCAGTATCCCCTAGCTATTTAAAAATCCGTAGCGGTAGTTATGCTGATGCTGGTGATTGCGACTTAGTTGTAATCACGGCTGGCGTCCCACAAAAGCCAGGCGAAACCCGTATGGACTTGCTCAAGAAGAATGCCGCTATCTTTAAGGATATGATAGGACAGATTATGGAGGCTGGCTTTGATGGTATTTTCTTAGTGGTAAGTAACCCTATGGATGTTCTTTCTTATCTAACTTGGCGCTATTCTGGACTCCCCGCAGAGCGTGTTATTGGTTCTGGCACAGTGTTAGATTCCGCACGTTTGCGTTTTCGTCTCAGCCAACGTCTTCATGTGCATCCGAAGAACATTCATGCATATCAGGTCGGCGAACATGGCGATACGGAGTTTGCGATTTGGAGCAGTTCAAATGTCGGGTGTCAGCCAATCACGGATCTTCTTAGTAAAGAGGAATTGAATGAAATCGAAGAATATGCCCGCAAAGAAGCGTATACGATTATTGAGAAAAAAGGTGCCACCTACTACGGTATTGGTAGCTGTATGGCTTCAATTACTAATTGTATCCTAAATGATGAGCAGCGCATTCTTCCAGTTAGTACGTATGATGAAATGAGTGATACTTATAACGGCTTTCCGGCCGTCATTGGTCGCCATGGTGTCGTTCGTCGCATCGGCTTGAAGCTTAATTATGAGGAACAAGAAAAACTCAATAAGAGTATAAAAGTGCTTCAGGAAGCAATTAAAATAGCGGAAGGATAAAAAGCGCCCCCTAACAAAAGGGGGCCTTTTTGGTGACTTGATTATTACTGTAAAAATTGTATAATATATATAATATGGAATTATTTACATACATTATAATATTGGGAATTTTTCTTGAAACTACCGCGTTAACTATCAAGGGCTTTATGGGCGGAAATTCTCGCATTAATAGCACGGTTCGTCGTAAGGTATTTGTCGATACTTCGACTTTAATGGATGGGCGCATCTTGTCGGTGGCGAAGGCGGGCTTTTTAGGGGACGATATTCTTATTCCGCGCTCAGTAATTCGCGAGCTACAACTATTAGCTGACGGGTCTGACACTGATAAGCGAACTCGCGCACGATTTGGTCTCGATGTGGTCAACGAGCTTGAGCGCGTCGAATTGTCTCATGTTGAAATCTTTGCCGACGAAGGCGACCGTGTAAAAGTTGATGATCGTCTTCTGGAGTTGGCTAGGGAGCATGGTGGAATTATATTAACCAACGACTTCAACCTTGCAAAAGTTGCTGCAACAGAACATGTTGATGCGATTAATATAAATGATTTAGCGCAAGGATTGCGTAGTGAATATCTTCCAGGCGATAAGTTGCATGTGAAAATAATTAGTGTAGGCAGCAATCCGCATCAGGGCATAGCGTATCTGCCGGACGGGACAATGGTTGTTGTTGATGCTGCGGACCGATACGCCGGAAAAAATGAAACAATTGAAATTGAGTTTGTTCGCTATCTGCAAACGAATGCCGGCAAGATGATGTTCGCAAGAATTTCTGAACAGCGTAAGACTAAATTGAATAATAAGAAACACAAACAAAGTCTCGGGCGCAGCAAACCAAAAGCGACAAGAAAGAAATAGCGAAGCCCCCTCAAAAAGAGAGGGGCTAAAAAGCAATATTAGTTTGCTCCGCCAGTAGTAGTCGCGGTATAGCCGGCCTTATCCTCGATTTTAAAAGTGATATTCGTTGGCTTGGTGGTAGTGATATGCTCTATAGATCCGCCAGACGCACTGAGGCTACCAGACTTCACTGTTTGTCCGTTTACGGTAAGCGTATAGCTTGCTAACTCAAATGTGCCATAATCAGCATTGCCGCGAATTATCCAACTAGCAGTTCCGTCTTCTTCGTTGCCGACACTTGAAACCGATATGGATGCTGTCGGCCTTCTATCGCTACAACTATGGACGTCGTCGTTTTTATTTGGATTATAATCACCAGCTGTATAACTCTCCTTCTTTGTCATCGGATCAATTATTTTCGTGACTTTTGCTTCAACTTTTGTTTCGGCTGGGGTACAGCTTGTAGCAAGCTTTTTACTAATACGGTCGAAAGTCTTAGTCGTAGAAGAAATACCAGAGCTCTTTTGCGTATACCAACTCGGCCAGTAATCGTAAACGCCATTGATTGTCGTGTGTTTAATGCCCGACGGGACTTCGAATTGTTGCCCCCTCTTCCACTTACCATCCTTTGCATAGACTTGATTGTGAACTTTACTAATATAGGCAGAGCTAATTGCGAAACAAATATCGTGCGTATCCGCATATAATGGCGAACCGTCATGGTTTCCGCTCCAAATCGCCGTGGCAAGCACGGGCGAAACGGTCATAATCCAAGTATCTTTTGCGCGACCGTTACCGTTTTCTGAAGTACCAGTCTTGGAGCCAAATACGACGTCGCTCGGGTTCGAACAAAAGCCAGCATTATGCGCAAGATTATAACCAAAAGTAAAATTACGAGCGTCACAATCGGTTAGAATGCTAGTCGTCATATAGGCAACCTGAGCATCGACAACGCGTTGGCCTTTAGTGTCCTCCCATGAGTCAATTACGTCGCCAGTAGAATTCTTTACTTCTAGCCAGTAAACGAGATCTTTGTAAACTCCGCCACGAGCAAGGCTTGCATAGGCGTTTGCATGCTCAACTGGGCGCACTGAACAGCCGCCACCAATCGCCATCGACAAGCCAGCCTGCTCGCCATTTGCACAGTATGACTTATCGCCAAGGTCATGTGCGACCTTCAAGCTATTATCGATGCCGTTAATATATAGAGCTTTAATAGCGCCAATGTTTAATGACCCAGCCAAAGACTTACGAATCGTGATATTGCCATAGAATTGGCCAGAATAATTCTTTACACTACAATTGCCGTAAGTGCCGGCACAGTAAATTGAGTTAATGTTTTCGTCGCGAAGAATGGTACCAGGCGCATAGTTTACTCCATTACGCTTCATGAATAGTGGCGTATAATCAAGAATCGGCTTAATTGATGAAGCTGGTTCTAGCAAAGAAGTCGTGGCATTGACCTGACCATAGCCTTTTTTATTCCAGTCTACACTACCGACCATCGCTATAACCTGTGCTGTATCGACGTCGACTGACACTAGTGATGCATTATCTGCGCCATTTATATAGAATACTTTTTCCCCTTCTCGAATAGCGGCTTCGGCAAGCTTTTGCGCACGTAAATCTATAGTGGTAGTAATCGAGAAACCACCTTCGCGCATAGTCTTAATGCCGTATTTTTCCTCAAGCTGAGACTTTACTTCAAGCACAAACCATGGCGCCTTCATGCCAGCGTACTGATTCTGTTCGGGCTGGATCTTGTCTAATATTGCAACTTCTTTCGCCTTTTTTGCCTCTTCGCGGGTAATATAACCCATGTCAACCATTGCGTTTAAAACGAGATGTTGACGATTAATCAGTGCCTCGTTACCGTCGACATTATATGGATTTAATACTCCAGGGTTGTTCGGGATTGCCGCAAGCAATGCTGATTCGGCCAAATCAAGATCTTTTGCACTCTTATTGAAATAAGTTTGCGCAGCAGATTCGACGCCATTGCGGCGGCCTCCATATGGAGACTCGTTTAGATAGAGGGTGATAATCTGCTCTTTGTCATACATTTTCTCAACCTCAATTGCGAGAATCATCTCTTTAATCTTGCGCGGTATGCCAGAAAAAGAACGGTCTTTAGCCTCGTCTGAGAAATATACTTGCTTGATCAATTGCTGAGTCAGAGTTGAGCCACCTTGGACGTTGCCGCGCTTGAGGACGGTGACATAGATTGCGCGCGCGATACCGCCCAAATCTATACCCGAGTGATTATAGAAGTTCTTGTCTTCAATTGCGACCGTAGCTTGGCGCATATAAGTCGAAATCTCGCTACCATCGACAACTAAGCGATAATCACCGCTACCACGATCCTCCCAGAGCAAATTTCCATTTCGGTCGTAGTATGTGTTGACGGTATTCTGGACTCGACTCGCGAGCTCTTCTGGATCGATTTCGGCCAAATCTTTCTTAAAATATAAGAATAGGCCACCGATAGCAATAATCATAAGTAGAACGCAAGCGGCCATAAACTTCAAGATTCCGACCAAACCTTCCCGGGAAAAAATTGCCTTAAAAAGACGATCTGGCCTAAGTCTTGCGAAGAATCGTAGGATTGGGTTCTTCGGTAGCTTTGCTAATTCTTCCGCCTTCTTACGAGAGCGCATGTCTTCCTTGACACGGCGCTTGTAGGCTAAATTTGAATAGAGACTCATCCTACTCTTCTTACTAGACGACTTTACCGTCCGTTTGTTCGAAGATTTGGCGGCCGTTTTCTTTCCACTCGCAGTTTTAAGTTTTGCCATTACTACATTATACACTATTTGTTCGTGTTTGTGTTAAAACACAAACATTTTACACCTCTTAATAAATGGGGTAAAATAACATATTATGAGCCATTATGATCCACTAAAAATAGAAGAAAAATGGCAAAAGCGTTGGGAAAAAGAGAAACCTTTTGCCGCCAAAGATAACGATAGTCGTCCGAAGATGTTTCTTGCTGAGATGTTTCCATACCCTTCTGGCGTCGGCCTACATGTTGGTCATGTTCGTAATTTTTCTATTGTTGATTGCTTGGCCCGTTTTTATGCTCAGCAAGATATAAATGTCTTGCGCCCATTTGGCTATGACACTTTTGGGCTTCCAGCCGAAAACTATGCCATTAAAACTGGCATTTCGCCGCAGGAAGTAACTAAAACCAATATTGATAACTTCCGCAAACAAGCTAAACGCCTTGGCTATGCAATAGATTGGTCGCGCGAGATCAATACTTCTGACCCAGAATACTATAAGTGGACTCAATGGTGCTTCCTTCAACTGTTTAAAAAAGGGCTAGCTTATCAGGCTGAGAGCTATCAATGGTGGTGCCCGGTCGACCAGACCGTGCTCGCGAATGAACAGGTAGAAAATGGCCACTGCTGGCGTTGTGGGCACGAAGTCGAAAAGAAGAAAATGAAGCAGTGGTTCTTCAAAATAACTGCATATGCTGATGAATTACTCGATGAGATAGACTCGCTTGACTGGCCGGAGAAGATTAAGACGATGCAGAAGAATTGGATTGGTCGTAGTGAGGGTGCAGAGATAGATTTTCATATTGACGGCTCTAATGAGACTATAAAAGTATTCACGACCCGTCCCGACACGCTCTTTGGCGCTACTTTCTTGGTGTTAGCTCCCGAACATCAACTTATTGGAAAAATCGTTACCGCCAAGCAGAAACCTAAGGTTGATAACTATTGTACGGACGCTATTAAGAAGTCCGAAATTGAGCGTCAAGAAAATAAGCAAAAAACTGGTGTTTTTACTGGCGCCTACGCAATTAATCCGATAAATAATGAAAAAATTCCGATTTGGGTTGCCGATTATGTTCTTGCCGGATATGGTGAAGGTGCCATTATGGCTGTGCCAGCGCACGATTCGCGTGACTATGAGTTTGCACAAAAGTTCGATTTGCCAATTCGCCAAGTCATTGAGGAAGTTACCGGTGAAGCGCGCGATGATGCGAAGAAAAAAACTTGGGGTACGGTTGCTGTCGTTTATGACCCTAATGCAAAAAAATACCTTACTCTAGATTGGAGCAAGACTAATGGCCGGGACTGGCACTTATTTGTAGGCGGTAGCGGCGAAAAGGGTGAAACTCCTGAAGAATGTGCACTTCGCGAAATCCGCGAGGAAACCGGCTATACTGACCTAGAGTTAATCGCTGAAACTCCACGCATTCATCATAATTATTACGCCGCAAATCGCAAAGAATATATCGAAAAAGATATTTATTGTTTCGCATTTCAGCTAAAGTCTAACAAGCGCATTAAGCAACAACTTGAGCCAGACGAAAAATTTGAAGTTGAATGGCTAGATGAGCAGGAAGTACTCGCTAAGGTCCAAGACGAATTGCATGCGACCACTTTTAAGTATTATAAAAACCCATGTGCTATTGTTGGCGCTGGCATCATGATTAATTCTGGTGAATATGACGGTCTCGAACATTCTATTGCTGGTGAGCGCATTATTGCCTGGCTCGAAAAGAAGAAGCTTGGAAATACTAAAGTAACCTACCGTATGCGTGACTGGCTAATTTCCCGTCAGCGTTATTGGGGATGTCCAATTCCAATCGCTTACGATAAACAGGGTAATCCTCATGCTATTCCAGAAGATCAACTTCCAGTTTTACTCCCTAAAATCGACGATTATAAGCCCGATTCGTCTGGACGTAGTGCTTTAGCTAAGTCCAAAGAGTTTATGAAGGTTACAGTAAATGGCGAAGAAATGACGCGCGAGACCGATACGCTCGATGGCTATGCTTGCTCGAGCTGGTATCTTTGGCGTTATACGGATCCGCACAATAAAAAAATGGCCTGGGATCCAAAGAAGGTTAACTTTTGGGCGCCAACTGACGTCTATGTTGGCGGTGACCATGCCGTAGCACATCTTCTCTATGTGCGCTTCTGGTGTAAATTCTTTGCCGATGAGGGCTATTTGGACTTCCGCGAGCCAATCAAGAAGCTCCTCTATAACGGCTATATAAATGCACCAGATGGTAAAAAAATGTCCAAGTCTAAGGGGAATGTTATTGACCCGCTCGATGTAATCGACCAGGGCTATGGTGCGGATACTCTTCGTACCTACGAGCTCTTTATTGGCCCATATAATATGGACGCTGCTTGGAGCACGGAGGCTATTGGCGGCGTATACCGTTTCCTAAATCGTTGTTGGGCTCTAGCTTTTGACAAAAAGTTTAATGAGACTGATGGCAATATTGCTTATCGTCATAAGACAATTAAAAAAGTTACCGAAGACATGTATCGAAATAACTTCAATACCGCCGTAGCGGCATTAATGGAGTTTGTCAACGAGCTATATAAAAATAGCGCTAATCGGGAAGATGTCGTTGTCTTGGCTAAGCTTTTAAAGCCATTCGCGCCACACCTTGCTTCTGAAATTTTGGAAGAGCTTAAGTCTGACGATATTTGGCCGAGATGGGACGAAAAGCATTTGTCGGCAAGCGAAGTTGAGTTGGTTGTGCAAATTAACGGCAAGCTTCGTGCTCGTATTCAGGTCCCGGCCGATGAAGCCGAGGATAAAAATAAACTCGAAGAATACGCTATTGCTGACGAAAAAGTCAAAACCTTTACCAATGGCAAAGAAATTGCCAAGATTATCGTGGTTCCAAAAAACCATCTTGTGAATATTGTTATCAAATAAACTATTCCTTGGCCGAACGCTTAATGAGCTTTGCGTGTAAAACTACGCGCTCAGTCTCACTGTAACAAGTCGACAATGTAAGAATATGGTCGGTGCCATCGATATTTGTACGAAAATTAAATGCACTACGGTTAATGAGATTTTTTATAAACGTCTCAAACTCATCGCTTGTCGCAAAGTCGGTTTGAATATAGTCGCTAGTTGTTGGAATATGATATACGCTAAACACCTGCCAGAGTGCGTTTTCGTGCTCGTTTGAAGTGCGTACGGTGAAGTTATTTTGATTACTTAGCCAGCCGTTAGTGAGTACATTGCGTAACGTGCCAAACATGGTGCCATCAATGCGGCCGTGCGCATAGAAAATCATATTCTTGTCTGACCCATCTACACGATTGCGAAAATCTGCAAATACCCAGCCGGCCTCATTATAACTACGGTCAAAGGTGTGATTTAGATAAAAATCATTATTAGTTGACTGCACGACCGGATAATTGATATTTGACCCACTCACGGAAATCCAACTTACGGTATCTGGATTTCGCTTTCGCAGCTCATCAAAGTCGACGTCTATTAGCTTCATTTTAATATAGTCCCAATACGGACCAGTTTTAGGATCAGGCTTTTTTTGCTTGACTACCTCAGTTTTGTCGTCATCGTCTTTCTCGTCAATTTTGGCTACTACTTTTATCTCGCTTTCTTGAATCTTTGTGCGTTCAGAGTCTATTTTCCATCTGATTATTTCATATGCAGAAACGCCAATTCCTACCACACACGCAAGTGCAATAATGCAACTCAAAGCTAATTTAATGCGAGATTTCACCTTCCGTATTTTCATAACCATTATTATAGCATGAAGGAGGCTTCCTGCGCTTCTACTTGCAATAGTGCCGGAAATATAGTAAACTAGTTTCCAAAGTAATATATCAAAGAAGGAGCATTTTTACATGCCTGAACCGAAAAAACAGAGTAGCCCTCGCAAGACTGGTCTACGTCGTAGCCATTTGCGTCTAAAGCTAGCTCGTAGTGTGAACAAGCATTCACCAGTGAAAGCTTTCGAGACAGCAAAAACGACACCAAATCTCAAGCTTAAAACTTGCAAATGCGGCAAGAAGAACTGCGACTGTAAAGCCGAAAAAGACAACAAGAAGAAATAAAAGGGAGGCAGTAGAACGTGGCAAGCAATCGACATCTCGGTAGAATAATTACGCTTCAGAGTTTATATGAGTATGAATTCCGAAGTAAGGCGGGCGACGCCTCGGCCGACATCGATAGTATCGTCGCAAAAAATATAGAACCCTATCAAAAAGCGTTAGGTGACGTGGATTTTGTTCACGATTTAACGCATGGGGTTTTTGACGAAATGGAGCAACTCGATAACGAATTGCAGCCGATGGCGCCAGAATGGCCAATCTCTAGCATTTCCCCAATTGACCGCAATGTTCTAAGGATTGGTTTATTTGAATTAACACGCCGTAAGGAACAAGTGCCTCCAAAAGTTGCTATCAATGAAGCTGTTGAATTAGCAAAAGCTTTTGGCTCTGATAATTCATCGAAGTTCATTAATGGCGTACTGGGCACTGCATACCGTAACATTGGGGGAGAGGATAATAAAAAGCATGCAGAAACAGAAAAGTCCGATGAAAAAGCAGACTCAACGAAAGCGGAATCAAGAGAGCCAGCCGAAAAAACCGAGGACTAAAAAATCCGTCACGAAGGTGACATCATCAAATAAGAAAAAAGAAAGTAATCAAAGAACGCATCGTAATGGGTATAAGATTCCAGATGCATTGCCTACTGAGCTTTATAAAGAGCCGAGGCTTGAAAAATTCCGTCAGGTAGTTCTTCGCAAGAAGCCAGAAATTAAGGAGATCGTGCGTGAACCGACTGCTGGTGGTATTGTTTTTCGCATGGCGCCAGATCAAAAAGATATTGAAATCCTACTTATTCAAGATAGTAAAAACCGCTGGACGATCCCAAAAGGACACATTGAGCCGGGCGAAACAGCTAAACAGACGGCTGTCCGCGAGATAGGCGAAGAGTCCGGCCTTAAGCATGTTGATGTCTTGGCGTGGTTAGGTAAAATTCATTTCAAATATCGCCGTCTAGATAAACTCGTGCTTATGACTACGCAGGTATATCTTGTTCAGTCATTAGATAAGAACGAGCATCCAACTAAAGAAAAATGGATGAACGGTATTCGCTGGTTTACTTTTACGGACGCACTCGACGCAATCGAATATGCGGATATCGAAAAATTAATGCTAATCGCTAAACGTAAAATTCGTAGCGGGGAATATTAAAAATAATGAATAAAGAACAGATCGACGCCTATCGCGAGTTTGCTAAGGCTAAACTTGGTATTAATTTTAAGGATATTAACCTCTTAATTACAGCTCTTACTCACCGTTCATATGTTAATGAGCATAAGAAGACTGTTACAGAACATAATGAACGCCTGGAGTTTTTAGGTGATGCCGTATTAGAGCTAGTGACATCAGATTTCTTATTTCAAAAATATCAGCAACCAGAGGGGATTATGACTAGCTGGCGCGCCGCACTTGTAAATACGGAATCCAACGCTGCTAGCGGTGAAAAGCTTGGTTATGGCCCACTCGTACGCTTGAGTAAAGGCGAAAAACGCGGCTCCGAGCGCGCCCATCATGTCATCATGGCAGACTGTTATGAAGCGATTATCGGCGCCATCTATTTAGATAAAGGCTATGAGGCGGCGGCGACATTTATTCGCAAAAACACTCTGTCGAAGATTGATGATATCCTCGAGAGTGAATCTTGGCGCGACTCAAAGTCTTATTTACAAGAACTCGCTCAACGCATTGACGGTGTTACGCCGGTTTATCGCGTTATAAAAGAAGAAGGGCCGGATCATGATAAGAGCTTTACGCTTGGCGTATATATCAACGAGCACCTAAAAGCAACTGCGGTCGGTCACAGCAAGCAGGAAGCACAAGTTAAGGCCGCAAGCGAAGCAATCCGTAAATATAAGAAGGAGCACCCCAAAGAGTTTAAAACGCTCTCTTGATAAATGTCGCTGAATAAGTTATAATATCCACAGAACAAATAAATAAAGGAGTATTATGCTTGCGATTCGCTTACAGCGTAATGGCCGTAAAGCTTTACCGCTTTATCGGATAGTCGTCCAAGAAGCGCAACGTCACCCACTCTCGGGTCGTATCGTCGCTCAGGTCGGCAGCTACAACCCACATACCAAGGAAGTCGTCCTTGACAAAAAAGAAGTTGAGAAATACTTAAGCAATGGCGCGCAGCCAAGCACTCGCGTGATTCGCATTTTAACCAAAGAAGGTATAAAAATGCCAAAATGGGTTAAGATGCCACTCGAGAAACATGCTACTGCTAAGCATGCGGATAAGCTTCGCAAAAATCAGCCGAAAGAAGAAGCGCCAGCCGAAGAAGCTGAAGCTTAAGGCCCCGTAAAAATACCAGTCAAAAGCTGGTATTTTTTGACTCCTTTCCCGCTACATCTACTCCTCAAGTGCAAGTATTTTTCATTTCTGCCTCGCTCCCAAGAATGGTTTACTCCTTTTTTAGTTTATGCAAATTTAATTCTAACAGGGTAGACGCAAAGATGTCTCTTTTTTGCTACTAAGCTTTGCGCTTGAAAGGTTAACTTAGGGGATGACTTGACAAGCTGTGGCATATGTAGTATAATGTACAAGATGTAAATAGCATGGCTCCAACAAAAAAGGAGGGGGTAAGATGAAAAAGACTGTTATGGCGATCGCAGTAGTAATATTTTTCGGTATGATCATTGAGGGCCTCGTGCTTGGCGGCAAGGCCGACAGGACGCTTTACGAGGCGAAAGTGGTTCTGGCCGAAGAAATCGGCTGTGAGCCGAGCGAGTTTATCGTGTATCGAACAGGCCGGTACACGTATGGCGACAGTTATCGTTACAGATACGAAAACGCTGGCCGGAAGACTCACGTCCGCGGTGTCTCGCCGAGTCGCTATGACAGCTCGATCGATAGCGATGAGGTGATAGAGCTGATAGACGGGAGTCTGTATTTAGATGAACTGTCACTCGGCTGCTATACTGTCGCTGCTTTCTGCGTCGTTCTTTTCGTAGTACTGCTCGAAGCGGAGTAGTAGGCTTACGTAGTCCCCGGAGCAATCTGGGGGCTCTTTTTATTATGCGAAATATTTTTTATGCTAAAATATAACTATAAAACTTAACAAAAAACGGAGAACCTATGGCTACTATAGATCAGCAATTCGTAGAATATATTGTAAAGACTCTAGTAAATAACCCAGACAAAGTTAATATCGATCGTACGATTGACGAGAAAGGTGTACTATTAAGCCTCGAAGTTGACCCAGAGGATGTTGGCCGTATTATTGGCCGTCGTGGTGCTACGGCGCAAAGTATTCGCACTCTTTTGCGTGCCCTCGGAACCAAAAACGATGCTCGCTATAACCTTAAGATTGTCAATAATGACGGTTTCGACCAAGCAGCCAAGCATGATCGTGACGCTTCTTCTGAAGCTGAGGAAACTGCCAGTGGTGCTGAAGAGGAAGATATCGAGGAAGTTGAAGACGAGTCTACCATTGAAGAAGGCAGTGAACTTGCAAAAAAGACTCGCCAAGAACTTGCAGATTTGGACGATTTGGATATATAATAGAGTTAATGCTTTTACACAGCATAAGGCTAACTGCGAGTCGGCTTTGAAACATAAAAGTTGAGAGCTTATATGCTAAAAAACCATCCCAGTAGAAAGGATGGTTTTTTGGTAGAGTATGTGGCCAAAATGGCTAATGTTATATTAGGTGCAAGTAAAAAAGCGCCAGCAGATAGTGTATGCTGGTGCCCTTTTTTGTAATAGTTACTATTATTCGGTCTTATCTTTTGGTCCAGAAGCCTCTGGCGATACGGTGCCGTCAGATGTCTCTAGCTTCACCGCTGGCGCTCCTTGCCCCTTTAATTTTTTATCTGCCTTGCTAAGTTGCCAAATTACAAAAGCGATTAAGCCAACACCGATTAGGCCAATCCATAAGAAATATAATCCATCAGTCAAGCGAAGTGCTATGATAAATATCTCGATTGAGCTAAACCAAATTAGCCACTTTTCTTTCTTTGCTACGCTATATAGTAAAGCGACTACTTGCTCAACTAGAAACAAGAGCGCCCAACCAATATCTGATGATTTTACGGCGTAAGATGTTAGAGTAGTAGTCATTATTGCTGAAAAGAGTGAGTATCCAACGATTAATCTGACTTTGTTGGTTTTTTTGTAGAGATACTTCGCTAGAAGATGCGCACCAATCAGAGCGATGCCGATGATGTGTGTGTCGATTATTAGTCTCGGAAGTCTGTTTGGGTTGTCATAATAGTAGGAATGACTCGATGGGTCTGGCAGTAATACCTTTACGAGATAAATTAGTCCGATAGATAATAGATAAATAGCAACCTCGTAGAAAATATTTAGGTTCGCAATCAGCGCATAGCCAGCAAAGAATGCTGCGGCCAGCATATAACCTAAGTATGCTAAATCTGCGCTGTTTGCGGCCAATATTATTGCAAAGCATGATATAGAAATACTAATTGCACCAATAATCTGTGTTTCTTTCTTTTGAATTTGCTGCAAGAAGTAGGTACCGAGTAAGAACAATAAGGAAACGATCATGTAACTAAATAAATACGAATCGCCCTTCCAGACGGGAGATGCAATATAATTGCCGATAACAAAGGGGATAATCATTATACTTGCCGCCGTAGTGATACTCCAGCTGACATTCTTATAATGCGAGGCGTAAGCAATGCCAAAAATCGCTAGTAAAGCGCACACGATTATCCATATAATTGCAGTTTCAGCTTGCGGTAAGCCTAGATAGAGATTTGGTGCCCAGAAAATACAGATCATTGATACGATACTGATGGTATGTTCGGATGATTCGACCGATTTTGTTTCCTTCTTGCAATAGAGTGAGTATAGTACTTGCGCCGCAAAGGTGAGTAACCAAGTAGTAATGAAGCAGATTGCTCTGCCTGTTTGATTTGTGCCACTAGCGACAAAACCAGCAGAGGCGTTAACCACATCTGCTATTAGTGCGATAATTAGGGTCTGAATTCCTATTCGTGCCAGAATTATGAATGAATGTTTTTTAGTTTTATACCAGTATACGAAACTATATAAGAGGAAGAATAGGGAACAGACTGTACGTAATAATGGCGCGACGCTTGCGATATCTGGCACAAAAAACAAGGCCAAGGAAGCACAGAAAGCCACTAGCCACAGCGAGATACCAATGTTCTTTGCTGCTTCCTTGAAGGCCTTTGGTAACGCTATTCCGGTTAGATAAAGCGAAGCGGGCAATATTGCGGCAATCATGGGCGGTATGACTATAAGGTAGTAGTACGGTCCCGTGCCTATTCTTAAATCCATTAATGGGCCAAATGACCACATGAACGCTACGGCGCTCGTAAAGGCGATGTGCCCCATTAAATTGTCGTCAAGTAAGAAAGCGCTTGCAAAAGATGTAATCATAAAGATAAATGAAACGCATATAGGCACGAATTCGCTCGCTATTCCTATTGACGAGAGGGCGATTATCCAAAGAGGTATCATACAGAGCGCTGAATAAACGAAAGCCTTTGCGACTGGACGTAGGTAATCTATTTTTTTGTACAAGACGATGCCGCCAACATATATTAGTAGTGTAAGTATTATTGTGCTTGGCGCAACATAAGAGTCGTTGATCGTATTAATAAAATACATCATCGCAAGCACGATTAAAAAGCTACCAATATATAATAGCCAGTTCCACCTCGCCATCGGATTTACTGGCTTTGGTGCTACGGCCGGCCTTGCGGCTATATTAGTGTTTTGGCTAGCCTGAACGCCGTTAGCTGCCTTTTTCTTTTTAGACTTATTAGAAAGTATAATTGCGACAATTACTACTATCCAAGTAATGGGATTAAAAATTACGGTAGCCCCTATCGCAAACAATATAATTAATAGATACTCCATATAATTAAATTGTAAATGCTTGTGTCATTTTATACAACCGCAAGGCAGCAAAAATCTGCTTGATATTCTTGCGAGACTACGCTATAATACAGTACCAAGAAGTAGTGTGCTTTAACTCTTTTTTGCTCGAACCGTTCTGGCGAAACGGTTGAGGTTAAAGCGGTGATCTTCCGGCCAAAGTATCAACACTAAATATACAGCGAGGAAATGTGGCAAAATCAATAAAAACCGCACAGAGTGGTAGCCGGGTATCCTTTACCGAGGGCGACCAAGTTCTTCCAATACCAAATTTAACTGAGCATCAAACTAAGTCTTGGGACGAATTTGTCAAATTCGGCCTTCAAGAGGTTTTTAATGAGCTCAATCCAATTGACGACTATACTGGTCAAAAAATGAGTCTACGCTTCAAGGATTACTATTTTAAGGATCCTGTCGAAGACGATCGTACGGCTAAAGAAAATCTTACAACCTACGAAGCTCCACTTCATGTTAATGTCGAGCTTACTAACAAGGTAACTGGCGAAGTCAAAGAGCAGGATATCTACTTTGGTGACTACCCTTGGATGACCGATCGTGCCAGCTTTATTATTAATGGTACCGAGCGTGTAATTGTATCTCAGCTGATTCGTTCTGCTGGCGTATTCTTCCAGGCCGACACGGTTAACGGCCATAACTACTATGGTGCGAAGATAATCCCAGGTCGTGGCGCATGGCTCGAATTTGAGACTGATACAAAGGGCGTCATTTACGTTAAAATCGACCGTCGTCGTAAAGTTCCTGTAACAACTTTGCTCCGTGCGCTTGGTCGCAAAAAGACTGAAATCGTAGCTGATTTTAAAGACATCGACACTGGTGATGTTCATTATATTGAAAACACTTTCGAAAAAGACCCATCCGACAATCAGGGTAGCGCTCTGCTCGAAATATATCGCCGTCTCCGCCCAGGCGACTTGGCGACTATCGAAAATGCTCGTTCAATGATTGATCGCACGTTTAATGACTATCGTCGCTATGATTATTCTCGTGTTGGCCGCTACAAGATTAATCAGCGCCTTGGCTTTGATACGCCAAACGACGAATCGCATCGCACACTACAAATGCAAGATCTGATTGCAATCATTCGCGAAATTATCCGCCTTAATAATACGCAAGATCCAGTCGATGATATTGACTCGCTCGCTAATCGCCGCGTCAAACTTGTCGGGGAGCTCGTTCAGCGCCAATTCCGTCTGGGCATGCTTCGCTTGCAGCGTAATATCCTTGACCGTATGTCGATGAGCGATCCGCAAACCGTTACTCCGTCTCAGCTAGTCAATTCTCGTCCAGTTACTGCGGCAGTTAAAGAATTCTTTAGCAGCTCTCAGCTTAGTCAGCTTATGGATGAAACCAACCCATTTAGTGAGCTTTCACATAAGCGCCGTCTATCCAGCATGGGCCCTGGCGGCCTTACTCGTGAGCGTGCCGGCTTCGAAGTCCGCGATACGCATCCTACCCACTATGGTCGTATTTGTACCGTTGAAACCCCAGAGGGTGGTAACGTTGGTCTCGTGCTTAACCTTGCAACCTATGCACGCATAAACGATTATGGCTTTATTGAAGCTCCTTATCGCATCGTAAAGAACGGTAAAGTTACCGATGAAATCGTTTATGCTGACGCAGCTGCCGAAGAAAATATGGTTATTGCCGATACGAGTGCTAAGCTCGATAAAGATGGCAAATTCATTGATGAGTATGTATCTGCTCGTAAAGCTCTCCAGCCAACCCAAGTGATGGCTAGCGAGGTAACACATATGGATGCTGCACACAAGGAGATTCTCGGCGTTGCCGCTTCTATGATTCCGTTTGTCGAAAAGAACCGCGTTGACCGTTCATTGATGGCCTGCGCGATGCAGAAACAGGCAGTCCCACTTATAAAGCCAGAGGCATCTATTGTTTCAACCGGTATTGATGCTGAAGTCGCAAAGAATCTGTCCCAAATCGTCTACGCTGAGGCTGACGGTGAAGTAATTAAGGCAGATTCAAACTCGGTCGAAGTTAAATACGAAAAAGAAACCAAGATCTATAACTTGATTCACTTCATGAAGACTAATGATGATCGTTGTTACGATGAACGCACGGTAGTGAAGCGTGGTCAAAAAGTTAAAAAAGGCGACGTTCTAATCGAGGGCGCCTCTATTGACAACGGCGAATTGGCCCTCGGCAAGAATATGCTTGTCGCATTTATGCCATGGCGTGGCTACAATATGGATGACGCTATCGTAATTTCCAGTCGCCTCGTTCATGACGATGAGTTAACTAGTATAAATATTCGCGATTTCGATGTCGAAGTTCGTGAAACTAAGCTTGGCCCAGAACAAGTTACTCGCGATATTCCAAATGTTTCCGAAGTTGCCCTCCGTCATCTTGGCGAAGATGGCATTGTAACGGTTGGTTCTGAAGTTCACAATGGCGATGTTCTTGTCGGTAAGATTACGCCTAAGGGAGAACAAGAGCTTAGCTCTGAGGAGCGCCTTCTTCGCGCTATCTTTGGCGAGAAAGCTAAGGATGTCCGCGATACCTCTGTTCGTATGAATGGCTCCGATGGCGGTAAAGTTGTCGGTGTTAAAATCTTCACTCGCGAGCAGGGCAACAATCTTAAGTCCGGCGTTATTATGCAGATTAAGATTTATGTTGCGGAGATGCGTAAGATTTCTGTTGGCGATAAGCTCTCTGGTCGTCACGGCAACAAGGGTGTCGTTGCTCGTATTTTGCCAGTTGAAGATATGCCATTCATGGAAGATGGTACTCCAGTTGATGTCGTACTCAACCCGATGGGCGTGCCTTCTCGTATGAATCTTGGTCAGCTATTTGAAACTCATCTCGGTATGGCTGCGCGCGCGCTTGGTTATCATGTGACGACGCCATCTTTCAACTCTGTTTCCGACGAAACAATTTCCGAAGAGCTCAAGAAGGCCGGCTTTGAACCAGATGGCCGCGTCAAACTATACGATGGTCTCACTGGCGAGCCATTCGAAGAGCGCATTACTGTAGGTGTTATGTATATGCTCAAGCTTCATCATATGGTTGCCGATAAGATTCACGCTCGTTCGACTGGTCCATACACTATGGTTACTCAGCAGCCACTTGGTGGTAAAGCTCAGAATGGTGGTCAGCGCTTTGGCGAAATGGAGGTTTGGACACTCGAAGCTTACGGCGCTGCATCTACGCTTCAGGAGATGCTGACAATTAAGTCGGATGACGTTTACGGTCGCGCCAAGGCTTATGAATCCATTATTAAGAACGAAGCAATCGAGGGGCCAAAGCTTCCAGAAGGCTTCAATGTCTTGGTGAAGGAGCTTCAAGGTCTCGGCCTTAAAGTTGACTTGCTTGATCATGGTGATGCGCGCGATGCTGATCACGTCATTGAAAAAACCACCGAAGAAGTTGAGCGTCGCCGCGATGATTCTGTCATATATGCTCAGCATAGAGAAGATGCAGACACACCGCCGGATGACCTCGGCGAGAATGCTGAAGGCTTTAGTCTAGAAGACAGCGATGGAAATCCGCTCGACGAATCAGAGATCGAGGTCGATGATGACTTCGATGAGGATTTCGACGAAGAAGATACAATAACAGATTTAGGGGAGGACCTATAATATGGCTTGGGAAGATAATTTCATTAGTGCCAACGAGTTCGACTCCATTCGCCTATGCGTCGCCAGCGAGGAAGATATCCTCAACTGGAGCTATGGTGAAGTGTTGAAGCCAGAAACAATTAACTATCGTACGCAGAAACCAGAACGCGACGGTCTGTTCTGCGAACGCATTTTCGGACCAGTAAAGGATATTAATCCTAATGATCCGAAGCTCAAAGGTGTTCGCTCGCGCGAAGCCGCCGTCGACAAAGAGGGCAATCTTGTCACGAAGAGTATCACTCGCCGTGAGCGTATGGGGCACATTACACTTGCTGCTCCAGTAGCGCACATTTGGTTTATGCGCGGAACTCCATCTGCACTTAGTCTTTTGCTTGATATTACGGTAAAGAATATAGAGAAAGTAGTATACTTTGCCTCTTATCTTATTATTGATGCAGATAAAGAAGAAATTGACAAACGCCTTGAAGACCTCGAGGCGCAGACTGATGTTGCTCGTCAGGCTATCCAAGCCCGCTACGAGAACGAGTCTAAAACCGACGGTGTCGATATTAAAGCACTCGCCGAAGCTCAAACAAAAGAGCTCGAAGAACTTGAGAATGATTATCGTAGTAAAAAAGAGATTCTCACTAGCTTCGTAAAAGGTGCTGTTATTAATGAGGTAGACTATCGAAATCTTGATGAAGAATACGAAGACCTCATTACTGTCGAAATGGGCGCTAGTGCCATTAAGAAGATGCTCGAAGAAATCAATCTTGACCAATTGATTGATGATTTGCATGAGCAGGCCGAAAATGCTAAGGGACAGAAGCAAAAACGTATCATGAAGCGCCTCAAGGTGCTTGAAGGTATGCAATCTGCTGGCATTAAACCGACTGACCTCATTTTGAATGTTATACCAGTTATTCCACCAGATTTGCGCCCAATGATTTCTTTGGCTGGCGGTCGCTTTGCGACGTCTGACTTAAACGATCTTTATCGTCGTGTCATTAATCGTAACAATCGCCTCAAGAAGCTTGTTGATCTTAATGCGCCAGAAGTCATTCAGCGCAACGAGAAACGCATGCTCCAGGAAGCTGTCGATGCCCTTATCGACAACAACGCCTCCCGTGGCGGTCGTGCCGCTAGCTCGCAGAATGGTCGTCGCAAGCTCAAGAGTCTATCTGACCTCTTAAAGGGTAAGCAGGGCCGCTTCCGCCAGAACCTTCTTGGTAAGCGCGTCGACTACTCCGGTCGCTCTGTGATTGTCGTAGGCCCAGAACTTCGCATTAATGAATGTGGCCTACCGAAGCAGATGGCGCTCGAACTCTTTAAGCCATTTGTCGTTTCTTGGTTAATTAAGAATGAATATGCAAATAATATTCGCTCTGCTTCTCGTATGATTGAGCAAGGCGAAACTGTGATTTGGGATGCTCTTGATGAAGTAATCGAAGGTAAATACGTCCTTCTTAACCGTGCCCCATCTCTACACCGTCTCTCCGTTCAAGCCTTCCAGCCGCGTTTGGTCGATGGCAAAGCTATCAAGCTTCATCCGCTCGTAGCCAACGGCTTCAACGCCGACTATGATGGTGACCAGATGGCCGTTCATCTTCCGCTCTCTGCTGAAGCGCAAGCGGAAGCTAAGGAGCTTATGGCTGCCGGCAAGAACCTCTTAAAGCCAGCCGACGGTGCACCAGTTCTCTCGATTACGCAGGATGTCGTCTTGGGTAGCTACTACCTCACCTACGAAAAGCCGTCTGCTCAAACCGAACGCAAAGCCTTTACTAGTGTTTATGAGGCGGAACTTGCCTATGATATGGGCCTTATCCAGTTACAAACTCCAATTCGCGTCCATACGAAGGGACAAAAACGCGATACTACTCTCGGCCGTGTCTTCTTTAATGAGATCTTGCCAAAAGAGTACCCATACGACAATGAAGTTCAGAATAGTAAACATCTCAAGAAGGTGATGGCTAACATTCTTAATAACTTTGGCGCCGACGCTGCCGTTAATGCGGCTGATGCTATTAAAGACTTGTCCTTCAAGTATGAGACTATTGCTGGCGTTTCCACTTCAAAAGACGATTATCCATATTACTCAGAGGTTGAGCCGATGCTTGCCGAAGGCGAAGGCGTTGCAGCGCAAATTAACCAACAATTTGAGGATGGTCTCATTACAGAAGATGAGCGCTATCGCCTCACTGTCGCTGCATGGCGCAAAGTCGATGATGATATCTCGAAGCTCGTTAAAGATAATCTTGCTAGCCTCGATACGAATATCTCTATCATGACTAACTCTGGTGCGCGTGGTTCTGCGGGTAATATTAAGCTTGCCTCTGCCACTATTGGTATCATGGTGGACGTCTTTAACCGTGAGATTGAGCTCCCGGTCAAATCTAGCTACAAGAAAGGTCTCAATACGCTTGAATCCTTCATCGCTACTCGTGGCGCACGCCAAGGCCAGGTCTCGACTGCCCTTCGTACTGCCGATTCTGGTTATCTTACTCGCCGTCTCGTGGATGTTTCTCAAGATGTCTTTACGGTAGAAGAAGAGGCTGAAGATCCAGGTTTCCGCATCTATAAGTCTGAGTCGGAGATTACTGGTATTGGTTTTGCCGATCGTATCTATGGTCGTTATTCTGCTGAAGCCGTCGAGAAGTATGGTCTTGAGAATGATCAACTTATCTCTCGTGAGATGGCTGATCAGCTCGCTGATGATGAGGAAATTGAGAGCTTGAAGATTCAGAGCGTTCTTACTACCGAGTGCAACGATGGTGTGCCACGTAAGGCTTACGGTATTGATATGTCGACTCGCCAACCCGTTGCTTATCACGAGCCAGTTGGCGTTATCGCCGCTCAATCTGTTGGTGAACCAGGCACTCAGCTTACCCTTGATACGAAGCACTCCTCTGGTGTTGCTGGCTCTGGTGCAATCTCTCGTGGTCTTCCGCGCGTTGAAGAGCTTCTCGAAGCCCGTACGCCAAAAGGTCAAGCCTATATTTCAACTATTGCTGGTGTGGTTTCGACTTGGGAAGAGGGCCGCTATAATATTATTCAAGTTACTCCAGATGCCGGCAGAAAAGAACACTTCAAACTTGATGGTCGCAAGGCTAAGGTGAAAGATGGTGCCTCGGTTAAGACTGGTGCAGTTATTGCTAGTAAGGCTAAAGGCGCCGACCCAATTATTGCTCCATTTGATGGCATCGCTGAGCTAACTCAGGACGAAATTGTCCTCGTCGCTAACGCTGGTGCTCCACTTAAGATGTCGGTGCCGACTGACTTTGCTCTCACTGTCAAAGATGGTGACCGTGTTGAGCCGGGCGACCGTCTGTCCGAAGGATCTCTCAACTTACAAGATTTAATGAAATACAAAGGCATCGAAGAGACTGAGCGTTACATTTTGAATGACATTCTTACCATCTACGCGGCGCAAGGGCATGAAATTTCCGCGAAACATCTCGAAATTATCATTCGCCAAATGTTCTCTCGCGTAATGATTGATGAACCAGGCGATACTGGCTTTGCGACTGGTGATATTGTTAGCAAGGCGGCTGTAGCTGAAGAAAACGCTACTGCTCTTGCTGACGGAAAAACACCAGCAGAGTATACGCAGATGTTGCTTGGTATTTCGAAGGTGTCTATCTACTCCGATTCCTTCCTGTCGGCCGCATCATTCCAAGATACCACTCGCGTCCTAATCTCCAGTGCAATTTCTGGTCGCGTCGATCACCTCAAGGGTCTTAAGGAAAATGTCATCATTGGCCGCAAGATTCCTGTAGGTACTGGTGTTGAGCCGCTCGCTCAATATGCTGGCTTGGAAGAATCTACTAATGAAGAAGTTGCCGAACCAGCCGAAGGTGAATTAGATAATATCTAATCGCAAGGCTTTAAAAAATACCCCTCATTGCAGGGGTATTTTTTGTGTCTATAGCATAAAAAAATACCCCGGACTGTTCGCCCGGGGGTATAATGTGTTTGTGATTTTGGGATTTTAGTCACCAAACCAACGGGCCGCAACACTCCTGAAGTATGCCTCTTTCTCTTCTGCCTTCTTTTGAGCCATCCGTACGAGCTTTTCGTATGTCGCAATTGTAATCTTCGGCTTAGCGAAAACTTTACCGTCACACTTGATATGTTCGACGAAGCGCCAATTGGCGCCTTGAAGCGGGAAGTGTATATGTATACACTTGTAGGTTGTGACATCCCACTTTCGTCCGTCTTCATCCTCGAAATGCGCAATAGAACGATTGCGTTTTCTTACTATGGCGCTTTCTTCGCTTCTAAAAGTCCCGAATTTAATCCATGTTTGGTAGTCCCTTTCTGGAATCAGGGCATAATCGTGTCGCCCTAATCCCTCAGCTATCTCCGTTAAGGCAAAACCAATCGTTCCGTAACACAGCTTAAGTTCTCCTTTCCCCACTTATATCACCTCCTGTCTACTGGGTGTCTGTATTGATGGAAGACATTAATTATTATACTACGATGGGATGGATTTAGCAATCATAACATGTCGTTACGATTGACTAATATACGTAAATGTGATAATATATGATATTTAGCCTCACTAATCCCAAAAGCAGCTAAGTGCTTAGAGGGGCCAGTACCCATTGACTAATAGGTATATATATGCTAGAATATAATATATTGCAATCATGCAAGGACATTTATAGTCTTACTGTGATAATCTAATTGATGCCCAAAACTCATTATTCGAGTCGGCAGTTGTCTCCGAACGGGGAAATTAAACGCTGGCCCGAATTCTACATAGGGCTAAATATGTTTATTGCCCCGATTGGGGGAGATAGGAGGGGAAAATGAGGGGAGCAATGAAGAGGGATGTCAGAGAATTAATTGCGGAGCTCGCTGGTCTCATAAGAAAGTACATTAAGATCGACGAATTCACTGTGATAGATGAAGAGAAGGCAATTAAGGCTCTGGGGGGTAAAATCATCTACGATGTACCCAGTAGAGAGTTAGGATACGTAAAGCGCATAGGAAAAGACTCGTTCGAAATCCACGTCCCAAAGGTATTAGAGCTCGAAAAAAACAGACCTAAAAGGAGGTGGCTAATTTTTCGTTTGGTAGGGCACCTAATCTTGCACATGTGCTACATGATCGACGAGACTGCGTGGGAGGCGGCGGATACATACAAAGAGCCAGACCACAGTAGTCTAGAATATGTTGAAGCGTGTGAGTTTGCGCGTTATATGATAATGCCGCGCAATGACTACGTGCGGGTCCTCAAACAGTGTGAAGTCACCGTAACTATCGACGACAAAGAACAGGCCGATCTAAGCCCCATTGTGAAACATTTTATCGTTCCAACACATATTGTGATTCAACAGGGGCTGAGACTTGGCGAGTTACTTTGGGAATAGTAAGATAACTGCTACCTCCCCGACTTAGTTGGGGAGGTTTTGCTATAATCTAAAACTATTAACAGATTAGCGGACGCCTATTATCTTAGAATAAATATCGCGTGTTAGATTTTTCAGTCGATAGTATACTTTGGATGTGAATAGACTATATCTGTCATTTCACTTAATAAGCAATATCATTTGTTGGCTTTGTAAAGTGTTAAAAGAATAAAAAGCGTATAAACTATTGACAAAAACACTAATCTGTGCTAGAATAATAGCAATCTTCCGGACAACAATTAATGGAAGGTAGTGAACTGTGCGTATATATACATATTTTAAGGGAGGGAAAACGCATGTCAGATAACAGATACATGGCATTAAAAATCACAACAAGACCCGACGGATCAATTGCAAATCTCGATATCAGTAGTTATGCACCTGACAATGGTGCGGTTTCGGCAATGATTCAGCCCATCATCAACGCTGTTGCGGCTGCGGCGAACGAGGATCTGCAGCAGAGACAGCAGGGTCGCGAGCAGGATCACGAGCTCTTTGCGGCGATGATGAAGTCAGCTGAGGACAAGGCAGTCGATGCTGCTGAATCTGCCGAGATGACCGGATCTGGCGAGACTGACAAAACCGCTGAAGTCGATGCTGCTGAATCTGCCGAGATGACCGGATCTGTCGAGACTGACAAAACCGCTGAATCTAACGGAGCTTCTGAAGCGGAGAAGGCAGTCGATGTCCTTGTCAAGAGGATGAATCCGGAGAAGGTTGTGGCCGTGATTAAGAGACTGGTGAAAGCCATCTCGTAAAGTTCACTCACAAGGGGGCGCCTAGTTGCGCCTCTTTTTTCTTGTAGCGTAAAACCACTGGCTAGGCCAGTGGTTTCGTATAGGTTTACCGATGAGTGCATAAAAACTCCTTTTTGTTATGCTAATTTTGTAGCCCGTCAGCTATTCGCATAAACAAAAAAGGAGTTTTTATGCCTATCAATGACATCAATAGTTTAAGCCACACGAAATGGAATTGCAAATACCATATAGTATTCGCTCCAAAATATAGAAGAAGAGTATTCTTCCATAAGAAAAAAGTGGTAATAGGTAAAATATTAAGACAGCTTTGCGAATGGAAAGACGTAACCATCCTTGAGACTGAAACTTGTCCTGATCATGTACATATGTTGGTAGAGATACCGCCAAAGCTGTCTGTATCTAGTTTCATGGGCTACCTGAAAGGTAAGAGTAGTACGATGCTATACGAGCAATTCGGCGAATTAAAATACAAATATCGCAATAGGGAGTTTTGGTGCAGAGGGTATTATGTAGATACTGTAGGAAAGAATACAAGCCGAATTGCTGAGTATATTCAAAATCAATTAGAGGACTATGTCCGCACAAGAAAAACCACCGGCTAAGCCAGTGGATGTTTATTGTGTCGTCCTTGGTCATAGTTTCTCGTAAGTACCTGTGGAAACTAATCTCTGGTACGATAGCGTTATTGTTGGGTAGTGCGAGTACGGAGAGATATCTTTGAATTGCCGCCGATATTTCGCTCATATGCGGAGAGTGAAATAGCGGGTCTCATTACATACCTGCCGTTACGTTTTATGCCGGCAATAAAACGATAGTCTTTGTCGGCGCAATTAGAGTGTGGACGCGTGCAACTATATGAGATAATATCTACCCTTACGCCATACTCGTCCCTAAAATGTGCAGTATAACGATTATGACGCCCCCTGATTCGGTCGCACTCCTCGTATTGAAACGTGTGAAATTCCATCCATTTCTTGTATTCTTGCTCCGAAACAGTGGCCCAGTACGGATCATGCTCGCTCTGGGCTGCGATAGCTAAATATATGGGTATTAATTCCCCGTATAACTCAAACTGCTTTCCTCCGCTCAGTCCACGGCTTTTTCCGTCCGAATACAGCAAAAGAACTGATGCTAACATTCACTCACCACCTTCCTAATGTTATGCGATATGATACTAATGAACGCGCTAATATAAACGAATGAATATATCATAGAAATAATTGACAATTATGTAAAGGACAGCGTGTAAGTTTTTTAGACTAGACGTTGCTATTAGTGATATACTGAAAAGTACTAAGGAGGTGTGAGTGAAAGATTTTGATTATCTAAAAGACAGCGACGTATATCTAGATAGCGCATGCCAATCGCTGCGCCCGCGTCCAGTTATCGATGCATTAAATCGATATTATACTGAGCATAACTCCTGTGGCGAGCGCGTAAAATATGCTTGGGGCCAAGAGACCGATGAGCTTGTCGAAGAAACACGCGACCTGATTTTAAAATATCTTAAGCTTAAAAAGAAAGACTATTCGGTTTCTTTTACGCTCAATACTACTTACGGTATCAACTTGCTGCTTGATCAGCTTAAAGACGGTGTTTTTGATAAAGTTATGACATCCGACATTGAGCATAACTCGCCATTCTTATCTACCATGACTTTTGCAAAACGTCACGATATTCCGCGAGAAGTTATGACTCGCGACGAGGATGGATCAATTAATCTTAGTAAATACGATTTCGCGAATGCGCTCGTTGTCGTGAACTGCGCTTCGAATATTGATGGTCGCAAACTTAATAATATTAAGGATCTTATTAATAAAGTTCATAAACAAAAAGGTATTATTATTATCGATGCCGCACAGGCTTTAGCGCATAGCCCAGAGGTACTATATAAGACCGAAGCTGATGCAATTTGCAGCTCTGCCCATAAAATGTATGGCCCATCCCTAGGCTTCATGGTAGTACGCCGTGATTTATTTAGGATAATTGAAACCAGTTTCATTGGTGGCGGTATGGTTGATGATGTCGACAAAGATAGTTACAAATTGTCGGCCGAATCGCCAAATCATGCTTACACTAAGTTCGAGTCTGGTCTTCAGGCCTGGGGTGAAATAGTTGCCTTCGGCGCCGCAATTAAATGGCTTAATAACTTATCAAAAGCCGACAAAGACAATTTCCGCAAGCAATATGAGCGCTTATTTGATTATTTAAGCGGACAAGAACGTGTACATCTTATTAATAATGAGCCAAATCCAACTATGTCCTTCTATATCGATGGATTGGATTCGCATTTGGTTGGCGGCGCATTGTCTAACGAAGGCATTATGGCTCGCACCGGATATTTCTGCGTTCATTACTACCTAGATCACGTCAAACATTATCCGCCACTAATTCGTTTCTCGATGGGTTATAATATTCGCCCAAGCGACGTCGATAAGACCATTGCTGTCTTCGAAAGGATGCTAGGTTAATGGTCTGCATTGCCGCATTTATTATCCTAGCTATCATTGGTATTTTTGTAGCCTTTATCTCGATTTTTAAACCAAAAGTGGGCAAAAAATACCTCAAAACTTTGAAAAAGTCATGGTCTTGTGTCGGCAAGCGCGTAACTTTACAGAAATGCGAAACCGGTTTTGGCGACGATGTTAAAAATACCGTCCTGAGCAAGCTAATCATTCGGCATCCGAAGTGGGTGAAACCAGCATCGGCTGCTATAGAAATTGCTTCTATACTAATCGTCGTGGTGGCGGTATGGTCCTTAGTTGAAGGTGTAAAAGCAGGCTTGGCGCTATATTCGCTCGGTACTTGCAATGTGAAGCATGCCGAATCGTGCACGCTCGGTTCGGAAGTATGCAGCATCGATAATAATACCGAGGCTAGTAATCCGATTGAATATATCGGTCTTTGGTTTAGCGATTGGGGGGAGATTCTTGGCGCAATTCCAGATAAGTTTCGTGACTGGAATACGGATAATTTTGATGTAGTGGGTATCGAGATAAAAAATGAAGGCAAGCCGACCGCAATCGATTTCTTCGATCCGGGCTGTATCGTTTGCAAACAGTCATTCCAAACCCAATTAGAAACGGGTTTCTTTGAAAATTACAGTGTCAAACTTGTCGTATTCCCGATTCAGGACAATGATGGTAAATTCAAGTTTAATAATTCCGAATTAATTGCGCGTTATATTTACGCCGTTAATGAACGTGAGCAAAATACTACTACCGACTCGATTGCTTTCAAGATGATTAAGCGTATTTACACCGAAAAATCCGAAGAGCGCGGCGCTTGGCTCGATGCCTTCAATGATTATTATTCCAACGAGCAAACGCGCGATATACTTAAGGAATGGCTTAAAGAATTTGGCTTAGACGATAAAGCGATTAGTGAGATTTCCGAGCGTGTTACTTCTGGCGCAATTGACGAAATTATCGCTAAAAACAACGATATTGTCACGAACAATATTCACGCAAAAGGTATACCAACTTTAATCTATGATGGTAAAAAACATACAGGGAGGTATGAAGTAAAATGATGGAGTGGTGGCAAGCATTTTGGCTCGGCTTGACGCAGGGATTAGCGGAATTTATTCCAGTATCAAGCTCTGGGCATTTAGAAATAATGCGCGAAGTTTTGAGCGGCAATCCTGAAAGTTTTCATTTATTTCAAGAATTTATCAACGTAGGCACTCTGCTCGTTTTGCTTATTTATTATCGAAAACGCATTGTTGAAATATTGCGCGAAGTATTTATAGACCATAATTTTAAATTTGCATTCAATATCATCTTAACGTGCATTCCGGTCGTCGTTGCGGCTATTGTTCTCGACGACCTAATAGAGAATAATCCGTTTTTCTCAAACTTAGCAGTCATCGCTACTATGATGGCGGCAGTTGGCGTTGCGATGATTTTAATTAAGAAAATTCCAAAATGTAAAAAGATTAAAAACGAAAAAGAGCTAACGCCCCAAAAAGCTTTTATGATTGGCGTGGCACAATGCTTTGCGCTAATTCCGGGCACTTCGCGTTCTGGCACGACAATTATCGCCGGCCGCATCGCAGGTATGGATAATAAATCGGCAGCTGACTACTCATTTTTAGTTAGTATCGTTGTGATGACGGGCGTTGTTTTAAAAAGTTTAATCAGCAGCTCGTCGCGCATTTATATTGCTGAAAATTGGGGCATGCTGTTATTTGCGAACGCTGTTGCATTTATCTTTGGGCTTATTGCGATTAAATTTGTGATGAAATTTCTCAAAAAAGATGGCTCACTCGAGGCTTTTGGTTGGTATCGGGTTATTATTGCGACCATCGTGATTATATTTGAATTGTTGAAATGATATTAGCGGCATGAATAATAATTCTATGTCTACAAATAATGCCGAAATAATAAAAGTGCTATACGAAAAGTCAAGTATAGCAATCGTGGCAATCGTATTTCCGCTTTCGTTTATTGCGGAAGTGATTATTGCAGGCGTTATAAGCAAGATTATTCCCAAACCTATCGCATCGTATATTAATGTGGCCTTAATGTTTGCGGCATTAATAATAGCCACGATTATTTGCCGTGCGCACATAAAGAAAGATATTCGCAATTATGATGAAAATGTTAAACAAATCATATCGCAGGGCAAAAAAGTGGAAGGAAGCGTAATTGATTATAGCTTTTCACAGAGATTGTCTGACCCTTCGCGTATTCTAACTGTGGAATTCAAAAACCCTTTTACTGGCGAAATGCAAAAATATCAAACGCCAGCAGTACGAAATAGCTTACATATAAATAAGAATAATCTCCCGATTAAGGCAATTGTTTATGTGTATGGGGATATGGTTTATGTAGATGCATTAATTAAGCCGGAATCGCCGGTGGGCCATTCTGGCGAATAATATTGCCACCTGACACGCTTGACAATATGTTAAAATAAACGCATGGATATAGAGAAAATCCGTAATTTTTGTATTATCGCGCATATTGACCATGGCAAGTCGACTTTGGCCGATCGTATGCTCGAAATCACCGGCACGGTCGCAAAGCGCGAAATGAAGTCGCAGCTACTTGATTCAATGGAGCTTGAGCGTGAGAAAGGTATTACAATTAAACTTGCGCCAGTTTGTATGAGCTATAAGGGCTATACTCTGAATCTAATTGATACACCGGGCCATGTGGATTTTTCTTATGAAGTGTCGCGTAGCCTACAGGCTGTGGAGGGTGCAATTTTGGTAGTGGATGCTACACAAGGAATCCAGGCGCAGACTTTAGCGAATGTATATCTAGCACTTGAGCAAGATTTACATATTATTCCAGTAATTAACAAAATTGACCTTCCGGCCAGTGACGTCCCGCGTGTTGCGGCCGAGATTATTAATCTATTAGGGTGCGACGAGTCGGAAATCATTAAAGTATCCGCAAAGACTGGCGAACATGTTGATAAAGTACTAGATGCTATCATTGAGCGCGTGCCGGCTCCAAATCGGTCTAGCTCGGAAGAGACGAAGGCTCTAATTTTTGATAGTTACTTTGATGATTATCGCGGCGTGGTGTTATATGTGCGCATGTTTTGTGGGGTGCTTCCAAAAAATGCCAATATCCATATGATGGCGACAGGGTCTAATGACATTGCGCTCGAGGTCGGTGTGTTAAATCCGAAGATGTCCCCGCGCACTGAACTTAAGAATGGCGACATCGGCTATATTGTAACCAATCTAAAAGCTACCCGTGAGGCAAAAGTTGGTGATACTGTCACTCTTAGTAAAAGGCCTGCTACTGAAGCTTTGCCTGGTTATAAAAATATCCACCCATTTGTTTATGCTGGCTTTTTCCCGGTCAGCAACGATCAATATAAAGACCTTAAAGAGGCGCTTGAAAAGTTGTCGCTGAGCGACTCAGCACTCCAGTACGAACCAGAAAACTCGCCAGTATTAGGCTTCGGTTTGCGCATTGGCTTTCTGGGCCTACTGCATATGGATATTATTCGCGAGCGTCTTGAGCGCGAATTTAAGCTCAACTTAATCGTAACAAACCCATCTACCGATTATCATGTTTTATTGACGAATGGCGAAGAGCTTGATATTCGTTCAGCTTCAAGCTTGCCAGACGTTAGTATGGTCAGTGAAATACGCGAGCCGTGGGCTAAGGGCGAAATTATCACGCCGAAAGAGTATATTGGTTCAATCTTGGAGCTCATTGTTAGTAAGCGCGGAACTCAAAAAAATATTTCATATATTGATACGCGTACCGTAATTGACTTCGAGGCGCCGATGGCGAATCTGCTTACTGACTTTTATGATCAGCTAAAATCGGCTACGTCTGGTTATGCCTCATTCAACTACGAATTGGGCGGTTATCGAGCAGAAGACTTAGTTAGGGTAGATTTTTTAGTTGCAGGCGAACGCATCGATGCCCTTAGTGTAATGGCTCATCGTAGCGAGGCTGATGGAATTGGTAGGGAGGTTACTAAAAAACTGAAACAAGTTATTCCACGCCAAAATTTTGAGGTAGCATTACAGGCGGCAATCGGTGCGCGTATTATTGCGCGCGAAACGCTTGGCGCCTATCGTAAAGATGTTACTGTCAAGATTCATACTGGCGACCGCGACCGCAAGGCAAAGCTGATGGAAAAACAAAAACGCGGCAAAGCGCGCATGAAGCGCTTTGGTAAAGTAGATATTCCGAGTGAAGCGTTTGCAGTGATGCTAAAACGAGATAATTAGTTATTATTCTCACTATTAAGCGCAAAATGCATTAACGCATCAACTACGTTTGAGAATACATCTTCACGCGTCCCAGAGGCTTTAACTGGCACAATAAGCCCTCGTTTTTGATATGTTTCAATTACTGGGATGGTTTTTTCATTAAACTCCTTAATACGATTATCGAGAACCTTTCGCTCGCGATCGTCAAGGCGTTCACCTCTGTCTTGTGTATCTTTACTCGCATTCCATCGCGCTTCGGCTTCTGCCTCGGAAATGTTTAGAATTATTACGGCCATAATTGGATGTCCAGTATTTTGGGCTCGCTCTATGACATCAAATTCTTCGCCTTCCCACCGGCCAACGCTGCTTAGGATTAGCGGATAGCTAGAGAGTTCGTCTTTCGCAAGGTAAGGCAAGACAATAGAACGGAATTTATCCTGATTAACTAACTGGCCATTTGCCATTTCGTTCTTTATTTCTTTATCTTCATTTTCGGCGGCGCGCAGAATTAAACCAGAACTTAAGAACTTGCCGCCCAACAGCTCCGCTAAATGTATTCCAACGGTATCTTTGCCAGAAAACGGCATGCCAAAAATATTGATACTTCCTGTTCCTAGCCACCTTTTGATAATTTCGATTCTCTCATCCATAAAATATATTATATAATAAAACTAATTATGGATAATCAAAATGCGAATGACGGTGGGATTCCGCAAAATGTAAATCCGCCTCAAGATAATCATCAACAGTCGCCTACTATAGGGCAGACAGGCAATCTAGAAAACCTTCGTACGCAAAGTGTTATTGTGTCTTCTCGTGATATTGCCGAAAAAGAGTTGGCGGCTCGGGAAGCATATAATAGTCAAGTCCTCAAACAGCAGCAGGCAGCCGCTCGTCGCAATAAAGAGTTGCATATTGCGGTAAAAATTGGCCTAGCAATCTTTGGAGTGCTAATTCTAGTTGCGCTCATTTGGCTAATTGCGCAGATTATTATTGGTGCTGGGCAGGGGCAAAAAACGGACCCTTGTGTAAATAGTGATGGTACTATTAATACTTCCTGTTGTGAACGTCCAGAGTATAAAGACAAGGGGAGCTGCAAAGAACAAAAAGATCCATTACCGACAATTGATGGTTACAAATGTACTCAGTCTGACTGTAAGAAAATGACTGATATCATAAAAAATGAACGAATTATTATTTATGATGAGAAGTACTATATTTATGATATTAAGACCAATACCGCTACGCCTACTACTATCGATAATTCGATTAAATATAATTCAATGAGCGTGTTTGAATGGGGAAAAGGGAATTACTATGTAATTCTCAAGCCGGCGACGGAAGATTATGGCTTATATTCAATCGCCGATAATCAGCAAATTATCTCAAACAAATTAAGTCGCATATATTCCGATATTAAACATAAGGCATATGCCGGCATGGAAGATGTGTTAGGTAAGTATATTATCGTGCGAGAGAGTTCTCAATATCGCCTTTATGATATTAAGACTGGGGATGAGCTTGCTAGCGCCGCAGAAGGTGTCTTTACGTATAAAAAATATATTATGACTTATCAGACTGGAGGAGTGCGTCGTTTGTATAACTTTGCGGGTAAGCAGCTATTTATTGCAAACGATGGCGATGAAGTATATATGCGAAGCGGGTATGTTATTCTATTTGGTAAGAACTACTATATGTACGACAATAATGGTATTAGACAAAGTACTAGCAAAAACGAAATCATGAAAGAGATAGCTAAAGTTAACAGAACCGAACGCGCGAATTATCTTAAAAACTCCAAGAGCTTCTATCGTATGCCAGTTTCGCGTAGTTACGAAGACTAGTGGCTAGCAAACCTTGACCTTGAGTGCTAAAAAGCATAAAATATAACCATGACTAATCGCCAACGTGACATTCTTTATGCGATTATTGAAGAGTATGCCGAGCTCGCTACTCCCGTAGGCAGCGTGACGCTTGCGAAGCTTTTTGATTGTTCGTCGGCTACTATTCGAGCCGAGATGGTTAAGCTCGAAGCAATGGGTTATATTGCGCAGCCACACACCTCTGCCGGGCGCATTCCTACCGATGCTGGCTATCGTCTTTATGTTAATTCTCTCCAAGAAAAGATTGACCACGAAGAAGATACTAGCGAAGATTGGCGAACTAATATTGAAAAGGAAGACCGAACCACAAGGGCTCTCGCTACGCGCATTCAGGCGCAAACTCGTGCTGATTATGCGATTCGTACCGCGGTCGATAGTCTGGTTAATCTTACAGGGAATCTAGGCTTGGCCACGATTGGTGATCAAATCTACATCTCTGGCTTCGGAAATCTCTTTGCTCAGCCAGAGTTCTTACAGGCGGCTCAGGTTCAAGCTGTCGGTAAGCTATTAGATAACATCAAGCCATGGCTCATGGAGGTTCAACCGAATGAAGCAATCAATGTATATATTGGTACCGAGAACCCAATTGGAAAAGCGTCGAACGTGTCGTTGATTATTTCGCGCTTTCGTTCGCCATATTCCGACCGTAGTTATATTGGTGTTCTTGGCCCAACTCGGCAATCGTATAAACGCGTAATGTCATTAGTACGCCACGCAGGATTAATGTTGGAGGATATTATTTATGAATGAAGATCAAGATTTTAACGAAACGCCTGAGAGCGAATCGGTTCAAAAAGAAGCTCTAAGCCCGAACGACATACTTGATGGCAATGAGCAGACTAAAAAAGAATCAAGCGAAGAAGGCATTGGTGAAGCCGTAATTGGCGCCGCGGAGACTTCAGCTAAAACCGCTAAGGCTCGCAAAGATAAAAAAAGCATCGACGATGCTCAAGATGCAAAAATTGCAGAATTGATTGCGGATCTACAACGCACGCGGGCCGACTTTGAGAACTTTCGTCGTCAAGTTGATGTTCAGAAAGAGCAATATGGGAACGCGGTTAAATACGCTACTGTCAAAAAACTTCTTCCGCTACTCGACGATATGGACCGCGCAATCGTAGCGAATCCCGATACGCTCGGACCGCTCGAAAAAAGTCTAGCTAAAACCGTCAAAGAACTTGGTTTAACTAAGATTCCTGCCGAAGCTGGCACTGCTTTTAATCCAGATCTTCACGATGCTGTGATGGTTGAGGGTGATGGTGACGAAGAGCTCATCGCGGAAGAATTGCGCCCTGGATACTACTTTGGTCAAGTTGTAATTCGTGCGGCTATGGTAAAAGTCAAGAAGCAATGAAGATTTCCGTCATAACATTGTTTCCAGAGATGTTTGATAAAGTTTTTAATCAATCAATGCTCTGGAAAGCGCAAGATCGTAATTTGGTAGAATTTGAAATCATTGATTTGCGTCCATTTGGCCTAGGCCCACGTCATCAAGTCGACGATACCCCGTATGGTGGCGGAGATGGTATGCTCTTGAAGCCAGAACCAATTTTTGCCGCCATAGAAGACGCAAAAACGCGTAATGTTGATGCGAAAGTAGTTCTAATGACACCGAAGGGGCGCATTTGGGACCAGGCGCGCGCTCGAGAGTTATCTACTGCGAATCAAAATTATATTTTTATTTGCCCACACTACGAAGGTTACGACGAACGTATTACAACCTTGGCGGATTATCAAATTTCAATTGGTAAATTTATTCTCACGGGCGGAGAAATTCCCACAATGGCCGTGATTGATTCGATTGTGCGCCTAATCCCGGGCGTACTGGGCGGCGAAACGTCTGCAGAAATTGAGAGCTTTTCGGACGGCGATAACTATGAATATCCGCAGTATACGCGCCCCGAAGAATTCCGCGGCATGAAGGTACCGGAAATTTTACTCTCTGGCAACCATGGCGAAATCGCCAAATGGCGTGCTGAAAACGCCCCGACCGAAGCTCACGATTAAGATATAATATAGTTATGGACTTATCGGCTCCAATTCAGGAGATAAAAGGCATCGGCCCAAAAACAGCCGAAATTCTGCACAAGGCTGGTATTTTTTCTTTACGGGATTTAGTCTATCATTTGCCACGTGATTATGAGAACTTTCAGCAAGCTCAAAAAATCTCCGAGTTAAAACCGGGCAAAGTTACAGTCAAAGCAAAAGTGGAAGATATTAGTATTCGTCGCATGCGCCGAAACCTAACTTTAGTTGAGGCGACCCTACGTGACAAATCTGGTGCCATTAGGGTTATTTGGTTTAACCAACCATATCGCGCCAAGCAGTTCGATGCTGGTAAGGATTATTATTTTTCAGGAACCATGGCACTATCGTATGGTCGCTATCAGATATCTAATCCGTCTGCCGTGTTGGCGGACGATTATGATATGAAGGCTAGCATGGCTAAAATCCAGCCAATTTACCCAGCACGTGGCTCGATAAAATCCCAAGATTTTAAAAAGTTTATGTCAACCATCAAGGAAAGTATCGCGCTTATTCCAGACATGGTTCCAAATTATGCGGGCAGGGCAGACGCGCTATTTGATGTGCATTTTCCAGAAACCGTCGAAGCTGCTAAACTTGGGCGCGAGTATCTTGCAACTGAAGAATTATTTAGCTTACTACTAGCGGCTAAATTAAATCGTGACGATAATCAAAAATTACGCACGCAACCAATTAGTGGCGACATAGAAGCGCTAAAAAAGTTTATCAAGACGCTACCTTTTAAACTTACTAATGCGCAACGTCGTGCGACGTGGGAAATTATTCAAGATATGGAACAGGAAGTTCCAATGAATCGCTTATTGCAGGGCGACGTCGGCTCTGGCAAGACTCTGGTAGCGGCATTAAGTTGTTTTGTTGCTGCTAGGGCTGGAATGCAGGCCGCCATAATGGCACCAACGGAAGTCTTAGCCACTCAGCATGCGGAGACGCTCTCGGAATTATTTGGCGAGCAACTCAATATAGCATTATTAACCGGTTCAACTAAGCATAAAACAGAACTAAAAAAGCATATCAAAAAAGGCGACGTGAATCTTGTAATTGGTACGCACGCGCTGATTACTGACGATACGGAGTTTAGCAACCTCGGCCTGGCGATTATCGATGAGCAGCATCGTTTTGGCGTTATGCAACGCCAGAAGCTGCTTGCTAAAGCTAATACGATGCCGCACTTACTTTCAATGACCGCTACGCCAATTCCGCGTTCGTTGCAGCTAACAATTTTTGGCGATCTCTCCGTGTCGATTCTTGATGAGTTGCCAGCTGGTCGTCAGCCGATTACGACCAAAATTGTTTCACCGAATTCAACCAAGCAAATGTGGGATGCGATCGAGCGAGAGCTCTCCGCGAAGCATCAAGTTTATTATATTTGTAAGAAAATTGATGATAAAGGCGCAAGCGAGCTGTCGAATGTCAAGAAAGAATCGCAAAAAATCGCTCATCAATTTCCTAATTATAACGTCGCCTATTTACATGGCAAAATGAAGCCAGCCGAAAAGGATGAACTAATGGCTATGTTTAGTAACGGCGAAATTGACATTCTAGTAAGCACAACAGTAGTCGAAGTTGGCGTAAATGTGCCAAACGCTACAGTGATGGTGATTGCCGATGCTGATCAATACGGCCTCTCGCAATTGCATCAGCTACGCGGACGAGTCGGCCGCGGAAGTGATGCTTCATACTGTTATCTAATTAACTCAAATTCTGATACTCCAACTAGACGTCTGCGTGAGATTGAGCATTCGCAGGATGGCTTCCATTTAGCAGAAGTTGACCTTAAACTACGCGGACCAGGCGAACTATACGGCTCGTTGCAACATGGCGCACTTGATCTGCGTATCGCGACAATTACTGACACGAGACTCGTTCGTCGAGCCGACGAGTTAGTTAAAGATTTTTTCAAAAGCGATTATAAGCTATCCGACTACCGCGAATTAAGCGTTGCAGTGCGCAAGTATCAACGAATTACGACGTTGAACTAATACTAAAATCATTGGTTTTTGGTGGCTAGGCTGCGGTATGTTAAAATAATAACAATAATGTATGCTACTCTTTGCATAAAGCCCAACTCGAAGCGTTCAGGGAGGCTAATCGGAACGCATCAAAAACTAGATAAAGCCGCGCGTCAGCTACTGGGGCGCAATCTCTTGGTCGGTAAAAATTTCCCAACTATTACAGAGATATTACGTTTTGAGGGTATGCAGGGGCCAGACGGGCTTAAGCGTAAGTCTCCAGGCATAGATGAACCAGAGCACTTTATTATTCCAGAAGATGATGATGGTACGCTAATACAATACATAGACAACCATCACTATAATCTCGTACAGGCGCTCAAGAAGAAAGATCGCGTGCGCGCAAGTTTCGAGGCTGCCTGGCTGGCGCACGTGATTACCGATGGGCTTACTCCTGCTCACCATTATCCATTTCGCGAAGTACGCGATGAGCTAGTGGGCGATGCGGACTATGTGAAAGTTTTTGGTATCGAATTAAAAGGCATGACGAAACGCGGCACGTTTGCCGAGACTATGCGCACGAACTGGCTATATTTTGGTGCTGGCGGCCTTATGACGAAACATATTGCTTACGAATATGGTGTTGCATATATTATTACGCCGGTATTACTCAAACACTTGATGCCGGACGACTTTACTAAACAAGACGCTGAACGTGCGGATTATAAAAAAGCTTTTTACGAATCGCTCGAGCGTATTAACAACCTAAAGATGTATGAGCAGTTTCTCGAACACGGCTGGACGACGGAATTAGTAATCGAAACACGAAAAATACTAATACCCGAAATTGTTCGCGCTATTACGCTAGCTTGGGCATCTGCGGCGAACCAGGCGAAGGAGGAACTTAAAGATGACCAAAAATAGTAGCCAAATTCGTATTATTTCTGGAACTTATGGTGGCCGCAATATTGATACGCCAAAAACTAGAGCAACCCATCCAATGGGCGAACGTGAACGCTCGGCGATTTTTAATCGCTTGCGAGACGAAATCCCCGGACGACGCATTCTCGATGCTTTTGCGGGGAGTGGTGCAATTGGACTTGAGGCGCTCTCGCTTGGCGCTGCGCATGTGGATTTCATGGAGAACCACCCTAAAGCTATCAGGACTATTCAAAAGAATCTTCAAAATCTACAATTAGCCAATTATGCTAATATCTTGCGCTCTCCAGACGGTGATTATGGCATTATCTTTGCTGATCCGCCATACAATAAGCCGCAATACGACCTCATTACTTCGTTAATCCAGCATCTTATTCCAGGTGGATTCTTTGTCTTGTCTCATCCAGAGTCGCCCGAGCCGCCACAATTTGCCTATCTAAGTCTCGTCAGCGATAAAAAATATGCCGCCGCGCACATAAAAATATACCAAAAGATTTAAATAACTATGAATTAGCACTCTCGGCTTGACAGTGCTAGTCGAGTGGGCTATAATGAGAGCATAAGCGAAAGCAACCGACAGGATAAGATATAGCGGTTAGCAACTAACTTACTCACACAAATTTAACGAAAGGAAAAAGATGATTCACTCGGGATTCGAGAGCCTTTTTGACGAAATGTTCAATGATTTCGATGACGATATCTTTGGACGTCGCCCAATGCTATCGGCTCATAGTGGCGGACATAAACGCGATTTAATGCGTACGGATGTTAGCGAAACTGAACAAGCCTATAGCCTCGCGATTGATCTTCCAGGCTTTACGAAGGATGATATAAAAGTTAAATACGACGACGGCGTACTTACGATTAGCGCCGAAAAGAACGAAGATGTTGAGGAGCGTGAGGATAAAAACGGCAAACCGCGCAAGAATGGTTGCCGACTAATCCGCAAGGAGCGTCATTTTGGATCAATGAGCCGCAGTTGGTATATAGGTGAGGATATTGAGAAGGATAATATTAAAGCATCATATAAGAACGGCGTTCTTTCTCTAACGGTACCAAAGGCGGAGCCGAAGAAAGAGCTTCCAGAGGATCAAAAATATATAGCCATCGAAGGCTAAAACATCGTTCAAAGTATTGCGGAGTGCTATAAAACGCTCCGCTTTTTTGATAATATTTAATTAGAAAATAGGAGAAAAATATGAGCGATGGTTTTATGGCCGACCCAATTCGGCCAGGCGACATAAAAGTTGGACAAGATTTGGCAGATAGAGCCACCACTAGTGGCAACGTCAGTAGTAGTGGTAAGATTGCTATCTTAATTATCTTTTTAATATTTGTCTTGCCGACAATTATTTTCGCTTTCGTATTCCTGCACATCTGGAACGACGTAGGGCCAGATATTGTTGACCAAATCAAGCAAGAAGCGCAAAACTACTCTAATTACGATAATTATTATGAAATTACGGATGAGCAACAGATGGCTGCTGCGCGAATCTTTAGTGTTGGTATTCTCTATGAAAAAGGAGGACCGAAAAGCATCGCTCAGAGCGATTGCCGATATTTAAAGAATGCTGTCACTTCGTATTTCAACTACATTCCCCAGCCAACGCAATGGTACGATAACTCATATTGTTCGGTCGGCACAATTAATGTGGCTACATACTTTATAAATGAAAACGAGGACAGCCTCGGCGGTAAGTTTGCACGTATAGATATTGGACCTAAAGATGATAAATTGGGTTGTTTAAATATTATGTTCGCTGAGAACTTCCGTTATATTGTGGCAGCTAAAAAACTCGGCCACTGCAATGCGAGTAAGGTTGAAATTAAAGCTGATGGCATAAACGTCCCAGAAATCAAACCACAAGCCGTACGAGACGGCGATTCTGAGGAAGAAATCGAGGACCGTCCGTATAATGATCCTAAAAACACGCTACGCTCGTGATTTACTTAATAATCTCAATTAAGTATCATCAATCCTCGAAGACTATGTAGCCTTTGATCCAATCCTGTAAAGCCTGAGTCTCGTTGTACTTTGGCGTATCTTCATCGGAGTCTGCATCTAGAAAATCTACTATTTTACCATTATGAACAATTGCCACAGAGGGTGCATATTTCACCTTCTCGTGTAGGCTCGAGCCTTTTGCTTGTGACCACATAATGCGATAATACTTAAACTGCATATTGTCAGGAAAGCTCTCCATACGCTTGCGCATATCGGCCGTCGTATAGCAGTCCGGTTTGTCAATCATAATTATGAAGGATTTTTTCTCATTAATTAATGACTCGTAATCATCTTTTTTGATGTCAATCGCCTCACTGACACCATACAGGCTAGATTCAATCTTAAACGGCTTTGTTGTCATACTTTGTAGGATATGGAATCCTCCAAAAAATATTACAATACAAAACGCCCCAATCGCAATCAGTGCAATTACATTCGGTTTTGGGTTAATATTGCACTTTTGCTTAGTCATTCTTCTTTTCGGTTAACTTATCGAAATCGATAATATGATATGGGATTTTCCAGAAAGAATAAGATATTTTGTCGCCCTCGCCTTGTTTAATCTGAATATTATGCTCGCCGTCATAGTACCAGTAGCCACCTACTACGTAAATTTGCGTCGAATCCCAGCCGAGCTTTACGAGCATACTTTTGGTCAGACCAGCATAGCCGCCGCCGCCACACATTAAGAAAATTTTTTTGTCTTTAGGGAAAAGCTCTTCCAGAATCCGCATCGACTCTTCATAGTTGGCGATATATTCGCCTTTGTCATTTTGAGAAAATAGGACCTTTCCAGTATAAGTACTACCTACAGCCTCCGGTAGTCCAATCACGTTGGTTAGATAAGGGAAAGGTACAACCTCAAAGCCCTCAACGAGCCCAGACAGATAACGATCTCCATCTATGGCTTCGTAATTTGCCGGGTCTTCGAGCATGCGCATGTCTCGATACACGCTGTCCGCGCGACCGAGGTATTGGTCGATAGTTTTTTCATTAATGTTTTTATCGATGCCTAGTTCGCCACGTTGTCCGTCGGACACCTCAGGTAATGGCAAGGCTGGCATATTGTTACCTAGCTGGGTGATATTAATATTTCCAATCACGATGCCGATAAACAGAGCTACGACGATTGCGATTGCTATATAGTATCTATTTGTGTCATTCTTATTCATAATAGTATTGTACATCATTGTTCATCGTCTTCTAAAAAGCCAAAAGTAATGGCATAATAAAAGCATAAAAAGGAGAACTCTCGAATGAAGAAAAAAGGTATCGCAGCGCTTGGTATAATTGGCATTATTGCCGCTATTGGCATAGTGCTAATTGGTTTATATGTTGGAACATATAACTCCATCATCGGGCTCGAACAAAACGTCGAAGAAAAAGCATCGACGATTAAAACCCAACTTCAGCGCCGCGCTGATTTGATTCCAAATCTCGTTAGTACCGTCAAAGGCTACACAAAGCACGAGCAGGGTATAATTGATTCGATTACCGATGCGCGCGAAGCAATTAGTGGCGCTAGTTCGATAAAAGAATTAAGTGATGCGAATAACAAACTTAACACTGCACTCAATAGTCTAAATGTCGTAATCGAAAACTATCCAGACCTAAAAGCTGACACTACTTTTATTGGTTTAATGGATGAATTATCTGGTAGCGAAAACCGCATTTCTACGGCGCGTACCGACTACAATAATGCCGTCAAGAGCTACAATACGAAAATCAGTACAATCCCGAGCTCAATTGTAGCGGGCATGATGGGGAAGCAGAGTAAAGACTATTTTGAAGTCACCGACGAGTCAAAGCTTGAAGTTCCTGAAGTAAACTTCGACGATTCCGGTAGTAGCGAAAAATAATGCAAAAGATCTGCAGGTGTATTCTAATTGTAATATTTGCGCTTGGCATTTTTGCGCCAAGCGTTTGCGCTGTCGTTTCGCCAACCGAGCAATTTTATGTAAATGATGCGGCAAATATACTAAGCGACGAGACGGAAAAGTATATCCTCGACCAAAGTGTAAAACTTCACGATGCTACTACTGCGCAGATTGTAGTTGTTACGGTTCCGAGCCTGGAAGGTCAAGACCTCGAAAGCTATGCTACCGAGTTATTTCGTAGTTATGGGATTGGCGACAAAGAAAAAAATAATGGTCTCCTGATGCTTCTTGCGCTCAAAGAGCGCCAGTCTCGTATTGAAGTAGGCTATGGCCTTGAGGGTATTTTGCCGGATAGTAAGACGGGGCGTTTTCAAGACCAATATATGATTCCGTATTTCAAAGATAATAATTTTGATGAGGGTATATTAAATGGCTACAAGGCTTTTTTAAAGGAAGTTGCGACGGAGTATAACTACGATATTGACGCTTCCCCCATTGAAAAAAGAAGCAGCTCCGCTAATGACTATAATGACGATATCGTAAGCGTACCGCTCGTTATTATATTTATTTGTAGCGTTATTGGATCAGCGGTTAAAACATTTAGAAAAATTAAGACGCGAGCGTTCCTGATTATTGAAGCACTCTATCTTTTAGTTGCGATTCCGATTGGCGCTTTTGCTGATATTAGCTCAGCGTTCACCTTCTTCTTTATAGCGACTCTTGTTAATGTTGTGGCTATTTATGGCGACTTTACTAGTTTTGGTGGAGGCAGAGGCTGGTCTTCTGGTGGCGGCTGGTCTTCTAGTGGCGGTGGCGGTGGCTTCTCTGGCGGTGGTGGTAGCTCTGGCGGCGGTGGCTCTTCGCGAAGCTTCTAGAGTGCTTATGGTATAATTAAAAAAGCAAAGAAGGGTTATGGATCAAGCCGACGGATATCAGAGTATCACAGATTTTGAAAGTGTCCTGCAGTACATAGAGAGCATGGATGGCTTTCGTGGCTTTCCGATTGGTAGTGTGCAATTTGATGGTTCTATGCTTTCGCTGGGGATTGAGGAAATCGTAAATGGACAAAGTTGGCCTAGCGATGCCAGTGATCGAGTTTGGTTCTTAACTTTCGACCAGATTTCCAATATCACCCTAGATATTGATGTCGCAATGCGTCTATGGATTAAGGAAATGTATCTAGAAGAAGACAATACTCTTGTAATCGAATGCGGCGAGGGCAGTGTTGCGGTTCTAGCAAACAACGTCGAATTGGCTGTGCCAATTGAAGAAAAGACGATAAATAATAGTCCACTGCTAGCAAATCGCGCCGAGGAAGCCCCATTAAGTTTTAAGAATATTATTAATGACGTAAAGAACATTATTACTCGCAATCGTGGCCATACGGAAGAATCGGCGGAGCCAGCCTCAGTAGCAAAAATGCCAGAAACGCCTCCAATGAGTCAGTCTACTCCGTCCATCTCGGCGACATCGCCTACTCAGGCTATCCCTCCTGCTCCTTCTGCTCCTTCTGCTCCTTCTGCTCCTTCGCCTATTATGGCGGCTCCCACTCCGGCTGCCTCCGCTCCTCCTAACTCTGTCGCTCCCGCTACTCCTTTATCTATCTCGACATCGGCTTCTACTCAAGGCTCATCGGTAGCGCCAATTAGTCAACCGGTTCGGGCTAATACGGACGCTATGCCGGCGTCTGCTAGCCAATCAACTCAAGCCGACGCGAACGCTACGCCAATACCAATTAGTCAGCCAGCTCGGGTCAATACAAGCGTTACGTCGTCGCCTATGTCAGTCTCAGCCCCAACTCCAATTCCTGCTGTAGTCAATAATACTAACTCGTTTCAGGGTAACCCTAATTTTGTTCCACTCCAACCAAGCGCACCAATTTCTCCGTCGCGTACGCCAGAGCCGTCCATCGATAAGTCGGTTTTGTCTAAAACTATTTAATTCTAACTAGAAAGGAGCGAAGCATATGATTGAAGAAATCATGAGAAAGTACAAAGAGAGAACGAAAAAAGATTGTTATAAAATCGAAATCGAGGAAGACGTTGCGCCCGATATTATGGATGATAAAATTGGCGGCATACCTTATCTGCCAATCGGGGAGGAGTACCCTTTAGATAAGAACGGCAATCCGATGATTTTGCTTGTCCAGGTTGATTTAAAGGATATCAAGCTAGAGGGCTACCCAGAGAAGGGTATTTTGGAAATATTCATCGATAGAGAATGCAGCTGGCCATGCGATTACGCAGTAAAATATTTTGAGCAGGTTGCTGATTATAGAAAAGATCTTGCTGAGCTTAATTTGAATAATGGAATCTATAAGAAGCCATTAAAGATAAAACTAGTTAAAGACGTGGAGCATATGCCCCTATCCGACTATAGATTTTTTGATGTGATGTCAGAAGTAGTTAAGGAGGTGGCAAATATTGAAATCAACAACCTATCGGATTTAGAAGATTTATTTTTTGAAAACGATTCTGACATATTTGAAGAAATGTTGGATATTAATATATTCCCAGGCAATTTAGCGGGGTATGCAGACTTTACGCAGGAGGATCCGAGACCGCTAAAGGATAATGGAGAAAAAATGGAGTGCCTTATTAAGATCGACAGTAATTTAAAACATGGGATTATGATAGGAGATAGCGGTATTATCTTTTCGTTTATTACAGCGGAAGACATTGAATCTGGCAGCTTCGAGAATGCCATTGTCGACTGGGACTGTTGTTAGGAACTGCGTTATCTATTGCGCATAACTAAAGGAAACAATAGTGTCGCGCATTTTTGTAAGAATTATGATTCTTATATATAATAAACAGTATGAGCGAATCAATCGAAAGAGAACGCAACGAATCCGCCGAAGATCCAAGGCACCTTTTGGGCACTACGGGGGACGGCGCAAAGGTCTTTGACCGTATTGACGGAAGTCATTTTCACGAAGAAGGGGGCTTTACACTAGATATGCTTAACGCAGCACTGAGCACTATCGATACACGAGGTTGGCGTCGCGTTACTGAGCAGGTAGACTTCGGCCATGTTATTGGCAAGACGACTTGCGTAGAATTAGAGCCGGGCGACGATGTCGTGATGGTTTTTCGTAATGGGCGCAATGGGTGCACTCCGATGGTTAAGAATCGCGAAGCGCAACCGTGCAGCTCTGTAACGGTCGCACTTGCAAGGGATGAGAGCCTTACTGAAGATGGGAACTCTTATGTACTACTTACGGCGTATATTGGTAGCCATGCCCCACGCGAACCATGGGATCACGGCATTAGGAGAGACGATGAGCTTCAGGAATGTAAGGAATTCTGGGATACACACGCCTTAGTTTATGATGAGTCTCTGATTGACCTTGGACGAACGGAGGCGTTTGCGAATATGTCCGAAGAAGAGCGCAAAAAAGAATTGTTACGCCAGAAGACTTCATACAGTGGCTTCTTTATCAACGACCAGGCGTATCTTTATCTCCCGAAACGGCTGAGCCGCGAGGTTCGATATCCGTATGTTGGAATAATGAACCAATTCCCGGACGCCGAGCATCTACTAGCGGAGCAGCTTGGTAGCGAAGCGAAGATTATTGCCACCGACTATGGGTGTAATAATAGAGTTGAAAGATTAAAGGTTCGCATTGAAACCGATAATCAGGCGCTTCAGCAGGTGTGTAATGAGCTCAGCGATTCGCTTCACATAACAATGTCTTACGCGAATGGAGTAAGAGCAGAAGCAGAGAAGGACCCAGAGTATAAGCCGCTCAAAAAACCTATTGAGTTGAGTGGTACTTATGGCCTTTTTGTTCAGGGCAGAACAATGACATATAAGCCCTGGTTGTCTGATAATGAATAAGAATTAGGGTCGCAGTGCCATTACGGTATGTCGTACCAATCTTGCTTCAATCCCGACGAAAACGCCGGGATTTTTGATGTGTCAGCATAAGCGCTATTGCATTTCCGTTCTATATGTGGTATAATATAACTATGGCTCTGTAGTTTGAGCAAAGTTTGGACTTTTCAAGGGAGGGGTGATAAAGAGTGAAAGTCCTTTTTATAATTGTAGTTTTCGTCGTTTTTGTCGTTTTCGCGGCTATCAACGCTGCATCGTACGCCATCATGACGTACTTACCGAAAAAAGACACAACCCGTGGGCTTGATATTATGGCTGTACGGGAGTTTGCGGGGGCGGATACTGCCATCTACCTGATTGGCGGAATGATGTCGCCACCTACAGTAACGCAATTTGAGCCCGTGTTGGAGATCATTCCGAGCGGAATTGACGTTTATATGACGCAATTCCTTACCAAAGGGTTCAATTTGGACCAGTCGGCTAATGCCGTAATGCGCCATATCAAAGACAAGGAGCACCAGAATGTGATCATCATCCCGGTGTCGCTTGGCTACCAAGTGGCCGTCCGCGTCGCCAACTACGAGAAGGTGAAGCTACTGCCAGTCTGCCCCTGTATTGGCAGGGACGTACTGACCGAATCGGCCAAGTGGAAATCGGTGGTTGGGTACATACTCGCATTTCCGTTTTCCATCCTCATCGGGTGGCTAGCACTGCGGCCCATGATTCGCGTGGAGGGTGGGCGATATTCGCTCAGACTCCTAGTCGATCAGACGGCGGCATGCGCCAAGAATTTATCTTGGAACGCATGCGGCGTGATAGGTGGCAAGAGGTGTTACGCTATGAAGGCCGACGGCCTCATCCTCGCCGAGAATGATACGCTCATCGACAACGATAAGTTGCTGACGTATGTAATTCTAAGCAACGGCGTGAAGCCGCTGGTTGTGGAGTCGGCCGACCACTATGGTAACGGCCAAAACCACCGTCAGTTTCAGGAGCGCATCACGGAAGCACTACATCCTTTATTAAAAAGTCCCGCTTAACGCGGGCTTTTTTCTGCGCCACCATATCTTCATCAACCACCTCGCCTTTGCGCACGATTACTACTGACGGCACGAATTTCACATAATCATGTATGCTTGATTCTTTCGCCTCACTGTCGCCATAAAGCTCGTTCTCGAAGCGGAATGTTTTTGGTTCTTGACTCTTGAACAAATAATAGCCTCCCAAAAACACAGCTGCATAAAACACTGCTATTGCCCTACGTCGATGATGCAAGAGTGGAATGGGTGATAAGCAAGGGTGTCCTCCATGAAAAAACACCAGTTAAACTGGTGTTTTCTATTTGCGATAAAAGAACAATTATTGGCACTAGGCGAAAAAACCGCCCATAGTCAGCAGCAATATAATAAAGCAAACATTAAAAACGTTTACTACTTTATCGGTGACTACGTACGTTGGGCAGTCTACGGAGTCTATCATATAAAGAAGCACTCCTAAGCCGCTCAACGCAATCATTAAGATCTGCGGGATATCAAATACACTGTAGAAGCCGCCGCAGAAAAAAACGAAATTCATAAAAATTCTAGCGGCAATAAATGTCGCTGTCGAAAAGTGATATTCATAGTCTTCCTTTTGCGGATTGCTTAAGTCGCAATATAACGATAATATAGCCGTCACGACTATGAACCATTGAGGCCATCTCCAGCTCTCAATGACAATCCAATTCTCCACTGACATGTATCTCCCCCCTCCTTAAAAATCTAATAGATTACACATGTAACTAATTCTGACATATATTCTATCACATTACCCCATATATGTCAAGTGCATCGTAATCCATCAATACCTTTGCAACAAAAAAGGCAGTCTTCTAAACTGTAGATA
>CAMYZS010000006.1 GCA_947303945.1 uncultured Candidatus Saccharibacteria bacterium | reverse complement strand
ATCTCGTGCAGTCCTGAGCTTAAGAATGTGATACCATTCTCGAAGATTCGCAGTAAGAACAACCTCGGTCTTGAGGCAAGTAGGTAGAACCGAACGAGCATTCTCAGGAGTGACTCCAAGGTCGAGAAGATCGAAGTACGCCTTCTCGTCCTGCTCACAGGACTTCTCCCAAATATAATACTCCATCGAGCCCTCGTGAATGCGAACGGGCTTCACGACGGTAATCTCGTTACCGAACTTGTCTTTGCTGTAGTTGCAATATCTAGTCGACTCCTGGCTGAATGACGCGAGCCTATGCCTGACAATCTCGTGACTTACTCCGCGATCGCAAATAAACCGAACAGTAACAGACGAATGCTCAAGAACCGAATGATGTCCGTTTTCAAAGCAAGAGGATATCAATCGCTTGTCCGAGTCAGTTCCGCGACTCTGGCTCTTATAGCACGTACGAGCGCCATCAGCGATTCGCCTGTAATCACTAATAGGCGACTCTGCAAGAATCTCAAAGCTCGGATACTCAACAATCTTCACAAGTATCTCCTATCGCTTGAGAATCCAAGTACCGTCCTTATTTACGCTAAATATCAGCGTTCGCTTGTTTCGAAGAACAATTCGAATCGAGGAATCCGCCGTATCAGTATGCCGATGAAAATACTTTTCCACCTGCTTGTTCATATCAGGAAACTCCTGGAGAAAACGCTCATAAACGCGCTCAGGTGTCATGTTTACTCCTTAATGACGATTGGATTAGGAAGCTTGATGAAATATCCACCGAATGTATTCACGATTGTGGCAGAAGCGAGAGACGTCCATCCCCAGTTTTGAGCAGTATAGTCGCTCGACTGACCGACGAGATCGAAATAATCGTCTACACTAACCTTACCATAAGTCTCGAGATAATCTACGAGCCTCTCGAGAACCGCAGAGGCGTCATCGTAATTATCAAACACAATCTCGTTCAGGTGGAAGTTTGTCCTAGTTGAAGGCCGGACCGACTGAGGACGAATATCATTCCTTGTTCGAGTCTTGCTTGCAGAGCTGTAGTCAGTATGTTTGACATACGTAACGCCGCGTTCTCGATAGAGACTGGAACTCGAATTTGGAGAACTCGTCCCGAGAAAAACTCGGTCTGTGCTTCCGACAATCACGTCTCGAATAGTGCGCTTAATCGTGGGAACGAGAATATCCCACACAATGTAATCGCCTACATCTCGAGCGTCATCTGCAATAAATGTATCCTTCAGCTTTGTTAGAAAAGAAGGCTTCTTAGATACAACTGTTCCCTTCAGTTCAACCTTCTCAATTGCAGGTTTCGCATCAGCTCCGCCATTGAGCGTCGATGTCTCTCGGGTTAGACTAGACTCCTTAACTTTAGGAACCTTGATTACTTCCGCCATTAGCCCTCCCTATTCTTAAAAATTTCATAATGTTCGGAAATATCAGTATAGTTAAATACATCAAGAATCCACTTGTCCTTATTACCGGATTCGTCAGGAATCTTTTCAATTGCAGGGCGCTTGAACGAGTCCCTATCCCAACCATATTTTACAAAAATATCAAGCCAAGTTTTATTAGGAGTTGAAATTCCTACGATATCCTGACAGTAACTTGCAATGTCCCAAAATCCGAAGCCCATAACACGAGCGTAGAGGTACTCTCCAGCATGCTTCGCGTCTTCCTCAGAATCGAACTCAAATATCTTTGCCTCAGCGACGAAGTCGTTTACGAGCTTCATTTCCTCGTTTGGAGTGGCGTTCTTAGGATCGATCTTCGTTTCCTTCGTTTCCTTATTATACCAACTCACGCGCTCTTCTGGAATATCATTCTCGGGCTCGTTGTTGATGCCATTCACAATTACGTCCGCTGCCCAATCAACTCCGCCTGCAGCAATAGCACCAACGCATATGCTAAGACCGTATGTGCCAAGATACGCAAACGGTCGAAGAATTCGAAACTTTCCATTAAGAACAGCCTTGGTGAATGGAATCACGACTGAATCGAACGCGAGACAACCGCCAAAATATGAAGAAAAATTAAGGCAATTACGGAAACGGGAATAATTCTTCGACTCAGTATTAATCTTCATTATAAACCTCTCTCTATAATATCAAAAAGAAAAAGAGGCCACGTGTTTCCACGCAGCCTCCACTACAGACCTAATTCTCTTCAGTTTTCTCTTCAGTCTTCTCTGGTGAGAGCTCGTTGAGCTTCTTCATCAGCTTCTCGACCTTCTTAACTCGACGCGCCTCTTTCTTCTCAGCGATCTTAGCCTTAATCTTGTCCTTGTTCTTGATGGCGAAGCCCGCCGCAGTGCCAACCGCGACGGTAATTACGCCAGCAACAACCTTGCCAAGAATTTGGCTGTCTTCGGTCTCAGAATAGAAGTCATCGATGGTCGTCTCAGTCGTCTCGTTGATGTTCTCCATAGTCTCGTCCATCTAAAAATCCTTTCTTCGATAACTGAAGACCTTATGGTCTCCATTAAAAGATGTGTAAAACTTACCTAGACTTCCCACGGCATTTCCCAAATTTCTTGCATCAAGTCGATATCAAGCTCTTCAGAACAGCCAGCCAAAGCCATAAATACCGCGATAAGCTTTGCGGTCATCTGAGCCCTCTCTGCTTGATACAAGTCAAATATCGCATCGTCTTGCGTGTCAAAGTTGTTTTCTATAACCTCACACGCAGCGTGATGACGAAGAAACGACGTGAGGTCTCGAATGGCCTGTTCTCCAAGAGTGGACGGGTTTCCTTCATATAGAGGAAGCTCGATTGGCATTACGATAGTGGCACCCTCATTATTACGCCGAATATCATAGCTCATTACAGAATCTCCATAAAATTGGCGATTGGCGGATTACTCGGGCAGAATATCAAGTATGGCAGACCCGTCTTAGAATCGATATCGCTCGTAATCTCAACGCGAAGTAGACCGTTTTGGTGAATATTGTACCCAATTGCGTCTGCAGAACGTGGAATTGGCGTGCTTGCAAGATGGTCGCGCCATAGAAGTTCTAGAAATTCGGAATATGCACAATACGTATCATAATTAACCCGTTCGTTAAACTCATTTACGCATTTCCGAACCCAGTCAGGACTCGCCATGAACTTTCGACCAGTCAAATATCCTTCGCAACACATAACGTTTCCCTTGCCTGTGTCAAGAACTGGCTCGTCGTTATCCAGAATATCAACCGCATGATCGAGGTTAATTTCGTCGTCAATCTTTTGAAGAGCCTTCGTACCCATAAGCTCTTCAATCTTATCACGATGCTCGCTCAGAGCCGTCTCTGCGACTGTGCATGCGGCAGCAAGTCCTGCAATCTGCTTGTGATTAATATAATTTGCACCAACGGCAGCGCCAATGGTGCTGGCGCCAATAACAGCCGGGAGAATATAATTTTTACGAGATTCCCACTTCAGAACCTTTTGTGTATCAGGATTTGCCTGGTCATAACCATTGATTCGAAGATACTCATCAGCCTTCTTAGTGGCTTTATGCGTCTCAATGCCTGTGAGAACCACGCCAGCTGCCGTGAACGCGGTAAGAATATCTGCAGAATGCTTAACTAGAAATGACTTACCGTGTTTGTAAATCTTACCAAATGGAATCTTCTTCATGATTCGTCCTTTCTCTATTCGTTAGCTAGTACGTTTAGGACATTATATGTTTCAAAAGTTCCAATGCCGCTGCCTTCCAAAAATCCCGTTCTCCTCTAAGCACGGCGTTTTCTGTTAAAAGAATCGAGAATTTATCCAAATCGTATCGGTTATTTGTTTCGTTACGAGCTGCAACTATTTTGTCGTAAGATTCTTCGTAGTCTTCTAATCCCAATGAAACCCAAACATCATGATTTTCTGCCGACACAATTTTCCTTTCTTGATTAAAAAATATAAAAAGAGGAACCCATGCGTTATGCACAGGCTCCTCAGCTGTTCGGTTAGGCCTTAACAGACTTCTTGAACTCCTTCCATTGCTTATCAAACTCATCCCATTCACGGGCAACGTTATGTGCGTCTTCGGGTGCGTTCTCGGCAAGCCTGCATCCGTAGATCATGCCTTTGCATATGCCTACGAACTCGGCTGCCTTAACAACTCCGTAAGCTGCGCAACCAATAGCCGCATACTTAATGATCTTGTTAATCATGATAGTTCCTTTCTCTCTAAGAGGCCTATTCCTCCCATTAAACAGCGTGTAAAATATCAGCCAACCCAAACCTTGGTCTCGAGCTTCCATTTCCCGCCTTCGGAAATGATTAGGTGAATGTCTGTATATTTTACTTCGTCATTTTCTAGACGTTCGTGCGATTTTTCATACACGACAATCGCTTTCAAATCATATGAAAAATTGTATTCAAAGCTCTCAAGTTCTTTATCAAGGCAACCAGATTCCGTAAGTGCCTTAACAATGTCGCGTCCGGTTAATGCCTTAAATGCTCTGTGTTCTGTCATGACAAATATCCTTTCTCTCCTGAAAGAAAAAGAGGAGCCACGTGTTTTCACGCAGCCCCTCAAATTGCTCTATGGTGCTAATCTAACGCCTGATGGTCAGCAGCTCCATTACTGCCATTAAACGTCGTATAAAATATCACTTCCACCGCTTAACTTCTAGAACCTGATAGCGAGCGTCAACCCCTGCGCATTCAAGAGCTTTGTTTGCTATATCCTCAGCCTTGATGGCTTGCTCCATGTCAACAAACCATCCGGCCACCTTAGGGTCTCCAACAACGAGAATATAAAGCGAGTTTAGAACAGTCTTGGGCTTCTCCGTCATCGTGTTCGATATTATCGAAGCGTTCGAAACAGGTGCGGACGTCGTGACCTTAACTTGATTCACAGGAATATCCTTTCTTTGCGATTCCTCTCGCTGCTCAGCCTTCTTCCAGCAAGACTGCTGCCACTCGCTCCACAGTTTGATAGCGTCCTTTGAACCGGTAGACACGTTAAAGCGCTTCGATATGGACTTACCGTTCTCCAGAAAACAAGTACCGATATAATGAGATGGTCCAACAGATCTGAGAGTTCCGTGCTTCTTATCGCCAGCAATAGTCACATCCATGCTCCGAATATCCTTTCCGTAGAATTCCTTTTTGATTCGGTCAACGCTAGCGGGACTAAGGTCGCTTTTCTTGATAACTTCTCGTCTAGAAAGACCGTTGTCAAACATCTCAATAACTCGAAGCTTATCGTCGTCTGTGATTGGGTATCCTGTCGGCATGTCGGTCCTTTCTCTCCTCTAGCCGAAATAAAAAGGGAAAGGGCGTGTGCCCGATCCCTATTGGAACCTACAAGACCGCGATGACTCCGGCCTTGACGAGCTCCTTGACAACCGCGGAGCCAATCATTCCGGCAAACCACTTGTACATCCAGTAGCACAACACAAGCGTGCCTCCAGTGTAACCAAGCATAAGCAACCAGAACTTGACGTCCTCAGAAATCTCGAAGTCCATCTTATTTCCTTTCTTCTCAACGGAATCTTGTATCCGTTCCATTAAGCGGTGTGTAAAATATCCTAACTAATTAACGCATTTTTCTTGACGTCCATGATCTTTAGATAGCATTTCTTACAGACATCGAACGATGTGGCATCGTGAAGCCATGGCGTATATACAGTGCTCGGAGTGCGTTCGTCTATGATAACTTGGTAGTAATAGTCTGTCTTAAGAGCTTCTTTGCAGAAATCACAAACTCGAATTTGAATTGTGGACATATGTGATCTCCTTAAAAATAAAAGGGCCAGGATTTCTCCCAGCCCAGTTTCATTAGTGATGCCGATACATCTTTGTTGCTCCGAAATTATCAGAGTACCAAGCTCTAACCCTTCGAATATCATCAACTACGACATCTTTCAGAGGTCGGCGCTGAATTCCGGCCTTGGCTTCTTCTACACGAAGAGCTTTAAAGCCCAGAATCAGACCGCCAACGATTCCGATTGTTTGTCCCACATTGACATAATACGACGTGTGACCGCTGAAACCCTTCATTTCATTCCTTTCTAACGTACCAACACCTCCATTAAGAGGAGTGTAAAATATCAACCAAGGCTATCAATGCTATCCTCGTCCATTCGAACTCGGCCTTCGCTCATTTTAAACTTGAGTTGCGACTTCTTGAAGTTCTCAAAAACTTCTGCTTGATACTTTCCTAGAGCTAGAGATTGCTGTTCCGGAGTCATACTGTCGTTCTGAAGAATTTCGAAAATATCATGGCATGCCTTAATCTGTCCTCCAAGTTGAGCCATATCAAAAAATTCATCAAGCGTCATCGCGCGAGCCATTTGCATCCTCCTCATAACCATACAAGCACTGATTTATTGTGAAAATTAGTTTGTCGTGACATGTTGGACAAAGTGTGAAATTCTTATAATATGGAAAACGGTTGCTGTCATAAAATCCAGAAATAGTGATTTGTCCACCTTCTTGGAAACCTTCTATTGGATTTCCACATCGAAAGCATTGCTTATCCATCCACACTCCAATTCTCGTCGTACATGTCGTCGCATTCGGATTGCCAAATTTCGAAAATATCATCTGGCATATCGTCCGTGTTAAACTGTCCATCGTCTGTCTCAGAACCAGCATTCGGTTCGGGCCATCCGTTCTCGTTCCAATTAATATCTCCGTTACAATACCTAATCACATCATTCATTTTTCATCTGCTCCTTAATATAATCATACAAATCACTGGCCACGAGATCTTCGGCAAGCTCCGTTTGTGCTTTGACAAACTCGGTTCCGAACTCTCGAGTCATTCCTTCTGAAAATATAACGAGAATCTTAGTTTTATCGCCTTCGTTGATGTGGTCGAAAGAGCAATGATCCACAAAATCCTCGAAAGTCATCAACAAATCCTTTCTATATAGGTATAATTGTACCTTTTAGTTAAAACAGCGCCTTAAACGCGCTCTCAGCGCTTCATTTACCTGCGGTTTTACAAGAGATACTTTTCTTTAGTATAAGAAAGAAAATCCAGATATGTGGCACCAAAACCATATATACTTAGAAGCTCTTCGTCGTTAAGAGTATGCCATGTGTATAGAATATCTCTATCTTTTAAAAGTCTATATAGTTTTTTAAGTTGCTTTGGTGTCCAGCTGAATTCATTGGCTGTTTTAAAGAAAAACTTATTTCGTTCACGAATATCCTTCTCTATTCGTAAACTTTCCAACCCAGACAAATATAGTTGTTGAGCACGTTGGTAACACAATCCCATCTCCTCTCCAATTTTATTGAATGTCATTCCCGATCTTCTTTTGAGAATAATCTCCAATTCTCGGTCTGAAATAAGATGGTCCAAAATATCATCCTTTCTAAAAAGAAAGAGGCCGCGTTTTCACGTAGCCTCAATCTTGGAACTCTAACTCAAAATATCATGAATCGTATCCCTCAAGAAGTATAACGGTATTGCTATAATTGCCAAAATTCCAATCAGCTTAAACCATCTATTTTCTTTCATAAAACCCCCTTCGATATCTTGAAGCGTTATCGCTCCATTAAAAGGGGTGTAAATCTCACTTCTCAGCAGAATTCCAGCTCCTCAGATAAACATCGTCCCAATCGCTCCACTTTCCTGTATCGCCATTGATAGATGCTTGATACTTAGAAATATCATCGACCATGGACTGCCACTTCTTACGAATTTGGGAATCCTTCGCTTCCAGATCCGACTCGATCTTAAGAAGTTCGTTTCGATAAGAATTCAGTTCATCACGCTTTGACTCCAGATACTTATTCTTAACTAGCATATAAGAAAGCCTACCACAGTAAAACGAAGTGATAATGAAAATAATTTGCGAAATATTCATGAATATCCTTTCGAAAAAGAAAGGGGCCGCGTGTGCAGCCCCAGTCTCGAACGTTAAAACGGAAAATCACCTTTCTCCTTGTGTTTCTTGTACCAATGCCACATAACCATTGCCAATATAACAGTGCCCAAAGCAGAGCCTAGCATGAATCCCGCTACTCCGATTGCTAGTCGAAGCACCAGGAGTCCAACGTAGACTCCCATTAGAGCAAAGCCTATTGCGATAGTGTATGACATCGCCTTACTGAACCACTCCATAAAGCCTCCTTTGCCGTACTTATACGTCCATTAAGAGAAGTGTAAAATATCAAGTATGAAAAGAAAAGAGGAGTACATGACTCCTCAACCGTCTAGCGACGGTAACCAGCCTCAAAGACCGTCTCGTAAAGCCCAGCAGTCTCGCTGAGCTCTTCAAGCTCGGACCTGTGGCAGATACCACGCTCGACGATCTCGTAATTCATATACCCCTCGTCCCACAATATGATTTCGTAATAGCACGAGTCCCCACCGATGGAGAGGTCGTAGTCGGCGCGAACTTCCGTTGCACCGATTCCGCGCTGGTAGTCCCACTCAGGGCTGAAGCCCTTGGCGGCAAAACCCGCGACGAAAGCGGCCACGATAGCAACGCAAACCATAAACTTCTTCATTGTAGTTCCTTTCGTTTTTACGAAGACCCTATTGTCTTCATTAAATAATGTGTAAAAATAAAAGAAAGAACAGGATTCGAACCTGCAACTCGCCAATGCGTGTGTTACCAATTACACCAATCTTTCCATTAAGGGGTGTGTAAAAATAAAAGGGAAAGGGCGTGCGCCCAATCCCCTAGAAAGCTATTGGTCGTTCTCGTCTTCAGAATTCTTCTTGAGAGTCACGTGCTTCGACGAATGCTTCACCCAAATCGACCCGTCGTTCCATACAATCGGCGGATGGAACCCGATTTCGTCCATGTCATATACCGCGCTAAACGTCCATATGAACACGCCGAGACCGGCAAGTCCAATGCCGATAGATGTAACGAGTGCCGCAATGGTGAACAGAATCATCGCAATACAAGTAACAACTACCATTTTTACTCCTTATAACGATAGGCCGTATTGCCTCCATTAAGGGAGGTGTAAAAAAAAAGAGGACGTGTAGAATTTCTTCCACACATCCTCTCAGGCACTAACCTTTTGAAATGTTACTGTCGACGCCTCAACCAGAAGTTCGCCACTTTCGAGCGAACAATGTCGAACTTTTCATAGTTGAGCGTGAGCAACGCCAATCCGATAGTCACTCCATTTGATAGAATCGTCTTGCCGTCGATGCCATGCTCAGCACGAATCTTCTCGTGCTCAAGCTGCTGGCTATCCAACGCCATATAACGCTCAATCAATGCCTGTCGCTTCTCGGAATTGAGGTCCTCGACCGCCCAAGCTCGAGCAAGTTCTTCCTTCTCCAGCTCGATCGGGTCCTTCTCCTTCTTCCAAGGCAGCTTCATAGTAACCCCTTTCTTTTTGGTTATACTGCCATTAAGCGGAGTGTAAAATATCTCCGTTAAACAAAAAGTTATTGGAATCCCGCCAGCCGTCAATATCCGGCCTGTATCCCCTTCTAAACATAATGTCGGAAATCGCCTTGTACTGACCTTTAAGTTCTTTGCACTTCATAATAAGCTCTGAAAGGTCGTCCTCTTTATAATAGAAGTTCGTAATAGCCTGACGGTTGTAATAGCCTGCCTTATCACAAAACATCTTTCGAGTCCTGTTATACTCCGCTTGAATTCGATTTGCGACAAGGACTAGATTATCCGTATCTAGGGATTCCAAATATGACATTAGTCCTCCTTCATATGTTGAGGATGCTTAACGTTAAGAGTAACGCGTTCCTTACTAGCAAGAACACTAGGATAATCGCTGATAGCAATGCTGTATACGTCTTTAAATGGATCACTAGTATCCACAATAAGATCGCCATCACCAGTATAATTGTCGGAACTAATCTTTAAAATAGCACCAAGAAAAACATCAATAGCAGCGATAATGCCAACAATTTGCTCGCCATAAGGAAGATGGCATATAGTAAAAATACTAGCAACAAAAGTGCCAAGAGCAGGCAAAACAATTTGAGCCACCCACTTCAAAAAGTCATAAGTCTCGTTAGAAAATATAAACATTGTGTTCCTCCTTTGGCAAAAACCAAAGACCCGGCAAAACGCGCCGGGCCAATGGCCTTGCCAGTTAGATTTTCATTGCCTCCAACTGGCTACGGAGCTTACGAAGACGCGCCTCCAAATCATTCACGTCAACAACATCCCACAGGTCGTACATTTCGACCTGACGAATCTTGTTAGTGATGACTCGAATCTCTTGTTCAATCTTCTCAAGCATCGTAGCCTCCTTTTGGCTAGTTAACCTTCCTTTCTCATTAAACGGTGTGTAAAAATTAAATCACGTCTTCGTCATCTTCATAATCAAGCGACGGATCTTCTGGAGAATCATCATCTGGATCCCAAGGAATAACTTCCTCTTCTTCATCGGGATCAACTTCCGGATCCTCCGCTTCATCATCTATAACTCCATCGTCAGGAATACCGTCTGTTGGATCCATAGCCTCGTCTTCAATAACTAGATCGGGATCAACCGTTGTTTTCTGAAGATAGGCCTCCTGTTCTTGAAGAGACGCTTGATACATAGACATAAGAGCGTTTTTATCAGCAATTTGAGAATCCAGAGCTTCCTTTTGAGAAATTAAAGATTGCCTCTGAGAATATAAAGCTTCGTATTGCTGCTGAAAGTCATCCGCTTGGTCTTGGAATTGGGCCGCTATATCTAAGTCGCCAAGCAGAGTATAGTTTGCAACAGAAGAATTTGCTTCGGCTATGGAATTAGATAAAATAGACATTTCATATTCTATTCCAGAAATATTCTGCTGAATTTCACTTTGGTTAGAATTTAATGGTTCTAATTCCGAATCTATATTATCGATTTTGGTCTCTAGATCGTCAATTAGTTGCTGAATATCAGGCATTTGTGTCAAAGCTCCCTTGTTTCGAGCGCGTTAACTCGTTCAATATATCCGTCTATAAATCCATTATCCTTTTTAATAACCTTATACTTAGAATGCATGTCTAATAAAGAGGATAATTCTTCGGAAGTAACCCATCCCCTTGTAATATACTTTTCGCAATAATGTAGAATGGTAGTTCGCATGGTTGCTTGAGTGGCATCTCCAATGCCGTCTATCCTCTCATCCAAACTATTTCGCCATTCTTTGCTTTCTTTTCTGTAGGCAGCCAAAGAATCCAATAGCGTTTTCACAAACCAACCAACCATACCAGTTAAGAAGCTTTGAACTATCAATCCAAGCGGAACATTAACAACCATACTTAAGCAACCCTCTTAATCTTTAACAGCGGATTCTCCACCACAATTGTCGTTTCGCCGTTATTCGCAAGAGTAATTATCTCGGGACCACAGCAGCACGTGCGAACTCCGGTATCGCACGCCACATTATTTAAATCGCCGACAGCAACAGTGGTCGACACCATAGTCGTCTCGCCCATTGGCGAACCATTGAGGAAAATGGTAAACTGTGCCGGAGTAGCTGCCGTCGTCGAGCCAATATTCGCCTTAAAGAAAATTTCATAAATCGCCTGCTGCATACGAAGTGTCACCGCACCAGAACCAGTACGATGACACTCGGCGCAGCCGGTGTGCAGAATCTCAGTGTTGAACGTAAGCGACTGACCGGGAGCGAGTTCCTGGCTAGCGTTGTTGGTAAGAATAATCACTTTTGTCAACTCCTAAAATATAAAAGTTTATAAAACCCAAAGGACGTGTGTCCTCTGGGCCGGTGGGTTAATCAAACTTAATAGTAGCCTTCTTGCAATTTCCTGTGATTTTCGATACGCCTACGATAGTATAGAACATCATCCGATATAGAATTTTCCCAACGATGCCCTTTGTATTCAATGAAGTCCAAAAGTCATCAAAAGTCGTTCCGATATCCTCGACATAATATTGATTATCGTCGACGTTGAGATATACCCTATGAAATACCATAACGCTCCTTTCAACGTAACCCTTCATTAAAAGGAGTGTAAAACATACTAATACCTATCTTTTTCTTCGACAATTTCCCAGTCGTCGCAGGAAATATTTCGAAGAGTGTAGACCATGTCTTCGGACTCGCGAAGATTGAGCTCTCGTCCGTCACAGCAATGGATTAAAAGTTCGCCGTTTTTAATGCGCCAATATCCAGTCCAATGCGAACGCTTAACCCTATGACCTCGCTCCATAGCAAACAGCGCGGATGAAAAATTCATTGTAGTGCCTTTCTCATTTCATGGCGTACCAATATTTGCGCTCTTCGTCTGGTATGTCTTCATGACGAAAATATCCAAACAGGATGTCGCAGATTTCCCAGGATTCGTTTGTTTTTCGGTATGCATTTCCGGACGGGAAGTCTAGGTCTTTCTTACGTCGAAAGCGACGATTGAAGAGCTTCTTGAAACCTTTGTCACCAGCACACTTGACAAGAGGATGTTTCTTTCGACTGCGAGACATATGGCCTCCTAATCAAAGAACTTCTTTCCAAGGAAATATAAAGTATGGGTGAAATCGTTGGCGGCCCAAGTGATGGGTATTTCACTTAACATCCATTTTGCTTTGAGATAATCAGCCTTATTCTCAAAGCGTACTTTGTGTACATCCCGAGCCTTCGTCGCTCGAACTTCGTCAATCTCAACTCGCATTTCAAAATCACCACCTGGGGAAATTTTGGATTTTGAAAAGAAAAACAGATACCCTGAAAACCATTTCAGAATATCTGTTGATGAGGCTAATTTTCTACAACTATGGGAAGTTCGTCTATATAGAAATTCCAAACACCTCTAATGTTATTGTTCTCATAACGAACCAATCCGATTACCGGATCCGAATCCATGACATCGAAGTTACGATTTTCGTAAGCGTAGAGCATACGTTCTGCTTCATGTTCAGCAGCATTATATGCTTCTATCGGATCTCGAAATGCGCATCGATTGTCTCTTCTTTCGTAAACCTTTTCGTCGTTTAAATATTCGGTATGAACAAACGCCAACACATAAATTTGGTTTCTCAACAAATCTTTCATACTTTCCATATTGACTCCTTTCAATAGCCTTCATTAAAAGGAGTGTAAAATAAAAAGAAAGAGGCCGTGCAAGATTTCTCTCACACGACCTCAGTCTTAGATGGAACCGCAAGCTCAATTGTCGTAGTTATTAAGATAAGATTCCAAGTCATTCGCCAGATACTTGAGATGCCTGATGGCCGACCCAAGACTATCTCTCTGAGCACCAAGATTCTTGTACTGTTCGTTAACACGATCGTACTCGATCTGGAGCTCTTCGATTTCTCCCTTCGTCGACTTCAACAGTTTATTCGCGTTCTCGTGAATGGTTCCCTCACCCATACTTCCTCCTTAACTAGAACCTACAGTTCCCATTAAAGGAGGTGTAAAATATAACTACGCAGCGCAGCATCCGTTCCAGTTCTGACCACAGTTACAGAACGGATTGTAGCCAGCGTTATAAGCAGTGCTCATCGGGTAGCGCACAACACCATTCATGGCGTTCTGAAGCTCGAGGCCGTTAACCCTGTCACGAAGGGCGTTAATCTCGTTCTGATCCATCTTAGAGCCAAGACCAGCGATTGCCTGAAGGACTGCGTTGTTCTGCATCGCGGACTCGTAACGCTGGTTCGCAGCCACCTCGGAGATGAGCATCTTAGTCTCACAGCAGCACTGAGACTGCTGACCCATGGCGGCCTGCTGAGTCATAGCAATGCCTGCGATATCACGCTGAAGCTCGTTATACTTATCGTTCACCTGACCAGTGAGATACTGCGTATTCTGGTTGTTATTCTGCATCTCCTGCAGAGCGTTGTTAGACACAGCAGCAAGAATATCACGCTGGTTGGCCATAGAATTCTGATTATCGAAGCCGCGCTGGACCTCATTAGACGTGGCAAGATTCTCATAGCCAAGGGCCGCAGCGTTGTTACCGCCAAAGCCGCCCCAACCACCGTTGGCTAAGATTAAGAGGGCAAAAATCCACATGAACCCCATGCCGTTACCCCAGCCATCATTACCGCGACCATCCATCATAACAGCGACATCGCTAGGAGACATCATTCCTTCGGCCATGTTCGGCCTCCTTTACATAAAACCTCGTAATGTATTCAAAATTTGATTCGGATCGATGCCTTTCTGCATGGCCATGTTATAGAATGCTGTTTTGGCATCTCCACCGTTTTGAGAAATATAAGTACGCATCTCCGGACTAAGCATACCCGCCGCTGCCGCATTCGGATTTGGAGACCTGCGAATCTGGTTGAATACAGCGATTAGATTGTTGCTCTGAGGTTGCTGATTCTGTTGAGCAAAACCAGAAAATATAGGATTAGGCATCATTAGTCACCAGTTCCTCAATGGACTTTTGCCAAGGTTTAATAACCGACTTAACAATCTCGACAACATCTTCTTTGGTAAGCTGCTGAACAGTCGCCGTTTCCTTAGGAGGATATAAAGGAATCTCATTAAACGCAAACGCTCTAGTTTTCGCATGCCCAGTATCGTCGCTATCCTTCATATAGAATACTGGACGATTCGAATCCATGATTATCACATGCGAATTCGGCCCAACCCTAAATTCCTCCGCACTCTCAGGACCCATGGCTTGAATGAGGTTATTCATTGTCTGTGGTTCCTGCTGTTGAATCATAGGCTGATACGGCTGTGGATAGACTTGAGGCGTCTGCATATTGCTTCGACTAGCCTGAGAATATCCGCTGGAATAATTGTTTCCGAACCACCAGTTATTATTCGCTGGAGGCTGCATCATCGGATTCGTGCCGTTTGAGTATTGCATAAGATTCCTTTCTCTCTAATCTCTAGTTTGTAGCACGCGAGCGGACACACACGTCGATTTTTCGCAGGCGGAGGGCGTGACATAATTCTCACAATCAGTCGTAGTAATTGGAATCCATGTCACGCTCGCAGATGCCTCCCGACTGCGTGACTAGGTACTGCTTGTTTGTATCCGGATCTATAAATACATATACATCGATTCGCTCTTCATCTGACATACGCACTATGCCCAACGGACTAACGGTATTAATCGACTTTTGAACGCTTCTGTGCCCCTGAATATAAGTAATAATAAACGCTGCGATGACAAAACTAGCGCATACGATTACATACAGAATTCCGAGCGGATGCAAATGTTCCGGATAAGATGAATCTTTACGTCGCATTTGTTGTTACACCACAGCCTTCGAAAACTTAGATTGCGAATGTGACGAAGAGCGAAAATTCCGTGTTGGCAGCCATGCTGCTGCCGCTGCGGTTGACGACGGAGATCGCCCCGTCAGTGCCGACGCGGAAGACCAGTCGTCCGCAGAACGTCGCGTTGCTGCTACTGGCCACATCGTATATGACTTCCGACGGTCGGTAACCCGACGGCAGCGTGCCGAACGCTTTCGACGATCCGTTCGCGAGCGCCGAGGACAGCTTCACACCAATCATGGTCACCGAGCAAGTCACGCCGTTGTGCCAGCAGCGCTGTCCGCTCACCGTGCAGCCGCTGAGCGTGACGCTTGAGGCCGTGATGCCAGTCTGCCCCGTGCCTCCGCTTGCCTTGGGTATCGGCGTTGCCGTATTCACAGTGCCGTCCCAGCCCACGGCGAACGCGTTGGAGCGAGCATCGTCGGCGGTGCCGTTGCCGACCTCGAAGGCGTTGGCGGAGCTGTTCGCGTTGTACTTTCCGATTGCCGTCTGGGCGTCATGCCCGGCGTTGGTGCCGATGCCGAGCGTGGATGCGTTGTCACCGTCTGACGTGCTGTTCTGCCCGAGCGCGACGGCGTAAAGGCCGGGGCTTCTCATTCCAGAGTGCTCGCCGAAAAGAAGGACTGGCGACCGCTTGCTGGCGGTGGTCACATAGCCGGTATACTCGACGTCAAGCACCTCATAATCGAACTCGTTAGGCTCTTTCGACTCCTTGGTGATTGTCAGTTCCTTGCCCGTCGCGTCCCAGTCGATGCGAAAGTCACTCCAATTGATAATCGTCGAGAAGTCGCTGCCGAATGGCACGACAACGTCATACGACCCACCCCCCGGCCAGCGCCAAAGATACATATGAAGAATGAATTTGTCTATGTTGTTCGGAGAGTCTGACGAGAAAGGGTACTCGACGTTGATGGAACTTTTTCTCTCACCATCCTGCGTGTCGTACCAATAGACGTCACCCAGATAGACCTTGTTCAGTCCCAAATAGTGCGTCACGTCAACCGTGTGGTTCGTCGCCGACAGCCCGGCCCTGATTCCGATGACACCGTCTTCGGTGTATTGCACCAAACCGTCCTTGTCAAGCTCAATGCGATTTGCGTCAACCTCACCGATGCGCGTGGTCTCGCCAAACTTCGCCATGGACGTACCGCCACGCACCACGTCCATGCCAGTCGCGTCGATTGCCGCGTAGTTCGAGTTCACGTTGTTAGCCGCATGGACCTTGATTCCATTCTGGTCGACCGCAGTGATGTACGTGTCGGCGGTGTCGCCAGCGGCGTCTATGCCAACGGCAATCGCCCCGGTGTCGTATAGCGCCGTCTCTTTGCTGTAGGTAGGCATGTCATACTCCTAATCCGTAGTGAAGGTTCCTATGACGTGGCCTCCCAGACCAAGCGTCGTGATGTTGATAGTCTTGGTCTTGCCTGTCCCTAGCGACACGACCGATGGCGTCCCCGTCTCTGAGATGGCGTCCGAGAGCCGGTATGACCACGAGAAGTCGGAGTCGTCGTACTGGCTCGTGACTTCCTCGCCCTTGCAGTAGACGTGAGCAGTGAATGTCGCTACGCCATTCGCGATTGTGTAGGTGTGGTCGTATATCAACGTGCCGTTGACGCCAGACAGCGCCGTGTTGGCCGTTCCGTTCGCCGTGTTCGCCAAGTCATAGGCCGTCTTGACTGCGCTTGAGGTGGCGGCGGTGGTGGTGCTTGTGCTGGACGTGGACGTCGAGAGGTCTGCCACAGCAGCCGTGCCGAACGCGCCCTTGACGCAGTATTCAAGGTTGGACGAAGATGCGTTGTACCTGCCGTTCCAGTACGCCAGCGTGTTGCTCGTGATGGGCATCGTGTCGTTCGTCGAGGAAGTCCAGTTGAGAGTCCCCTTGGCCGTGAGGTTCTTCATCCAAGAGCTTATCTTGCCCTTGATGTAAGTCCATAGAGCGGAGACGGGCCTGCGATGATATGTGGTGGTTGTCGTTCCGCCAGCAGCATACTGAGAGACGTAGTAATCGTTGTCGGAAGGCTCGCTAGAACCCGTGCTCAAGGCGTTAATCAGGGCGTTGGCTGAGTTCATCAGGCTTGTCTGCCCGGTTCCGCCGTGCGCTGGCTGAACGATACCGGTGACGTTGTCGGCATCAGCCATCTTGACAGAAACGTTGGTAACCCAAATCTGACCCTGCTGGTTTGTCGAGGACGCCTGATAGTTCCACAGCCAGCCAATCTTGCAATAAGCTGTTCCGGGCCAGAATTTGCCGGTTCCGTTTGCAGTACCAGAGGTCCTTACTCCGTTGTACTCACCAGAGATGTGCGTCCACTCGCGTGGGAAGGTTGCCTTGTTTGTGACATACCAGAAGTAGCTGTACTTAGAACCCGACATATTCTGAGATACGGGAGTCCCAGCAGGAATGGTTCCCTTGCTCCAAGCGGTAGACAGGGTGATGGTGTTGTTCGTCTTGTCAACGGAAGAGTCGCTTGCCCACAGGCCCGAATAGAAGTTCCTGCTATACGTCTCTGGAGGGTAGGTATACCCAAAGCTGTTCGTGTAATTCCAGAAAATCAGCGACCTCTCATGCGAGGCAGTCGTGTTGTGAAAACCGGCGGCACTAGTCAAGTAGACCTTCGTATCGCCATTCTTCAAGTCCTGCGCAAGTGTTGTCGTACTTCCGTCGAAGTAGGATACGTGCTGTACGGACATCAACTTCTTGTCAACGTCGTAGAACATCAGCATCGCGTACATTTCGGCGCCGGGGTCTTCGGCCATTACGTCAAACTCGGCCTTGTATCGCTTCGAGGGGTCGACAGGAAACATTGTGTCTGAATCAACAGTCTTGGAAGATGCGGTCATTGTGAACGAACCGGGCGAACCGTTTGCCTTGCTGCCGTCAAACGTCAGCTCGCTAAAGTTGGTGTTGTCTCCCATGAAGCCGTTGCCGTTGATGACAAGCTGCTCACCACGGGAGTAGACCTCCTTCACGTCCGCAGCCGTTGCGGCACCGAGGTTCTGGATGGCTCCGGCAACAGTCGTGGCCCCAGTCCCTCCGTTTGCGACAGCAACAACTCCGGTTACGTTGGCCGCTGTCCCTGAGACATTGCCTGTCACATTACCAGTAAGGGCACCAGTGAAGGACGTTGCATAAACATGTGCCCACTTCTTCGACGAGGAGCCTAGGTCGCTGCCATTGTTGGAGATTGGGATGATGTTTGGGATTGAGTCCCAGTCGTATGGGAATTCAAACTCCGAGCCCGCACCCTGACCACCCCATCTAGTAGTCAGCAATTTGACTGCACCAACATTAAGCACGCCGGTGTCTGTCGTTGCCTTGGTGACAGTGAGCCGTATGCACTTATCTGTTCCTCCCATGGATGTTTTCAGGTATAGCCACGTTGGAGCTTGGTTAACATTTGGCTGAGACTCGTGTTGCGTAGTCCATGTGGTCCCGTCAGCCGAGAACTCGACTTTAACGGTGTAAAGAGCAAGTGGATATGAGTAGGACACTCCGAAAACTATCCATTTCGCGCCGCAGTAGGCGAAGCTGTTTGATTGCCACGTCAGCCTCACGCCGCAAATCGTCGACGTGAGCCACGGTATCGAGAGGTTTTCCAACTGGGCAAAGTGGTTTTTGTTGACGGTTCCTGCTGTCCACGTAGCCCCATCGGTTGTCGTCTCGTATGTCGGGACCGAATAACGGCAGAACGAGAACAGGTCGTGCCAGAGATACTTCGGTATTGGCGACTGATAAAGACCTTGTGGCTGAGCATTGATAAACGTGTTTTCAGGAGTGTTGACAACGGCGGACTTTGACAGCGTAGTAGTGCCGCTGAATGTCTTATTGCCACTAATGGTCTCGTTTCCGCTAAGCGAAACCGCCCCCACGTTCGCCGCCGTGATGTTCACCTGCCCCGTGCGGTAGCTCGACTCGGCGTTGCCCTTCACGCCAGTGACGCCAGAGTTTGCACGGGCAGTCGTGTCCTTGATGTCGTATGTGGTGCCATCAAGCGTCTTTATCTTGCTGATGTCAGCCATAAGCCACCTCCTAGCTCACGGTGATGCTGACCGTCTTGTTCTCTGTGGTGGCAGTCGTGGTGGTGGCCGTGGGCGCAGCCGGGGTGTAGGAGCCGGAAGAGGTCATCGAAGCGCCGACAAACGACGCTCCCGTCATGACCTCGGAGTCCGTGACCAGCCGCGCACCCGTCCCCGTGAAGGAGGGCTGCGTCGAGGTGGCTGACTTGATGCCCGTGGCGACGGTCGTGTTGGAACCCTTCGTAGGGAGTGTACCCGCGCTGAAGGAGCCTGCGGACCACCCAAGGGTAAGGGTCTCGCCGGACACGCTAGTCGAGAACACTGGCAGCGTACAGCTCGGGAGCGTCCCAACCGCTGTGATCGAGTTGACTGTGGTCGTGTTTGGGGTCACGGTGATGGTCGGGGTGCTAACGGTACCGGCGGGGGTGTAGGTGGCTGTTCCGCTTGACGCATTACTCACCGTAACAGTCGACTTGGTCGGGGTGATGGAGCCCGTGGTAGTACCGCTGACAGACACGTTCTTCGCGACTGGTGTGACAGTCGTCGTGTACGTTTTGGGGACCGCGACGGTGGTGCTGCCGGTTGCAGTATCCTTGTATGCAAGCGCTCCGAATATCGACATGTCAATATTAGCCTGAACGACGCTGAAGTCCGATGCAGCATACGAATCTCCACGATCGGATACGCAGAAAATGAAATCTCCGATTTCGCAAGCATTTCCTACATACGTACCGGACGCCCCAACGACCCAATACCAACCTTTCTTATAAGCAGAACCGGTTGGTATTTGATGCGGAGCTGTTACGATACCCTGAAAAGAGGCATTTCCTATAATTGCTGAATCAGCATATGATTTTGCAGCATCTAAGGCATCTTTAACTGCTTTAGGCGTAGCAGCGAGTACAGTAGATGTAGAAGTTGTAGAATTAGAAAGCTTTGTTATTCCGTACGTTTCTGTTGATGCATAATTTCCTCCAACAGAAACAACGACAAAGTTATTCGATCCAATATATACAAAGGTTACAACACTACCTGCGCCCCACAAATTATTATTCTTTCCTGTAGCGCCAGGATTTCCATCATATTGATACGTTAGAATTGTTCCGGTATTAGCACCAACTTTTAACGACCAACTATATTGACTTAGGTCTATGCTACCCATCGCATTATCAAATTTCACAACTATAATGTTTCCTGATGTGAAATTAAATTGCGGAGTAGTTGGTGCAACCACCGTTACTTCTTTTGTTTGAGTATTTTCTGCGGTGCTACAAGTTCCGTACCATACACGAATGGCATTTCGCGCCGTAGTATCTTTAAAATTATACGTACTACCAGACGGAAGCGTAACTTGAGAAAGGTCAGCCACGGCATCTCCTTAGCTAGTTGTAAATACAAGTGTCTCTTGACCGGTAGCATAACAACGAACCTTGTTATTCCAGAACTCCCTCTCCTCGGAGGTAATATGTCTCGTTGTATCTGCTATATGATCCATCAGTATGTTGTCGGTAAAAGGCAAGTCTACAAGATAGGCATTACCATCACCGACTTTGATACCCGCTATAGCATTTCCTAGAGAATCAACTGCACGATCTGTGTAAATATAAAGAGTGTTTGCCTCGGATTCCAAAGTTGACTGAGCGTTCCACTGAGCTGTTGTTCCAAATCGAACCTGCTTAGTTAGATTAGCTTCAAGGTACGCTTGTATTGTAGAAATGGTAACAAGGTGCTCGTCCTCTGGACCCACAACCATAAGTTTGTCTGTTGAATAAAGAACAGTTGCAACAGACAGGTCGCTCACTCGAACCGAGTCACCAGATGGCGTCCTAGCAATAAGGTTGTCATCTTCAGAAGTTGTTAGATTGTTATCATTCGAGTCAAGCAGTTCAGACTCGTTTGGAGTAGTAAACTTGCCTATAATATGAGATCCATAGCCCATGTCCGACATATTTACGACGCATGTCAAACCGCTTCCCAAATATATCGTAGTGTTACCTTGCTCATCTGGAGTTTCGCTCTTTCGATACCATGTAAACGGACTTGGATCGGCTTCGGCATACGTCGGAGCAATATCAACGCCGCCTTGGAAAAGATGTGCCGTAAACGTAGCCTGCGTTTTTGCTTGATTGAACTCATACGTATGATCGTAAATCAGAGTTGAATCAACTGCATTTGCAATATCAGCAAGTGTCCGAGATGAACCAGGAGAAATCGTAACGCTTCCTGAAATCGAAAGATGCTGTCCGTCCCAAGAAATACCCTGACCGGTAGTAGCGTTAACATACGCAAAAGTTCCATTACGTAAATTAATCCATCCACCGGTTCCAACAAGGTTTTCTGTAGTAATCTCTTGAGTGGTTATTGATCCGGCGACAATTTTATCAGCAGCAATGGTCCTGGGTTGGACTATATTGCCATCCAGCTTTTCGTAAGTTGGCTGCCCTGTAACCTCGTCGACATGAACCAAGTATTTTTCGCCATTGTTGCTAACTATTAGACGCTCAACATCAATGGTACCAGCAGTAATATTTACAGCATCAACCTGAATAGCATCTAACGTAAATATCGTACCCTCGTGAGCAAGAAGCCCGCTTTGTACGAGAAGATTATTTATCCACGCATCGCGAGCGGTTAACTCTGTAATATTTGACGCATCTATACGAGCATAATTAGCAGACAAATCAACAATGCTTGCCGAAGGAATGTTCGTTAGCGTAGAACCGTCGATTTTAGTACCGCTAATTTGGCCATTTGTAAAAGTCGACGCATCGATTTTAGAACCACTAATTTGGCCATTTGTAAAAGTCGACGCATCGATTTTAGAACCACTAATTTGACCGTTCGTAAAAGTCGACGCATCAATTTTAGAACCTGTGATGCTACTGTCTTGTATTTGAGTAGCAGTGATGGTTCCGTTAGCAATGTTAGAACCGGTAATAGTTGTCGAAGCTATCTGAGCACCTGTTATGGTGGCGTCTCGAATCTTCGTTCCTGTAATAGAACCATCAACGATATTCGCATCATTAATCTGAGCGTTATCAATTACGCCTTCATGAATATGAGCGTAGTTAGCTTCGAGATAACCGGCCTGCACATAATCCGCTTCTATCTCCGAAACCCTTTTAACCACTCGGTCAACTGTACCAACTCCACCAAGACTTAACGGAGTCATGGCGTGACCAGGTTCTCCAGTTAGAAGTAGACTAGTTGTATCGCCTTCCAACAGTCCGCCTATTGTATCCACTTCGAAATATTGATCATCGCTTTCGCCAAAAACCATACCTTCGACTGATACAAGGGCAGTGCCTTCGTCGGAATCTTGTTCAACAGTAGCGGTAATTATGTGAACATTTGTCGTTTGGCTTTCACTTGCATTTTCACTGGGGGTTAATCCCGCTATGTAAGCAGCCGCTTCGTGCTTTTGCATTTACACCTCCAGCAATGTAAGCGATTGTGTCCAATGTTCTAGATTTGTAGATACTGTGGTTATAAGCGCTTTTGCTATTGTCATACCATTTGCGTTTACTTCCGGATGAACAAAATCCACAACCTCGCCTGCGTGGTAATTAGCAAAAACCGATTCATATCCCCACTCGTTACCTTCGTTTTGAGCAGCTTTCCAATTCCTTTTAGCAACCGCATTTAACTCTGCGGAATCGGGATCGGAACTGGCGCCAGAATATGAGTTGACGATGGTCTTAAGCCACCCTCTAGCACCCAATGAATACTTGTTAGAACTAGGCGCATCAAAAGATCCAACCAATGTCTTTTGAACGGTTTTTCCATTCGTTGTGACGCTTTTTGTGGTTGTGATTATAGCACGCCCAGGAACTTCCCATTTTGAAGACTTTCGATTGATAGGATAAAGTATGAGCCCTCGACTATCCCTCCAGTCAAGGGCTCTAGAAGTTTTCTGTTTACTAGGGTCAACATACTTCGATAAAACTATACGACCGTGACCGTTATTATTCATTCTGTTATAGCCAGAAGCGAGTTCGCTTAAAAGGGTATGAAGGGACGTTCCGACTTCGTATACGGTAGTTGTTGTAAAACGATAATCCAATGCGTTTGTGGTATCAAACTGCATACGAGTTAAACGACCAAGTATCTGTCGCCATGTATAAACCAATCTAGCACCATGGCCTATAACAATTGGAGAGTCTATTTTATGGTCGATAAGTCCCCATAAAGTACCCTCTATTGTGTACACTCGTTTTGTATAACCGTTTTGCGTAGTTTCATCCACATCCGAAACATAACCAGTCATAAGCTCTTCAGTCCAGCCATGTTCCAGAATAGTGGCAACTATTCTAAGACGACCGTTTTCTTTGTATCCGTCGGACGTCCCTTCCTTCACAACAGTAGTGACTTTACCCTGTATTCGACTATCCGAATTGTAAGTCTCGGTTATAGAAGTTCCGCTTAGGACAACACCGGATAAGGAACCCTGTGTGTCATCTACATTGACGGGACTTACAACATGTACATCAATGTGATAAGAATATCCGGTATTTGTCCAATCCATATTTTAATCCTCAACTATCTGCTGGGAAACGCTTACCTCACTATAACCAAGATCCGATTTAGAAAGATTTATAGAAGATATAGCAACCTGATACCAGTCACCATAAGGAGTCCTATAAATCGGATGTATCCCAAGTCCAGACAAGCGAGCTAAAGCAGATAAGTGCTTCATACTAGCGTATTCCGGAATTGGGCCAGAAGCAACATAACCGACGCCTCCGCTTCCATCAAGAGCAATACCCTTAACACTAACATCTCCAGTAAGAGTTAACCCAGCGAAAGCAACCGGCCACTTCCTACCAGCAGGCGAATGAACGCTTAAACTACTGCTAAATGTTCGAGTCTGATCGGGAGGAGCATCGTTGTTTGCAAGCAATATCGCAAATTTAGAGAACGGAATTCCTTCATCTGTCCAAGCCCAAACAGAGAAGTGAGAATCCATACGAACCGTCGACGATCCATATTCTCCATTGGAAATGTCATTCTTTCCGTAAATCTCAATCTTAACGTCTTTATTAAACGGAGGAACAATTCGCCATGTCGCAACGTTGTTTTCAACCCTCGGCTTATATAAGACAGAATGAACTCCGTCAACGTCCTCGATATCCATAAGCAAACAAATCGATTTGCGAGCAGGAGCAGAAACAGTAACAACTCCAGAATAATCCGTAGAATTTGTTACAGTCGGAACTATAGTATTTGACAGTGAAGATTTGGAGAAGTTACTATAGGAGACTCGTTTCTGAACCAATACGTCATCTTTAAACATCGCAACGAGATCCAATGTTATGGTTTCGTTGTTATCAGGCATTCGAGTTAACGTACTGCCAAACATGTGAGTAATTGTGTTAGACCCAGACGACGATGCCCATCCGCTGATTGCCATACCATCTCCGCCAATCAGCCTACCCCTAAACTGAATCGGAAGAATGTTAAGATTGTTGGAAATGGTCGTCTTTATACCTATCGAGTTGTTCGCAATAACAAACTCCATACGAGAAAGACTAACAACCGGCTTTTGACGAATCTTTATCGTTGACTGCCTAACATTACCATGGGCATTCCAACCACTTTGACCGTAAATCTTGTAATTTGTTACATAAGCCCTAACTTCGATTATTAAATCGATTCCAACGCCAGAATATATACCCTTGTTTAAATCGGATGTATGACTTCTTGCATAATTCTTAGGCTCTAACAAATATAAGTTACTTTTACTACCCTTGGTAAAGAATGCCTGCGGAATATTATGAATATTATCGGTAGACTTCGAATTGTTTATCGCTACGGTTCTAGGTTCTCCCCAAGCGTTATTTGAAGTTGACCGATCCCGAATATTCATAAATCCGGTTTCTTCATAAGTAGAACAATTGCCGTCTTTATAAGTCCTTATTTTACAACGAGCTTGAAACATCTTATAAGAGGACGCAAAACTCAACTCCGGTATCGGAACAAACCCGATTCCGTTGGTGATAAGTGGCTGCGACGCGGTTATTCCGCCAGGCTGAGTTATTTTTCCGCCATAAATTTCGGCAGGAAGAAAGGCGAAATGCTGGCTCCAGTCTTTTCCTTCAGAAGAACCAATCTTTATATAAGATTTGTCCAAATCAAGAAATAACTCGCTACTGCCAAGCTCTGTTCTAAACTTATAGGTTTGGAGTTTGTTTTTATTTACGTCTTTGTTCTTTCCGCCATTGTATACAAGCCAATTCGTCGCTGCGCTTTTTTGATTGTTTAACGCAACGTCGCCATTATTTTTAGCGGCGCCTTTAACTCCCAAATAAAGACCAGTTGCGGCGTTTGTAAAGCGAATCAATCCAGTTTGAGGATCGTAATCGCTTTTCCAAACTTGAAAATTGTTATCATTATTAATTGGTTCAGCAGAAAGAAGAGTTCCGTTCTTTACACCGTTCCCTTTTACGCCTATGCAATTATGCGGAAGCTTTTTAATTCCGCCAATAATGATGCGATACTCGTCCTCGGCCTTGAATCGTTCTATTGGAATGAACACCCATTGCTGCTTTGTATCGGACTTATTGTACGTACGAACTTTAACGTTTGAGCTGTTACTATTGTCGGAAACACCTATGGCTAATTTAGAATTAGCTTTTGGTTTTATGAAGTAAATCTGACGACCGTCGTGTTTCTTATTTTTATAAGCAACAATATTCCAACGCTGAGTTTTAGTGTTTTTATCACTGTATTGGTATACGTTTTTATCCTTAGCAGCTTTCTTACCCTGAATATCAAGACTCTTACCGCTAAGAGTACAAATCAGCTGAATGCCAGATTTTGTATTAGAAAGAGTCCAACGTTGGCCGTCGGAGGAGTCATCTTTATACTGAAAAACATTGGCTTTACTCTTATCAGAGTCGCCCTTAACGTCTAGCACTTTTCCGCTGCTGACGTTTTTTATCTTATAAACACCTTTAGCTAACGCCACCGACGGCCTCCGTTTCTAACGATACATACGACGCGCGTCAGCAATTTCACCAGCAAGGTAACCCATTAGCTGACCACCATCCATTTCAACACGAACTCCTGCTGATATAAGAGCACTAGCAACGGCATTCCCGAGCAAACCATAATCAATGGCGTTCTCAGAAAAGGCCTGAAGAGCTTGCTTATTATAGTCCCCAAATTCGCTAAGTTTTCCAACAATTTCGCCACTGTAATTAACATTACCAATGTTTAGATTGTCATTTAGACCTGTATTAAGCATCGAAGAAATACCGGATAATGAAGAATCGAACTTTGTTCTGTCTATCACAGGAGTTATAACAGGATCGAAATCAGTATCAAGAATATCTTCTATATCGACTGATGTTAACCCATCCGAGAAAGAGGTTATAACACTGTTGGCCAAATTGGAGGAACTTTTAACAACCGGACCTTCCGATCGATTTATACCCTGCACAAAACCTTCGCCGACTCCAATACCAAGATTCCTAAATTCCTTAGAAGGAGAGTTTATCTTAAGCTTAGCTTTAGCAGCATTCAAACCATCGGCGGCCATCTTAGCGCAAGCTCCTACAACGGATTGAACCTTAGATAAGATACCTTGAACGAGACCTGATCCACCATTTACGCCTATTGAGTAAAAAGCGTTGTATAAAGAACCAAGACCTCTTTTCGCAGAGTCTGTTAAAGAAGCAGCTGCAGAACGAGCCTTTGATACTGCAGAAGAGATTCCCCCAACAAACGCCGATGAACCGTCTGATGCGACCTTTTTCATCGCAGAGTCTAGGCCCTTCAATCCGTTCTTTACTGCCCCAAGAATTGATGCTGCGGAGTTTTTAACAGCGGAGACCTTTGCTGTCATCGCAGATATAATTCCGGAAACAGCAGAAACCGTAATAGAAGAAGCGTTGCTAGGCATTCCTTTAATTCCTTCAGAAACAGACGAAGAAACGCCAGCTGATGCCGTACCAACTTTTCCAGCATAAGACTGAATGGTATGAACTATTCCCGTTCCAAACTGAGCAGCTTTCTCAACAGCTCCAGTAGCCCAATCTCCTAATCCGGATTTTACAGCTGGGAATATCAATTCTGCTGCAGAAGTTAACAAACCAAGATTGTCTCCAGTTATTCCTTCAATAAGACCCTGGATAATATTAAGACCGATTTCATCGCGCATATATGTCGAAGGAGATTGGATTCCGAATAAACTCTTAACGCCTCCAACAATAGCATTAAATATGTCGCCAGGAATTGCGCATAGAGAAGCCCAGGCTTGACCCTTTATGCCGTCGATAAGACCCTGAGTAATATTATTTCCTTTTTCAACAATCTTGTCTGTATCGATGTTGTTGACGAATGTGTCAATCGCTTCGGAAGCTTTCTTGGCAAGTTTATCAGGAAGATCGGACAAACCAGAAAGAAATTCCTGCCCACTATTTTCGCCCATTCCGAGCATCTCACCAAGTTTATTAGCGACTCCATTGATAAAGCCCTCAATTGAGAACTCGCCGATTTCCTCGGTAGCCTCAGAAGGAGAATGCGAAATAAGTCCATTTGGTCCAGTCAATCCTTCTAAGAAAGACTGCGCCATCTCGATACCAGACTGAACTATTTGTCCAATGCCACTAGCGATTCCTCCAAGGAAACCCGTTATGACATTTGCTCCAGCCTCTCCGATTGATTGACCAAATGTAATCATCCCAGAATGGAATTTTTCGAAATCTATAGCATCTATGGCGTTCGCTAAAAGAATTAACGCTCCGGTGACAGCAACCAAGCCAACAGCAAGAAGAAGTAAACCTCCTCCGCCATACAAGCCTGTAAGAGCCATCGCCCCTATATCCGCAACAATCCATGTTAATGAGTCTACCGCGGTCTTCATTCCTTCTAAGTTTTGCTGAGCAATCCAAGATAATAAACCAATAACCACGGTTAACAATGTCATTGGTACAACAAGCAAAGTCATTCCAACAGCAGCTGCGACAAGGGCGCCTATACTAGCACCAACAAAACTCAAAACTCCAACAAGAGCCGTTAAGAAAATCCCAACGTGTGCAACCGCCGCTCCTCCCTTCTTAAGACTTTCTTCAGAAATAAGCGAAAGAAGACCAATCGGAATTGTTGCAAGAGTAATGGCCGCAACCAAAGGAATCATGGCAAGGGTAGCACCTAAGATATTTCCGCCGAATCTGGTAAACTTGGATAAGGCTATCCCACATGCAACCAAAAATGCTCCGATTAAACCGGCTTTCTTTCCTCCACTTTTGAAGAAATCGTAATCTATTGGAGCCAATAACATTATCGGGATGATCGCCATTGTTATAGCAGCAACAAGAGGGATCATAGCAAGAGTAGCAGCTAAGACATTCCCTCCATATTTTGTCACCAACGCTATTGCAGATATAAAGGCTGTAAGAGCAGCTCCTATTAAGCCAGCATTAGTTCCGCCTTGAGTAATAATCTTTTGAGGAATTATTCCAAGAAGAGTTATAGCTCCTATGCTTAAACCAATGGCTGTGGTCATAGCTATAATTGTAGCCGCAACGCCAATCATATCAGAAGCTCCATAAGAAGCCAATAATATAATAGCCATAGATCCAGCGAGCATCTCTAATGCCACTTTAAAGTTCTGCATACCAACAACGATATTCTTATTTTCGGAAATCTTGGTAAACAAGTATATCGCACCAGCCATAGCAATCATGCCAATGCCAAGGCCGGCCATAGCAACACCAACACCGTTTAAATCCAGCTTCGTCATAGACGCAAGCCACGCTGCGAAGAATATTAAACCGCCAGAAACTGCCGCTAGTTTCAGTAAAGCCTCTCCAGAACGTTCCAAATCGTCTGCAGGAATTCTAGACATAACAAATAACGCACCAGCAAGAACCAAAATTCCTTCTGCTATTTGTAAGAAAGATTTAGAAGTTGCCTGTTTTTTGGAAAACGGACTAAACGACTTACCAAATTCTTTAATTGCTGTAGATATGTCGGTCATTCCGGTCTTTATTTCTTTTGCCGCATCTTGGCCAAAAGCTTTTCCTAGACCTTTCATTCCTTCACCAAGCATTTTCGGAAGTTGTGAAAATAAAGTTCCGGTTCCATCGGCTTGAGTAGCTAAACCTTTGTTGAATTTTGTAAGAGATCTTAAAAAGCTCCATCCAGAAAAAGCGAACCCGAGTTTTCCAGCTCTTGTAAGCCAGGTCTCAACCATTGTAAATTTTTCGTCAAGTTTGTCCATGGGAAGCAAGTCTAAACTTTCAGAAAAACTAGAAATAAGTGTTTTAATAGGGCTTCCAAAATCCGGAAGCGATATCTTTATATTGGAAAAATCGAATAATCCTCTAAGAGACGATTGAAGAGAACTCGTATCAAAATCACCAGTTCCGGTGAATATGGTTTTAGCTCCCTCCATAACCTCGCTCTTGATTCGACTCATAAATTCGCCGATTCCGGATGTTACATCTCCAATCGAAGGCATAGAACCAAATAGATTTTTCCAAAAATCTTTCTGTTTCTCTTTAAAGTCATTTGCTCCTTCTGAAACGGTTTTTGCTCCGTTTTCAACAGACTTCTTAGTCTCACCAAACAAACTAGAGATAGCTCCTGGAACTTTTCCAAGACCCTGAATAACAAAATCAAAACCTTTTGCTATTGTTCCACCAAAACCATCGGTCGATTCTGCTATTTTATGAACCCATTCACTAATCCCTTTGTAGATATCTTCAAAAATCTTCTTAACATTTTGAACAAATGAGTTACCGTTTGTGCTAAGACCTTTGAAGTAGTCTTTTAGAGAATTCCAACTTTTCTTGAACGTAGTTATAAACGAATCCAAACGATTCTTACCGGAAGTTTTAATCTTCTGTCCGGCTTGCTTCATAAATCGTATAAGACTCCATCGAGCATCATTACTAGAAGAGCCGAGTTCTTTAAATTTATCTCTGATTTCACCCAATTTGTCAAGAAGCTTTTTGGGAATTTGAAAATTCTCAAACGGATTGGGGATTTTTATGTTTTTGAGATAATCGAAAATTCCTGCAAATGGATTGGAAAGATTCAACCCACCAATCTTCCCTTTCACAGATTCGAACAAACTCGACAGACCGGCAAACGGATTTGAGAACTCTTTATTACCCAACCATTCTTTAAGCTTACCAAATGCATCAAAGAGCCAATTAAACGGATTTGAAAAGTTTATTCCACTAATCCAGTTACCTAGCCACTCAAACGCACTATGAAGAGGTCCAGAAACAATACCGCTGATTTTATTAAACACCCACGAAAGACCATTGAATGCTAATTCGAACGGACCACCAACAGTATCGGCTATCGATTGGAACCAATCATGAAAATACTGATAACCATGCTCAGTTCTAAAAGTATGAACTAACTTCGATAGTTTGGCGAATGCGGAGACAATCGTCTCTCCTATACCATCTCCAAAATTGCCAAAATCAGGAAGTATGCCCGAAATAAAATCATGAATACTTCCAAACCACCCTCGTATTGCAGACAGCAGCGGCGATCCGAATACGTCCCAAAGAGCAGTGGCAAAGTTTTTTACAACGTAGTAAACATCCTCAAAAATCCTAGAAACGTATCGAGCACTACTAACGAAGACATCCGCATATTTCGAATATGCATCGGAAATGCGATAAGTAATCTCCTCAAATAAATCAACTAAAAGAACAAAACCTTTTAATATAGCGGTTCCAGATAGCTTCAAAACCAAACCAGCAAACTCTCGCACTGGTCTTGAAGCAGACCAGACAACCTTTAAAAAAGAAGTCGATATGCGCCAAGCTGATTTTAAGATGTCGACGACGTTCCATATAGCATTATGAAGAGTGTCTGCCGTTCTAACTAAAACCAGAAATGGGTTGTGCAACAGAGACTCTTTATACGAATCTATATTGCTTCGGTTAAAGTATTCGATAAAGTTTATTGCCTTATCGGCCATATCGTCAAAGCTTTCGGATACTATATCCGATAGCGCATGCAAATGATTGAAGAATTTGGCGATAGGTTCTAAAACAGAATTTACAGAACCAACCACACTCTTAACGCCTAAAAAACCATGCATAAACGTAGAAACGAATGCCCCAACAATTCGCACACCATTTCCAATAATTCCTATGATACTATGAATTATCATAAAAGCCGACTGAAACGTGTCAAACAGCGAAGTCATTGACTCTTCGCTTATGACAAGTTTCTCTGTGAATCTAGCAAAATTCTCAGTAATTATTGCTAATTGTTCTCCGCCTATGGAAAACACGTCTTTAAAAGCGTCGGAAACTGGTTTAACAATCCTTGTAATAGCCTCAAACGTATTCGCAACTATTCCAATTAAAGCGTCCCTACCACCGTTTTCTTGCCATTGTGCCAGAAGAGCATTCCTAGCATTAGAAGAAGCTTCTATTATACTAGAAAACTTTCCGGAAATCCATGTAAAAAATTCGGCGGACTGCTCATAATCACCTATTATGAGTTGCCAAGTTTTGGCCCATCCGGAACCTAACGATTCTTTCATGGTCTCCATCATCTGACCAAATGTGCGAATTTCTCTTGCTGACTGGTCAGCTGCGCTAGCGATTGATACTATTTGCTTTGCTTGTTCCTCAGTATAACCATCTTTGGTAAGTTGTTTAATCAGTTCGCTAGCGCCTTTTTCGGCATCCTCGAAATCCAACGTACTCATGGTTAAATTTTCAAGGGCTGCCTGCATAACATCTACAGTAAGCCATCCGCTAGAAAGGCTGTCTCTAAATGATGTTTCTCCCTTTTTCGCAGCCTCAAACTTTTCATCGGTAACACCGAGATGCTCCGCGGTAAGCATAATAATTCTACGAAACTTCTCAGTGTCAATCGAAGCTTGTTCGATTGATTTCCAGTCTTGAAGTTTAACAACACCAGCGGACATTGCCTGACTGAGCTGATATACACCCCTTGATGCTGCGCTTGCCCCAGCTCCGCTAAGAGCCGCAGCATTAAAGAAACCCTGAACCGCTTTTGTCGATTGTTCAACACCTATTCCTGCTGACGTAAATCGACCAATTGCCGAAGTCATGTCGGAAAAAACATAACTGGTTTTATCCGCATATTCGTTAAGTTCATCAAGGTTTTGCTGAATAACTTCTAATCCCTCGCCAGAGTTTGCCGCAATAGTCTGAACGGATTTCATCTGTTGTTCGTATTCGGCAAAGCCATCTCGAACCGATTTCGTAGACGCATCTATAACTTTACCAGGGATGTTTTTAACAAAATTGAAAACTTCCCCGCCAGCCCGTTCCATGAACCCATGGACAAACGAATCTAACTTTGAAAAATGAACGGCAACAGACTCGACAGAATCGGACATGGAGTCAAGATTGAATTTAGATACGCTCTTTTTTATACTATCTATGCCTGCCGCAGCGCCATCTAAATTTAGTTTATCATTTAACTTATCAAGCGTGTCTATTGCTTTTGCTGCCCCAGACTCGAAACCGGAACCATCAAAATCTAATCGAACCACTCGATCATCAACATTGCTCATAAATTATTCACCGCCCGAGTAATTTCTCTTCAAGTTCAGAAAAAAGCGGTTCGACGACTGGATTAATATAGTCTATCGGAGGAACATAACCTCCTGTTCTGGTACCATGCCCCATCTGAATTAAGATGGCTACTGGAGTTTTTCCATCGTCGCCCATTTTACTGTTTTTAATATTAAGGGTTATCGACTTGTCATTTTGAACAATCTCATATGACCAACTACCGGCTGTTTCACCAGTTCTTACCGGTGTGGCTGCCGATAACTCATCTACGATTTTGGAACCGTATTCGTTTAATAAAAAACGTATTTTAGCGAGTTCAAAAAAATCTTTTAAAAAATTTTTTGTTTTATCAAAACTTCCAGAACAGGAATATTGAATTATGTTACTCACTTAAACAATTTCCCATCGTTAAGAGCCTTTTGAAGAGCGCAGCAGGAATTGTATCCGAAATACCCGTCAACCCCGTCGGGTCCGCACGAATATCCGAGACCAATCAGATGCTTTTGAAGAGCCATGGACGTTACTTTGCCCCAAATACCATCAGCATGAATGCCAAGCAACATTTGCAGCTTCTTAACCGTGTAGGAACCATAGCCATTCCATCCACAAGACCATATGTTTCCTAAATATTCACGATTTTCAATATACTGACCAGAAAGAATTCCATCTATATAATATTCATCAAGGCCGACGGCTTTCTGCAAAGCAGTGATGGTTAAAGGACCCGCCCATCCATCAACCTCGAGTTTACTGTCGTTTTTAGAAGTGTTCGACTTGTCGGACGTTTTAGAATTCTTAGAATAATCTGGTCGAATAATGTGACAAATTCCAGAGAAATACCTAGTCCTTCTGGAAACTATTCCGCCATTCGTGTTACCTTCTATGGTCTGAAGGTAAGAACCCTGATTCGTCTCAACTAATCCAACATGATCACTAAGCCCGTCTCCGTCCCAATCGAAGAGAACAATATCGCCAGGCTGAGCTGAATATTTACTTACTGTTTTACCAGCATTTCGCCCATCTCGACAAATGTATGGACAATAAGCGGCCGGAATGCCAGCAGCCTTAACAGAAGCTTTGGATAACACCCAAGAAACAAAGCAAGCGCAATATGGTGTCTGAGATCCATTCACATAACTCATGGATCCGTTAAAATAAGCATCCCAATACTTTTTACCAGAAGTGTTTCCAAGTTCATTCCTAGCAATCCTAAGAACATCACTAGCAGAACCCATCACTTATCCTCGCAAATCTCTAAAATTTCAGCAACATCTTCGGGATCATTTTCGGACTTATCCATTTTAGAAAATTCCGTATAGGAAGGAACCTCGGTATTGTTGTCGATTTCCATATTAACCTCTTGTTTTATACTTTGCCCTACGAGCATTATTTATAGCTCGATTCTGTTTGGCAATGGCGCTTCGACTCATTTTTGGAGCATTGGGGTCGTTCTTAATAGCACAAACTTTTATCAAAGTCAACAAACGATTTATATGCCACTTCTCAAACTCTATTGGTATTTGCTGAGCAATCATCCAATAATATATAATCTCGCTAGTTACAATTTCGGAATTTCTACGAGATCCTGGACGATCCTTAATCGTTGTTGCCGTCATGGAATCGTCTATGTAATCTTTTATTTGATTAATATTTTCAACAGAAAGATACCTATAAATTAGAGGATCAACTTTCTGAGGAGTAACTGTCATGCATCGAAAATAATCAAGAACTTCATCGTCAGTTTTATCTTTCGAAAAATACGGCTTTTTCCATTTAGCTTCCCATTTTGAAATTGAAATCAAGGAGTGCTCCATTACTAGATTTTGCTCCTTAATCAAGATAAACTCTTGAGTTTCGTTATCAAAAAGCTCTTGAGCAGGCACTGTTATATGAAGCACTCCTGATTTCCTTTCTAAACAACCGTCATATGATTCTCAATTTTTGGATTATTATCCGAATCAACTTTCGGCATGATTCCTTGAACAAACTTGCGGCAAGATTCCGGATCAGTTGCCAGTTGCATATAAAGTTCAACATATGCTTCGGTCTGAGAAAAAGCATCAGAAAGCTCTTTAGACTTCACAAACCTACGACCGTCAGCAGACTTTTCGCCATAAGAAGCTAAAATGAGATGCTTAAATACTTCAGCCAGCTGCTTACCGTCTCGCTTGTCAACAATTCCCTGAAGATATGCGACATATGCACCATTTGCGGAGATGTCCATATCAAGAACTTCGGCACGATTTAGATTGAAATAGAAATCTTCTGTAACGGTCTCGTCGTTATAATCGGTATAAGTAATCGGCCACTTAATCATTCTAAAACCCTTTCTCTAAAGTTCTACTTCCATATTACGAACCTTTACGTAAGAATCTACGTAAACGCATTTGTCTTCCCTGTTATACGTAAGCTCATAGTACATATGATCCGGAAGAACTGTGGAAATCATACACTTTGAATAGCCAAGAGTATAATTATACCAAACTACGTATGTATCGCTTTTTAGAATAGGAGATACGTCTTTATCTGCAACGTTTTTATTAAACCAGTCAACAAAGAACCACAGAAAACCTTCCGGAGTAGGATGAAAACCACCCATGAGCATTCCTTTCTCTTTAGAAATGTTATGGTGGGCCCGATGGGAATCGAACCCATGACCTTGGGATTAAAAGTCCCCTGCTCTAACCTACTGAGCTACGGGCCCATATGGTGCCCCAGCAAGGACTCGAACCTTGATCCACCGGTTATGAGCCGGCTGCACTTACCTTTATGCTACAAGGGCTTGGTGGGGATGGAGGGATTCGAACCCTCATGACCAAAGTCGAGAGATTTTAAGTCTCCTGCGTCTGCCATTCCGCCACATCCCCGTATACGACCAAATTCCCCACCGAATTTAGTCTTGGCTTTTCCTATGACTCGTCCCGAGCGCTCTAAAAGCCTCCCACACACTCGAAACTTTGTAGGGCCTTCCCCGCGCATCCCTACTAGACCGCTCGTCCTAATATGCGGTCATTCCCCTCGGCGGCCAACCCGAGCCAATTACTTACCATTTTGATTAAGCAGCGAGAGCAGCCTCAACAGTGGTGATGGTGCCATCAAGAATCTTCTCGACGACCTCGGGAAGAGGCAGAGTAGGCGTAGTGCCAGCAGCCTGACCCTCACCATCGGTACCAAACAGAACATTCTCAAGAAGAGTGAGCTTCGCCTTCTCCTCAGTCGACTCAAAGTCGGTCGACGGAATGGTAATCTGAGAAGTCGGCTCATAACCAGGAACCTGAACAGGAGTGGTACTGATCTCCCAAGAGAAAGTAATTGCCTCTGGAGAGTCATTGATGGTAGAATAACCACGCTCAGACGGAGAAGCACGACAACCATAAATCAGATGAAGCTTATACCCGGCCTCATCACCAGAAACATCGTCGCCCATCTTAGTACGATACGCAAGACCAAACGCCTTACGAGGCTGCTGACCAATTCGCATACCCTTAACGGGCGTCGCAAAACCGTCGTTCTGCTCAAACTCATCAGGATAAGTAAACGCCTCAACGGTAGCGCCGAACTCCTCTGCGGAATACAGAGTAAGATAATTCATGTTATCAGCATACTGCTTCTGAGCCTCAGCACCAGACGGCGACTCGGAAACAGAAGTAAGACCATTCCAAGCAACACCATCGCTGTACTTACCAGCGTTGGTTACCTGATACAGAACGCCATGATCGACGCCAGTCTCATAACGATGCTCGCCAATAGCGTCCCAGACAATCTTAGACATTGAATGTCCTTTCACTAAAAACCAGATTAAAAGAAAAATGATTTAAATTATCCGATGAATACTTTCGACTAAATGCGCAATAAGGAAGCGACTCGAGTTCTTCCAATATAGCGCTTGGATAAGCGTCTTTAGTTATAAGTGTAACGGAGTATCGATCTCGCACAAGGTATCGGACGCTGTCTGCGTGCACAGAAGAATCGTTATCATAACCATAGACGATACACGGATACTTCATTGAAATAGACGCTGGGGGCTGAAAGTAAACGTTCTTACTACCCAGCACCTCCTCCAGAATCGTCTGAATCTGCAGACGTCGAGTCTCCCGAGACATACACACCCCCAACGCTTAAAACAACACGAGGCCTATCAATATCAACCGAAGTAATCTTAAACTTAGAACCTAGGTATTCGAGATAACGCATGGCAGGTATATGAGAATATAAGAACGCATCGGATATGATACTAAACGAATTTGTTATAGTGAAATTATCGTTTACACTTTCTCCGTTTTCGTATCTACGTCCATTACGAATAACTTCGCCTTTATAAGGACGCTCTTCTATAGAATCTTCCCATATGCCAGGCTTAGTCTCGGTTTGAATAGCGAATCCTATATTCCCATAATACCTAGCCATGAGCTATCTCCTTATGGTTTTGACTACTCAGACTCAACGACGAGACCGGAGAGGTCGTACTCACGACGATGCGTGAAGCCACCGTCCGTGGTCGCCTCAATGACGAACTTCTGAGTGTTCTTATCGGTAATCTTGCAGGCACCGTTCTTATCGGGGTCATTAATAATCTCGACAAGCCCACTACTCTGACTCGGATTGAGACCGACCTTAACACTGGTGAAGCCATCGAAATCATTATCAGACAGATCGAATGCTAAGAAGTTGCCAGCACCCCAAGTGGTAGGAAGACTGCCGGTGCTAACATATTTGAGAGTGCCGGTTATATACTGACCGGTAACATCAACATTAGTCTGAAGGTCGGAAACCGTATGCCCAAAGACAGTGTCGCTCCCGCTCATGGGCTCAAGCGAAAGCGCGCTTAAAAATTTGAGTCGTACTTCTGGTAACCCTCGGGCCAGCCATTGGCGTCCTTGGTCTTGGTTGCGGTGCTGTAGTCACCGGAACGCGGACCAAAGGTGAACGGCAGAGTAGAGGTGGTCTCGAGAGCGATTGCCGTAAACGGATCCTGCAGAGCACCGGAGCAACGAGTCTCAATCAGGTACTCATACTTGTTGAAGTTAAGGTCGAAGTCATCAAACATGGTGACTGCGCCACCCTTGTCGGCACCGACAACATAATCGGCGGGATTGACAATCAGACCAAGGAGGGTACGAGTCTGGTTAACCGTGGAGCCCTCAGTCTCACCAGGAACCTGAGCAACACGAGTGGCACCCTCAAGAACAGGAACCTCAAGAATGCGAGCAACGCGAAGCGCGGTCGCAAGCTCAGCCTCGGTCTTGTACAGACGATGACCAATCTCATCCTTAGCAAGAAGCATACGAGTCAGAATATCGTTGGTGGTAACGAACCAAGGCTTGCCAGTACCCTTGTAATCCTTGCGAGAAAGCAGAGCAGCATCGATAAGAGCGTCTGCAATCTGGACATAAGTAGCGTTGGCGGGAATGGTAACGACCTTGTGAATGCAGTAAAGGTCATCGTCATGATAAATCGGGCGAATGTTCTGCTCGTTAATCTTAGAAACATCATTTGCAGGACGGCCATCACCGATGAGAGTGGCAACAGCAAGCTCTTCCTCAAGCATGCCGCGCATCTCGGCCTTCATCCAAGCAACGACGTCCATGTCGACAATGTCGACAATGTCGTCACGATCAAGCTTCTGCAGCTTATAAACAGTCGTCGGAGTGGTCGTACGAGATGCCAGCGAGAAGAACTCCTCGATCTTCTGGTTACCCTTGATGTAACCACGAGCACGAGCCTCGTACTCAGTAATGTTGGCGGTGCGCGACTTAATACGACTAAACGGAGTCTTCTTCAGAGCACCCCACCAAGCAGAAACCCAACCGGTCTCTCGTTTAATAAACGTGGGAGTATTGTCAATCGCACGAGCCTCCGGGAAGAGAATCTCAAGATTCTCAATACCGTGCTCAAGGAACGCATCCTTAAGACTGCCGTTATGAGAACGAGGCGCCTCCGCAAGAATCTCATTCATAGCGTCGTGGGACAGAGTCTCGGTGCCATCGTCGGTCTGGTCAAATACATTACGGTGCATATCGTCCTCCATATAAGAATGCTCTACGTCATCATTGTCATTGTCGTCGGTTTCGTCGTCGGAGCCCTCGCCCTCAAGAGCCTGACCAACCATATAATACATAACATTTTTCTGCTCATCAGTCATCGAATCGATGACATCCTGAACAGTCTTCTCGGACTTGCTATCCGCCACGTCCTTCTCCTCTTCACCATCCTTCTTTTTTGCCTGATCGACAAGCTCTTTAGCGTCTTCTCCTGCATGGAATAACTCGCCTGTGTAAATAATCGCCTCGTCATCAAGCTCTGTGACATCCCCATCGCCGTGCTTAATGCTAAGAGGATCGATCAAAGCTCCCGGATTTGCCCCAGCCATAACAAGACTAACTTCACGAATGATTCCGTGAATAACACTGCTACCCTGCTGCTGAAGCTTGTTTGCATATATGGACATCGAAGTAATGTCTCCATGCTTAACAAGTTCCTTAGCATTTTGACCAGCGGGAGTATCGTTAAATGAACAATACGCATAAACGCCGTCTTCTCGATTCTCGAGATCGGCATGACCTAAAACGTTCATAGGATCGTTATGGATGTGGTGCCACACCAGAGGGACAGTCTTGCCGTCACAATCCTTAAACGCGTCCTTGCGAATGATTCGACCATCACCGCAAGTTAGGTCATTCTTCGTGGCATAGCCACCGAAATCATAACCCATAATTTCTCCTATAGACAAAACCAATAACACATATAAATCGAACATTTTCGGAATTCACGTCTGTGTCTCTCTTCCTATAAAGTTCGTTTTATACAACCAAGTAATCACTTTTTCCCGTGCTGTTTCTGAACAGCTTCAATTCGACGGGCTAAGGACTGCTTTTCGTTTTTTATCCAACTCCGAAGCCTCTTAGAAACCCTCGCCACTTCTTCATCACTCTTTCCTTGAAGGTTTTCTATTTGAGACTGAAGTCCTTGAGTAAATCCTCGAATTTCTGTAAGATTCTTACTATCATGGATGTTGTAATAGTTGTCAATCTTAAGTTTCTCAATATTCTCGGAAAGTTCTCTACGTATACGCTCGATTTCCGCTTGGGCTCGTTCTCTTTGAGCTTGAGTGCTTTGCGCAGATTCTTCCCTGAGTGCTTTTATAATTTTTGAAAGGTCTGACTTAGACCCTTTAGAACCTTTAGAACCTTTACGACCCCCAGAACCACCTTTGGAACCTTTTCCAGAACCACCTTTGCGCCCGCTTCCACCGGATTTAGACGCGCCAACACCATAAGGTCGAGTCTTATGGTCCTTATGCTCTTCGTAATACTGTTTTCGTTTTACCGGATCATAATACGGAGACGCGTAATTGCCATAGGGATTTTTTGTTCGTGCTTTTCGTCCGATTATATTTTTTGTTTTTTCATATCGTTCGTGACGACTGACCGGATTATAATTAGTATACGATCCTACGCTAATATACTTTGATTTATACGCATGCGAAAGTTCGTCATTACGCATACGATAAATTAAGTCACTCATCTGAGCTCACCTCGTTGAGTTGTTTTTCAAGCTCGTCGAGTTGTCGCATATACTCTTCCGCTTCCTCGATACTTAACGAATCTATGTCCACTCCGGAAGAAAGATCAAACGATCCAGCATCTTCGTTTGTGGCCATCGGAACAGATGCGCTCGGGTCATCTTTAAGCGGATTAATATTTTTGTTCAGAAGAGCATCTGCACGAGCATCATCAACAGGCTGAAAACCGAGAACTGCTCGGAATTCATTAGCACTAACAATCTCGTTGGCGGTAAAGCTATCGGCAATAGCAGCGAGTTTCTCAACCGGAGCAAGACGGAAGGGATCACGGAAGTAGTTGATTGCCTGACCTTGAGTACGAGCGGTTCGAGTCAAGAATTTACGATTAAACTCGTCGATGAACGCAGCAAGAATCGGCTCGAGCGTACGATTGTAATAGTTCAGCATCTCCTGCTCATTGGCCGTGCCATCAAATACGGCAGGAGTAAGGCCGAGCTGAGCATATAATTGATCGGTGAGATACTGAATCTCCTCGAGAAGTTTATTCTCTATTGGATGACCAAGCTGAACGATTTTCTCAGTAGCATCCATATACGCAATGCCATACTTGGAATCAACCAGCTGCATCTCGATATCTTTGATACGATCTTTAGCTCGCTCTTCTCGATTTTTACCCTTAAGGCCGTAAGGCATCTGAACAATAATGTTGAGCTTATTTGAATTCTGCTTAGCATCAGTCGCATCGAGAAGTGCAAGCTTGTTCTTAAGTCGTTGAAGCGTTGAATTTGGTTTATTCATCACTTCATAAAAAGGGTTTTCCACAATAGCAACAACCGATTTAGGAAGCGTTATTTCCTCATGCCTTCCAGTCCTGTCGTTATAACAATCGACTCGAACATGCTCTGGATACCACTGAACCACACTACCGGTTCTTATTGAAAGAACATCGTATGAATTGTTATCGAGAATATTAACAGTTGTATCGACTGGAACCACGGTTACCAAACCTTCGTCCAGAAGAGATAAAACAGCATCTATCATAAACTCTCGAGCTGTCTGGTCGATATTTGCAGATAGACGCAGACATTGATTAAGTTCCGAATTAATTGGCTCAAGATACTTACCATTTTGATCGACTCGAGAATGCTGCAGATTGATTGCTGCGACATCGACGGCAATTCGATTATAGATTGAAGCGATGATGCTTCGCTCAGAACCAATTCGAAGACGTGTCTTATCTTCACGTTGAGTATTTAGATAACCAAGAGAATTGTTCTTGAAGGCTTCATACTCCGCATCTTGTTGTCGTTCTTTAGCAATAAATGCGTTCCACGCATTGCTAAATCGTTCTCGAATTGTAGGATTTGGCATATGTCACCTCCTTATAACTAATCCAAACTATCATAGCCCTCGTAGAGATAATCCTTTACGCTTGTTACATATTCCATTATCGAAGCCTAACTCTCGTAAGACCAGCCAAGCTTTCGCGCCCAATGCGTATCTCAGGAAGAGTATTTTCAATATTATCCCATTTAATTTTATTAATCGCTCCACGAGGAACGTAACGTTTCGATAACTCGACGTATCTTTGTCCAACAGAGATTCGGCTTTTAAATCGTGCATTACTGGCATTAAATACGCTCTGATATGTACTACCAGCCAAATGATCGATAAAACCTTTTGCCTGAGCTCTAGAGATTTTATAATCCAATTGATGGCGTCTATTAGCCTTGGCTATTTGTCGATTTGCTTCTTTTCCTCTAATCATACGAGCAACTTCAGACCTAGCTTTGCGAACTTTATAGCGACCGGCATTTGTATACTGATAGGTTTTTGCCTTAGCAAGCTCAGTTCCAAACTTACTGAGTCGTTTCGCACGCTTTGATAGACTATTAGAACTATCAAACACGCCGCCGTTTGGTTTTTCAACACCATACCTAATTCGTCCGGCAGTAGTTAAGGAACCATCGAGATTCTGATAGTTTCTAACACCCCATCGCATTCCTTTAATACCCCAGTGATACAATTCACTCATTATTCAAACAACTCTCTATTCACAGACCAACTGACATATGCATCCATCAAAGCAGACACAGCGTCAATCTTTTGATCATAACGGGTTTTCAGAAGCTTTCGATTGCCATTCGTGTCCTCAATAACAATCGCGTTTCCCATACAGAACATCATAAGCTGTTCATCAAACATAAGAACTCGATCCTCAGCAAGTTTCTTCAACTCACCCAGAGGAACCGACTCGGTTTTGGCACCCTGAATGACTTTGGTTATACCATATGGACCATTCTCAGATTCCCATCGGTCGACAAACTGCTTTGCGTTATACGGATCGAATCCAAACGAACGAACGTCATAGTCAGATTGAATGATGTAGCGATCAACGTCTTCGTATACGTCCATCATATCAAGAATAGTACCATCCAAAACCACCAAGGAACCTTCTTGAAGAAACTCGTCATACTTGAGACGCATTGCACCAGGAAGACGATCAAGCGTACGAGAAGTAATATAACAACGAGTCTTAACTCCAAACCCACCAGGAAGAGGAAACATGAAAGTAAAAGCACAGAAGTCATCTCCTTGCGATAGGTCAGCACCCAAAGCACATGGAAGACCCCAGTAATCTTGTCTTGGATGCGGAAGAGTCTCCTCGTAACGGAAAAAGTAGGTATAACCCTCCATTGGAATACCAAAACGCTTTGCCAAAATATCGTTTCGCGCAGCAGGAGCCTTCTCAGCTCTATCAACATCAAGCTGGTATGTCTCATAACTAACGGTCAGACCAATATTAGGCTGAGCTTTTACCCACATGTCTGGATTAGCAACTTCCTCTATTTTATCAATTCGATAATACCAAATAGACACATGTGGATTAACGTATTCACCCTTGAGAATTTTCATGAGCTCCATCTTGATGGAGTCTCCAGAGCCGTTTCGCACAGTTCCTTCGGAAGACATAGCGACAATCAAGTAGTCATCCATCTTAGACGCACCCTGCTCGATTGCGCCAATTACGTCTTCTCGAACATCGCCAGAAAGCCACTCGTCTACGGTTGAAATCTTAGGACGAAGACCCTGAAGCTTATCAATCGACATAGGACGCGCCTCAAGAAGGGAACCAGTCAAAAAGTTTTCTATTCCCTTCTTAGTTGACGCAAGTTTTTGACGATTTGCCTTACTTCCCGTCGTATTCTGAATTGATCCTTCGGTTAGGAATTTGAACAAAGGACCACGAGATCTTGCGATTGCGGTTCGAATGGGAGATAGAACCTCTTCCGCCTGCTTCATTGTTGGTGCAGTAGTAATCTGATGTGTAGTGTCGGTGTCAACATTCAAGAAAAAGTTCTGAATCGTTGAACCATACATAGACTTAGCGGCACCTCGGGCAACAATCAAATATTGCTTGTTTGTCAATCGCTTCTTACGAATCTTCTTAACCCAATGGCCGCCATGTCCGTCGTCATTCGGCTCATAAACCGATCGCTCAACAAAGTAACACCAGCAGAAAACCTGTTCCGCCCAAAGCTTAAATGTGTCGAGAAGATTCAAATCCGAACCGTCAGTAAGCGTGCACTCATCTTCGCAAAATCTAACATAGCCGTCCATTGCGAGTTCGTCGTAATAGACTCCTGGATTCTCAATAAGTGCGTCAATGCGATTCATCTCCATAGAGATTTCTTCACATACCGGAATGTCCCCTCGTAACACTGCATCGCGAAACATTCCATAGTATTTTGGCGTTGCTGTGTTTGAAAGGGGCATTTGTCACCTACCTAGTTACTCGTAATTAAGGTCTTTCGCCTGGTCTATTGTTATCCCGAGCCTTCGAGCTATTTCCTCAAAAGGAACGTCGTTCTTTCGATACGCCTTAACACGACGCTCCATCTCTTTACGTTCATTTATTCGCTGAGTTTGTCGTTTTCCAGCATCCTCAGCAGATTCTTTAGGCTCCAGCGACCTCTTAGCGTTCGCTATAGTCTGGGCGTTTTGCCAACGCTTTGCTTCCCTGGCAAGTTCATCGTCGGGATCACCTTCGATGGCTTTTCGAGCATTGGCGATGTTCTGCATATTTTGATATCGCTTAGCCTTCTCCGAAAGCCTTGCGCCGCGAAGCCTCTCAGCATCAGTCGTAGCTTTACGAGTAAGAACATAATCGTTATACTCGTCTTGTGCTTTCATTTGATCGAGCTGTTTTCGAATCAAACTCGCAGCGTCGCTTGCTTCCTTAATGGATTTGTCATTTAAATCTAATCCGATATCCTTTAAAAACTTGCTACCAAGAGCAGTAACAGCATCCTTAGCAAGACCTTTTGTTGCTTCTGTGGCTGCTCCTGAAATGGCATCTGCAAACGCTTTCATGCCGGGGGACATGTTTCGAGAAGCTTCGAGGTTTAGAAGTTCTCCCTCTCGCTTAAGACGATTTATTCGAGCTGAAATTTCTTCATCACTTAAATCTTTTATCTTTTTGATTGAAAATTTGCCCTTAGCTTCTTTCTCAGCGTCCTTCTTTACTTTCTTCATATCTTTCTTAAGAGCTTTTTCTTGCTCCTTAAGAAAAGCCTTTTCTTGAATGCGATCACGCTTATCAACTAAGGCCGAAACACGACGACGAGCATTATTAATACGAGCTTCGTCGAGTTCAGACGCGGTCTTTTTGACGGATTTCACAGCTCGCTTGGCTTGGTATTTAGCTTCGAGCCCTACCATCCCTGCTTTTGAATGTTTCTTACTAGCTCGTTCCGCACCGACACCGTAACGCTCACGTCCTGCTGACGTTAAAGAGCCATCTTCGTTTTGAAAGCGTCGAAAGCCCCATTTCATGCCAGTTATTCCCCAATGATATAATTCACTCATTATTCATCGCCTCATAAGCTTTCTTGTCAACTTCGGCGATGATTCGCCATTCCAATTCATCAATTTGTTCATTAAGGGCCTGAGAAACATATGTGCTTGTTGGCGGATCAAAAATAAGTTTAACCCTCATCCCTACATATTGTCTAATCAAACCTATTGGATCTTCTCCTAGAAGGTCCACCCACGTCTGAGTAGAATCCTCAACAATAAAAGGACTTGATGGTCCTACTCCAAACTGATTAAGAACAAACATTACAGCATTAATTGCGATTATAAGATCGGAGTCGAAAGATTCGTCTTCTTCCATAATTCCAAGATAAGCTTTAACACTATTTAAAATACTATCCATATTACCTCCAAGGGCATGTGTCTCCAGGAGCCCTAGCTATTGGAGTCTGAGGTAAAGAACGCTCATCTCCATAGTGAATTGCATTGTGCGTATTGAAAGTTACGCATATAAGATTATCAGGATCAAATAGATTATCACTGAAATTCTCAACGTCAGCCTTCGTAATAGGATTGATATGATGAATATAGATTCGGCCATGTATCTCGCAATCTTTAATTCCCAAATCGCATCCATTATCTCGAAGTATTATACCGTTTCGGGCTCTTCGCCACTCGGATGAATGGTAAAATAACTGGTTAAAATATCGATCATATCCAAACGTAGGATTTCCGACTTCTCCAGAAAGTTTTAAATATCGGTAGCGGTCTTCAAACGAATCTAGTTGAAGTAATTCGCTATAAGACCTCTTCCGCATAATAATCTTCCTCCACTCCGCTGTATCGTTTCATCGCAGCAATGGCTTCGGCATAAAGTTCTTCGCTTCTCTGATTAGATTGAACTGCGTCAGCTTTTGCTCGAAGAAATTCAGTTTCGCTTTTTAGCTTTTCAATCTCAAGTTGTTGCTTAGTAGACGCTAATTTTAGAAAATGAGTAATAACAGAAGGAGATGCAGTACCATCGCGAAGCTGTTGTTCGGCCAAATCGACAGCTGCGTTAATCAATTGGTTCTCGCGAGCCTCTGGACTCTGAGCCGGCGGTCTTTTTCTAGGCACTTTTACCTCCTTTCGCTTGCGAATTATACAGAATTAATAAAAATTAGTAGACTTTATGGGAGATGTAAGGCGGAGTCATGGAGTATGGTACTCATCAATGGAGGAGAGAAAGGATAAGACCTCGAGATTGAAAGCGGAAAGGCTCTTACATCCCCCATAAAATCTACTAAATATCAATTTTCAAATCTACCCCCGGGGAAATTTTAAGGAGGGCGGCGATGACGACAACGTTTTCTTTGCAAGAATGTACCCCCTCCCATCGATTTTTACAAAATTTTCGGTCTCTTTCAGGTCCTGACAAAGTTTTCTTTGCAAGATTTTAGTCCTCCTTACACGAAATTTTGTAAACCATGACTAAATTTCGATAAACGAATGCTAGGGGCCTGGGTATTTTCATTCAATTGAGATCATTAGAGCCGATTAAGGGCCTTAATGAATGGACAAGCACATACTGTATGCTATTAATAACATACATACTACCAATTAATCGCCTATGTATGCTCTGTGCTTACCATAGATGGGGCTGATTAACATATGACAAAGAGTTCTTTGCAAGATTACTGGGTATAATCCTTTTAATAAACATATAGGTACATAGACTGCCCACTATGTAGATACCAACACGCATATACATAGTATTGTGTATAGGACTCTATACATACCCAGCATAGTATCAGTCGTTTAAATAGCATAGAACTCGCGCTAATAAAGCCTATATACGAGCCTTATTAGAGAGGCGTATATACACTCTTAAATAGCGCGAGTTCTATGCTGATGTTTAGATACCCTTACAAAACTCTCTTTGCAAGATTTCCACAATTATTCAACGACTACTCGCTTGTACAGACCAAGTCTATCGAGACGAATGAAGTCATTCACAGCAGCGTTTATGTTTCGCTGATTCTCCAAATCAGTTAGGTCATATGAAGTCGAAGCAACCCTAGCCAATCGCTGCTCTGTATAATAACCATGCTCCATGTCATATCGACGCCACTCTTCATATTGGTCTGCCGGATGATACGGATTGTCATTGGTTGTGAGGAGATACTGTTTCATTTAAATTCTCACCTCCATCAACCAAGAGCATTTTGAAGACCTGATACGGAGACGCCGAGCATCTCGGCCACTTCAGCCCAAGTCCATGCATCATTCTTAAGAAGAGCTCTAGCTTTAGAAAGCTTGGCCTGACTGATTGAGTTGGCTCTAGGCATGGCACGCTGTCTGATTAATTTGGAATCTGAATTTGAGAAAATTTCTAGAGCCTTAGAGTCCGATATAGCGCCAGCCTGTATAGCCTCCCACTCACGGTCTTCTATGTCGATCTTTTCTTTACCAGCACCGACAGCATTCCTGGCCGCTTCCAAATGCCTACTTTTCGCCTTTTTCTTTTGACCGTCATCGTATTCCGGATGGTCTGCAAATTCAACCCTGAGAGTAGAGTTTGCAAGAGTCTGGGCTTTTCGCTCAAGTGGGGCATTCATCTGAGCAGTCTTCAACTTACTGTTAAGAGAAGCAACTTCTTCAGAATACGTTTTCTTAGCAGTCGGACTATATTCCATTTTAGGAGTCCTGCGAAGTTCGGCACGAGCTTCATTGGCAAGGGCTTTCATAGAATTTGCATAATCTGCATAATATTTCTCAATCGCCATACCTGAAGAAAGATCATACGCATCGGAAGTTTCATACATCTTTGTACTACGATGTTGCATAGGCTTGTCGTATTGTCCGGTAGTCTTGTTATAAACCATTTTACCGGTAGGCTCCCATATTATTTCGCCGCGTTCCCAACGCTCTCGCTCTTCTGGGGTAAGTTTAGACACAGCTTTTTCTCGTCGGTCATAATAATAAGTGCGACTCTTTGCAGAAGATATAACTGTACTCGCCCCACCGTTTGGCTGATACTTCTTCTTCAATTCTGCAATACGATTATCTCTCGCAGATGCTTTATAATCCAGCTTATGCTTATGAGCATCGATTACAACCATAGAATGCCGAACAGCTCGAGCCAATTCCTCATCAGTTGCGCCCTGTATCGTCATGTCCGTAATCAGATTAGATATCATTCCCATTTCTGTCTGAACACGAGTCTTCTTCATCAAATCTTTTTCAGGAAGATGGTCTCCTCGATACATTTCTTTTGGCTCAAAATCTTTAAGCCCTTCTAATGGTTTTGCGGTCTTAATTTTAATAATTGGAGTACCATCAGGCTTTGTTATCGGAAGAACCATTGCTGTGTCGCCATCAAAGTCTGCTCCAGAAAGAATACCAGCAGCTTTTGGCGAAATGCCTATGGCATCTTGAGCATTTCCAAATATCTTTTTCCCTTCTTGATTGTTGTTATCAACAATAAGTTTTGGAATCTCAAAAACGCCACCATGCGGATATCTGACCAGGGCCACTTCTGTACCATTGGGAAGACTAGGACAATAGCATTTGTTTTCAGCAATATCAGGAAGAGGTAAAAGAACTTTTTGCGTCTGTCCTGGAAGACGAACGGCTTTAAGATGAACGGCATCGGCGTCGCAACTATTTGCAAATTGCTGAAGCAAATATCTTTTAAGTGTCGGATTCGTCAACGACTTGATGTCATCAAACTCTGCTCTAGAAATATCCGCAGTCAACTTAAGCTGACGCTTCGCCGTCTGTTCAAACTGTTTAGACAAGAATTGAGACGACAAAGTTTTTGACCATTTGCTCCAATCGCCTTCTTCATTAACGATGTTGAGAACTCCTCGCTGACTAACGATGGATGCACCAAATGGATTCGTCTCATTTGACGGATCTTGCATTGGCTTCAAGACGTCTTTTAATGGAGTGCCCACATGCTTATTAGTGTTAAAACGAATATCAACTCCATCAGGTAAGTCGTCAGCATAAACGGCCATACCTTTAAGGTAGTGCGTTCCATCAACGGCAATTCGAACCTGAGCATAATTCGAATTACCGAGGTCAATATCAGAAACACCGCGACGAAGCTCGATAACGCCGTCTTTAGCAACACCGCCATCCTCCGCATACTTAATTTGAACTCGTTCTGACGAAACACTTTCGACAGGTCTAAGTTTTTTAGGATTTCCGTCCTCATCGACATGAATATCAACCGGCAAACGAATCTGGTCAAAATGATTGAACACTTCGCCTTTTGTCGTTCCTGGAGGGCAGATGACCTTAACTGTAGTATTTCCCTGTCCAAATACCTGACGAACCGAACCGTTAATAACCGCGTATCCTTCATCATGCAACTGCTTAACGGCAGCATCAAGATTGCTTCGACCGACACCTATGTACATTTCGGAATATGCACCGACATCAATAAATCCACCGCGACTATTCAAAGATTCTCTAAGCATATCGGCTGTCGTGTTGATTCGCTTAGCTTTCAATTCAGCGTCTCTTTGCAAAAGTTGTCGGACACCGGATTCTGAACGACCCAGCTCTTTACCAATTGCCTCATAGGACCATTGACGTTCATCATGAAGTACCTTAGCCCTACGATAATCTTCGGCATCGATTTCAGCTTTCGCTTTAGTAATCATTTGACGATATGTACGAATAGAAAGCTCTCTCTTTTTGTTTCCATTCTCATCTTCAACTTCATCGCCATAACCGTCATCAATAAGATACTTAACGAGCTCTTTTTCTTTTATTCCAGGATTCTCCCTTTTTATCGCAGCAACTCGGTCTTTAAAGTCTCGAGCATGTTGATAAGGATTATCACCAGAACCTTGACGATATCTACCTGAACCATGTGGATCTCCATCGAACTCCTGAGGAGTTCCATAATGAGCAAGCCAATCTTCCGCAAGAACCTTCATTGCTATACTTCTTTCCGAAGACCGTCGACAATTCTAGAAAAGTCGACAATTGTGTTCATAATATCCACGATAGCATCCGGGTCCGGGCTATCCTCAAGGATTTCGTCAGACTGATAGATCCTCAGAACAATATCAATATCGTGAGGATCGAAGCCATACTCCAAACAAAACAACGCAGTATAGATTTCCAACTGATGAAATGAAGCCGCCGTCGTTCCAGTCTTCAAATCATGTATCCTAAGAAGTTGCCCATCAAAAGAAATTGCATCGGCTGTTCCAAAACAATTGTCCGAATAGTACAGTATCAATTCAGGAGTCATACCAAAACCGATAGCGTCATTCACATAACGATTTAAAGTACGCTTACTATTAGACAACTTTATGCCCAACTGAATGGCCTCACAAGCAAAAGCATGAAGACGTGTACCACGTTCCTTAGCCTTCCAATTACGATAAGCAGATATCAATCGGTCTTCATCGTAATTAATCCAATGATACTTGGAAGCGCTAAGGAACGCGTGTTTGCCTTCAAGATTCCAATGCTCGTTGAAGTTCATGAAGTACCTCCTCTCTATTCTCAGGATAAACAAACGAAGCATAAGACATAGCATTCAGACTTATAACATAATATTCTTGGTTTGGTCTATGAGAAGCAGTCTCGCTTCGTTTACATTCTAAAGCCGCCCACTTATTGTTATACAATATCAATAAGTCTGGAAACCCTTGAATGTAGTTAGGATCATTCTTGAGAACATAACAACCTGGAAGTAAAGACTTCACGTCCTTTATCAATTGAGCCTGAAACTTATTTTCTTTCATAAACACCTCAAAAGAAAAAGAGAGGGCATACATTCCCTCTCCATTAAGTGACGTGTAAAATCTGCGGATTAGCGAATATCAATTAAGACAATCGTTCTGCCCATCGGTCTATCTTTTTGGAATAAGTATAGCTGTCTATATCGAGACCTAACATATTACAAACAAGAACCACATCTGTATACTCTTCTTCAATCATATCATCAATATCTTCAGAAGTTAACGGAGTTGGATTCTCTCCACGAATCTTCCGAGCCTTCTTCAAACATGCGTGAGCAAGCTCTCCACACTCCTCAGCAAGCTGCTCATAAAGAGATGCATCAGACAAAGCGTCTCTAATGTATGTATAATTAGACAGATTCATCAAACAACCTATCCTTCCAACCTGACTTACAGAAATCCAAATCGGTGAGTTCTTGCATAACAAAAACCCCTTCTAAAGTAACCGAAGGAAAACTCGTGCTTGTGTTATCGACGAACAAACGAGGATCTGAAATTTCTATATGAACGCCATATTCTCGCTTAGTTTCAGAATCATGAAGAACCAAGAAGACATGCGCATTACCTACTGCTGTAGTTATCATAAAACGCCATTTCATTAAAATTCTTCTTAGCATCTATCGCTCGCTTAATAGCGATATCAATTGGCGAACTCGACATAAGATGATAGTAATACAAATCCGTAAATGGTGTATTCATTCTGTCTATTCGTCCGGCTGCTTGCTGCATGATTTTGTAAGAGTAATTTTGAGAGTAGAATAGCACGGTATCGGTACTTGTACAGTTCCATCCTTCAGCACCAGCGGTGTACTGTACAAGATAGCACCACTGGTCACCGGTTGGGAGCTCCTCGTGGCGATGACCGTTCCATTCGCTATACCTGATAGAATTGCGTTCAAGTACATCTCGCAACATCTCCAACTCATAATTGAAATTATAGAAGACTATGCATTTTCCAGATCGTCGAACAATATCAATTGCGGCTTTAAGCCTCTTTGGTTCTGCATTAGCGATTCTTCTGAGTACAAGACACATTGCTCCAGCATCCCTAAGAGGTTCCTTGCGGAATACATCCCATCGTTCTTTGATAACACGAGATGACAGTTCTGAATCATACGGGACTCGAACATATTCGTGATGAGATATAGTTGGCCTGGAGTCAGGCATTTGGACAAGTATTCTACGTCTGAATCGCTCAAGGATATCAATCCCGACATATCGCTCAACTTTTGGGTATTTTGCGAATCTGCTATAGACAACGTGTCTCCTCTCAAACGCAGTCTTATTTGGATAGAATCCGTTTGCTATGAATACGGAAACATAGTCCATCCATGTGTCACCAGGAGTTGCGCTAAGCAATATCCAACGATTGCTCCTACTAATACGTATAAAAGCTTTCGACCAAGCGCCATAACCAACAACTCTCTGTTCATCAAATATAAAGAACGCATCCTTAACGTCTTTATACTTAGCTATATTATTCCACGAATCGACGATGGGCTCCAGTCCAGGGAAGAATCTACACTCCATCTCCCATTCTCTTAAGTCTCTCTTATGAGCTGTGGTGATTATATACAAAGGAATATCAATCCGCATTTCTCTTGTACGGCCACGCCCATTGATAGACAGAGTTCCTTTTCCCTCTTTCAAATAATAATAGGCTAACGCAGTTCTGGACTTGCCAGAGCCGACCCCACCACAAAGGATGGAGCCGGTCTCCAGCTTGTCCAGTGCGCTTAGCTGATGGTCGTACAGACTAAGCGACATCTACCCTCCAAATATCAATCACGCTCAGGAAAATATTCCACCTTCTGATAATACAAATCGCCATTACCAGCCGTATCCTCAACAATATACGTAAGATTTTCATTCATATGAATGAAATGCTTTTCGTATTTATTGGGACCAACAGCACTGATGATATCCAAGTCACCACTAGAATACTGGCAAGAAAAGGTTCCAGTCATTCGGAAGATAATACCATCGGTTCTAGTATTGATGACCGTAATTATGCGAGTCTTTTCAAAATTGTCAGCTTGTCTAGAAAGCTCAGTCGACTGGCACGAAGCGGGGCTACATCCGGTAATCAAAACGCACATCAGCAAAACAACCAGAGCTGTATAAATTCTTTTGCTAAAGTTGCGCATGGGTGTCCTCCAAATATCAATTAAACGTATATATGAACGCGTCCGTCTTCCAAAAAATTGTTAAAACTATATGACGGAACTATGACACCGCACTTCGGACACTTATAGCACGGAGTAATTCCATTATAGTCCACATAGCACATCTTAATAATAAAGTCGACGTCCTCGTCACATCGTGGACAATGCGCTCGCCTTTCCTCATGAATAGAAGCCATGGTATCTTCTTTTAAAACGGAACGTCCTCGGCATACTTGTAATCGAAGGCGCCCTCCTGAAGCTTGATAGTAATCTCGCTGAGATACGCACTGCACCAGTCCTTACCGTTCACAGGACGGTTGTATGGATTAACCTCGATATCACACCATTCAATACGACGACGGTCGATGTTCTGGTCATCAAGCCAACTAACATCAACCTGGGTACGACGCTTTCCATCACGACTGGCTACATAAACAGCAGGCGGGTTGGCGCTGTTGAAATTCATCTTAACCTTAAAACGGTAAATCAACGGACTGTCCGGATCCTTCGAATTGCGAGGCTTATGGTTAATGCAAGTCCATCCCTCTTCAAGAAGCTCTTCTGCAAATTCATCACTGATAGCAATAGCGAAGCTCCTAATTCCAGCAGGAGTGTAGTCGGTTGGAGCTCCCTGCATGTTACGATACCAAAGGTCCTCTCCAGGAACCTCGGTAAACCTAAGAGAACGAGTAACGCGGTTAGACATGATAAGTCCTTTCTCTAAATATAACATTACTAAGATCGTACCCAAGTCTGCAATAACCTGAGTACGACCCACAAAACATACAATGCTCTATGGTTTCACTCTGACAAGGCATTAGCCAAGGAATATCAAACATACTCCTTATAAGGCTCATCACCTACGAACCATTCGAAGTCGCCATAACCGGAGATGTCACTCACGGCATCGTCGACTTTTCGTTGGTAGTAATTGGTATCAACATATTCTTCCAGTCCAAGTCGTCGGACTGTCTCAGACTCGAGCCATCGATATCCGTCCGCATCAGTAGCGGAATAATACTTACCAGACTGTTCTCGGACAAGTCGGCCTCCTCCCACTCCATCTTTAACTGGCGTGAATTGCCCAGCTCGTCCGACAAACTTATAGTTATGCTCGCCATCGGGCATCCCTTCATTCAAGTCAAGATAGAACGCAGTCTTGCAGTTCTTCGTCTCACACATGTCGTCGAATATCAATGGTTCATGACTAAACAATGTCTTGAAGACATACGGCTGCTGGAACTGAGCGCCGGTTGCTGTCCATTCTCCTGCATGCTTTCCTGTGGCATACTTGGCAATATAAGTAGACTTGTTCACAAGACACATCTTATCATACGTTGCCTCATGCTCAAAATCATACCCATACTTCTTACCGAAGTCGACAACAAAATCAATCATCTCAGGAGTAGCGTCCGGAATCTTGATCGAATCGGTCTTAATATGGGCAACTGTCCAACCCTTTTCCTGCACAGCATGCTTAAGGTCGATCATAAACAAAGCGCCGCGCTTAGCAACAATGTTATCAATATTGCGAGGGTCCTTAAACTTGTTTGGAAACTTGGCCGACGTCAATCCGTACACGCTGTTGATAGCAATCTTCAGAGCATACGCAAGTGCATCAGCATCGTCCTCGCTTCCGTTAAGATGCTTCGCAAGTTTCCCATCCAGGAGAAGCTTTGCAGCTTCATAATCATGATGCTTGACACAGATTCGAGCTTTCTTGATATCGCTGAAATTTTTAGTATAAGGACCGAATAGATTAAGATTTTCAATAGAAGTAGGATGCATAGAAGCAATATCAAGAAGAGCAACATTGCCATACATACCGGGTTCTGAATAGACATAGCCACCTTCTCCTGGGTCCTCGCCTCTATAAAAACTCTTGCCGTTCTCAAATTTGTATCCAGGGAACATCTCGGACAAATCTTTATAGACAAACTTTTTCTGAGGATTTGGATCGTTTCCAAATATAATACGAGTTGTATGTTGATTGGTGGTATCATTCACAGTCAGACCGCTCAAGTCCGCAAGAATCTCCCTAGCGACAAAATCGGCATGCCTAGCTTTAAACACTGCTTCTGTCGCAATAACATCATTATCACAATACTCAGCAACTTCTGTCCAACGCTTTGGGTCAACCGGCTGATCCCAAGGAAGACCAAGTTCCTGATGATGAATGCCAAGCTCAATCTCAAACTTCTTAAGGCTCTGTTTCTTACTGGAGAAGTCATAAACATCAGTGTAGCTAAGCTTATACGCCTCTCCAAAGAACGCGTCTCGGTCTCCATTAATGATTCGCTGGGAGAGTCCATACAATTGCTCTACGGAATATCCAAGATAGCACGCATAGATGATATGGTTGTCATAACGACGATTGTTGAAACCAACCAGCTTATACTGAAACAGCTCCTCAATTGCATTAGCATCAGGGTTAATCATCCTAATTACAGGCTTACCCTCTCCAGCAACCTTATAATTAACCAAGAAAAGATTAGGAAACACCTCAATATCAAAAAAGACAATCATGTCCTTTGCTGCATTTGCCTTTTCAACCTCTTCCTTCTCCTTAGACATGAACCGCATCTTTGCAACACAGTCCATACAATATCTAGCCTGATGCGTACTATCAGCAGCAAATGCAAGAATTGGAGTATGCATATCACTAACGTCATACTCCATCCCGCTAGCATATGCATCTTCAAGAATCTTATAAATGAAATCAATCGAAGGTTTTGTGTTAGGCCAGACTTCTTTTCGGAGATTCTTAACAATCAAATCTCTGAGCGCCTTCTCGCTCTTAATCGTATTTTGACTAATCACCTTTCTCTCCTTCTTTGGCAACCCCCCACTAATGTGTGCAATAGGAATATCATTGCACAAACTAAGGCGTCTACGCAACGAACTATTCCCGTTAAACACTTTGATTTCTATTCCTTCAGAATACACTCGACTAATCTCACTGACATCGCCATCATAAATATAATGTAAGTGAATACCGGCTCCGCCCTTACTAAACTCGGCATAAGTCTTTGGCCACTTATTTGCAGCCTTCATATTTTTCTCAGCAGACTTGGAACCGTCTTTGCCTTTCAGATCAAAATCAATGACTATATGCTCTGGGGGAACCTTAACATAATGCAACTTACTCGTGTCAATATCCGCAAGAGTTGTTGTGACGTTAATCCACTTCGTTAACGGAGTCTCAATCTCACTCGCATACTGTGCTGGATAGTCCTTTGCGAGAATATCAAACAATGAAGACGAGCTGCTCAGTTCAAGCCAGGACTCGTTCGGGGCCATTTCTTCAAACGTCTCTCCAGAATTATACTCAAGTTTGTCTACAAGAAAACCTTCATAGATACTTCTAAGATGCTTTCCATCGATCATTTTATCCTTTGTAAAAGACGAAAAGTAGTTCTTCAACTCTTCTCTAAACTGATACATAGGCATAACAAAATTTAAAGAAGTTTCTTCACAATATTCTTTATACATTGCGTAGGCTTGCTTAAGACTAACATAATCAGCCTTAGCAAATTCAAAGTAATTGCTATCAACAAAGTTAAAGAACACATCCGTCTTATATTGCATCTCAGAAGATCTATACGAATCGTAGTAATGCTTTCCAAGAGTCTCATAAACATTACGGCAATGTTCGGCTATAGACCCAAGTTCAAACGAAATATCATGCATTAGCTTTTGATACCTACTTGAAGGAATCTTCTTGCCGCTAGGATTGACATCTATCAATCGACGAATGAGTCCCGACTTAGCATCTGTAATCTTAACAGGCTTATTAGTGGCCATAAACAGAAATGCGTTCATCTTAATAGAATATAAAGACTTATGCTTCTCGTTAATCGTCATCTCCTCATGAGAGACAATACTGTTGAGTCGACTATTATCGTCAATTCTACTAAGGTCGCCGTCGTGCTGGATTGCAATCAACGGATTGTTCTTGAACGCTTCTGTGCTAAACTGATTGCTAGCAGTAGCCAACGCCTTGGCGTCGAAGATTGCATAATATCCATCAAACAGCTTTTGTATGATGTTCAAGACAGTTGACTTGCCTGTACCAGCATCGCCATAGAACACTAGGAACTTCTGAATATCTTTTGCTTCTCCAGCGACAACGGCTCCGATGGCCCATTCAATCTTACGACGCTCCGATGGCTCGTATAGTGTAGATATCAATTCTTCCCACGAGTCGCATGGACTATCGCTCAACGAGTAAGGAAGCTTCTTACTGGCATAGTCTTCTCGCTTAGTCTCGGCGTCGGCAAATATCAGCTTACCATCCAGTGGCTTGTAGTGGTCTGGATATCGAGATATCATTCCTTTGTAATCAGACCAAGACTTTGAACTGTAATCACTAAGACTCAAAACCGCAACTCGGTCTTCTGTCGTATTCCTAAGTTCTTCCGCATAATCATACAGCTCTTTATCGACAAGTCGAACAACATCAAACTCGTTTGTACTCCACAGACCACTAGATTCATCAAATATCGCATAGAAGTCTCGACCTCGAACCATGAAGTCTTTACTCTCGGATATCAAGAAGCTCGGATAAACCTCGATGGTGCCTCTTTTTGTCGAACGCCAGTTGACTCGAAAGAAGTCCATAAACCCTCCTTTCTCTCGCTAAAATATCCATTTTTACCACTTTTTTCGAAAAAACCTCTTTTTTAGGGGGTTTCTATTACCCTATATATATTAATTATTTTTAATATTTTTAAATTTAAATAAAAAATGGTAAAATGGTTATTTGGTATAAAACCGCAGGTAAATACCTCTTGTGCTCTTCCGAAAAAGTGGTAATCGTTTTCTCAAAAATGGTAAAATGGTATAAGTCTACAATTCCTCGAGAAGTCGATTCAAATACCACCGAGCCTTCTGCAGGTCCTCCTTAGCTCTACCCTTCATGCGATAACGCCATACATACTTGATAGCATTGCCTTTCAAATATCCAAGAAATTCTTCCTGAGACATGCTGGCTTTTATTGCTTCGATACACTCAATTCCTCCTTGAGTGTAATGTGAAGGATGATTCACAGCATCTTCATTCATACTCACTCCTCAACATAATTCTCAAGAACATACGCATTAAGCTGGTATATAATTGTACGTTCTCTCTGATCTGTGTAGGGATTTTCTAGAGGAAATATGGACCCAGTTCCGTCAGGATCAAAATCTCTATTCATCCATCGATTAAGAATCTCTTGAATATTATAATAGTCGTCATCGTCAGCATTCATAAGAAGGCCGTTTGTGTACTTTGCGAGTCCGAGATTCTTAATCATTTTCCAGAACCATATAGGAACTCGAGGAGCCATATAATCTTCTATAAGCATATCGTCCATGCGTCTAGATAATCCTATTAACATTTCAAGAACACTACACGGTTTGTCCATCAGAACGACCCAAGAGGCATCAAATCCCATACCAGCCATGGCCTCTGAATATTCATCGCGAAGTTTTAATCCGTCGCTCGCACGTCCGTCGTCCCTATCCAAACACCATACGAAGTCTGTGTCATGAAGAAAATATAACAATTCGCTATAAACATCGACGTTGGCATTGACTAAATCCATTAGCCATATAAAATACTCATCAAACTCGTCCATTTTCACCTCCAATCAAGACAAAAGGACAGAGGGCGTGTAATCACAACCCCCTGTCCGATGTCTAGAATATCAAGTAGACCTAAAGTCTACCAATTGTAACGATTTACGGAACCATTTCTAGCCGCATAACGCACGTAACTAATACGAGACGATTGGACTAGGTGCTTGCCGATATCAATCAGCAGCTCTCCAATCCAACGCTTAAGGTAATTAATCACCATACACCTCATTGTAGATGTTGCGAGGCATCGTCACCCGGCCGTATCCATCGCTAGAACTCTTCAGACGGATGCCAATGCAATAGCCCTCCTGAATATCCTGCGCCTCGAGATCGTCAAACTCATCGCGATCAATTTCAACGAGAAGCGGGAACTGCTTTCCGTCCTCGTCGTTCCATTCCTTTACGAACGGAATAATATCATACTCAATCTGGTCCCCAGTAGCTTCGTTCCAGCCATAGAACTGGCCAATGGCGGTCTCCTCCATACCCCAAGCCTTGAGAATATCATTCACCCAAACGTGGTCAATTGTGTGACCACTGAGCATATAGTTGTAATTTTCAATAGCCGAGAGAAGGAATCGCTCGTTTGTGACAAACTCCGCCTTCTTATTCGTGAACGTATTTTCGAAATGCTTCTTATCTACGTCAAATATAAAGAAGAACGGGTCGACCGAAGGGTTGGTATTCAGAACTACAACATCATCAGACTCCGAATCGTCATTCTCGACGACAATCTCCTCGCTCTCTGGAATATCATTCGTGCCGGATGCAAGAAGATTCTGGTACATCTGATCCATGGTCGTAAGAGCCGCAACTGCAGTTGCTTGACGACGCTCAGTTACCCAGAAAGCGCTCTGCATAAGACCCACGCCAGAAAATCCAACAGCTACTGCCGGACCATAAAGCTTGACGAGTTCGATTGCGGTGTCGCGATAAGTCTCAAACTTAGCCCGCTTCATATCCTTCTCGGTAAACTCGCCATCGCCATTTTCCTCGCTAATGGCCTTAGCAGCCTCAATACGCTCCATCTTCTGCTTATGGCGCTCAAGTACCTCATCAACCTTCAGAGTGGCCTCACAGGCCATCACAGCGCCTCCTACGGCCATCACTCCACCACTGACCGCAGCAATCTTCGGACCATTCTTAACAAGCCAGTTGCCGCACTTTCCGGCTACTCGGATAACAGGAGCTGGAATCTTAATCATTATTCATACCTTTCTTTGTCTTATTTACAAAATCATTAATGAATTCGCGATTGCGTTCTCGAAGCAATTCTCCAAATATCTCAGGATAATTCTTTGCCATGTGAATCAGAAGGTCGTGACACATGTAACGAATATCAGGCTGAGCATCTCGTGCAGTCCTGAGCTTAAGAATGTGATACCATTCTCGAAGATTCGCTGTCATCACAACCTCGGTCTTGAGGCAAGTCGGCAAAACTGAGCGAGCATTCTCAGGAGTGACTCCAAGGTCGAGAAGATCGAAGTACGCCTTCTCATCCTGCTCGCAGGACTTCTCCCAAATATAATACTCCATCGAGCCCTCATGAATACGAACAGGCTTGACTACAGTAATCTCGTTACCAAACTTGTCTTTGCTGTAATTGCAATATCTAGTGGATTCCTGGCTGAATGACGCGAGCCTATGCCTAACAAGCTCGTGACTTACGCCGCGATCACAAATAAACCGAACAGTAACAGACGAATGCTCAAGAACCGAATGGTGTCCGTTTTCAAAACAATAGGATATCAATCGCTTGTCCGAGTCGGTTCCGCGACTCTGACTCTTATAGCACGTGCGAGCTCCCTCGGCAATTCGCCTGTAATCGCCAATTGGTGACTCCGCAAGAATCTCGAAAGTCGGATATTCGATAATCTTCACAAATATCTCCTATCGCTTGAGAATCCAAGTGCCATCTTTGTTTACGCTAAATATCAGCGTTCGCTTGTTCTTGAGTACAATTCGAATGGACGAGTCCGCCGTGTCCGTATGCCGATGAAAATATTTTTCAACCTGCTTGTTCATATCAGGAAACTCCTGGAGAAAACGCTCATAAACGCGCTCAG
>CAMYZS010000005.1 GCA_947303945.1 uncultured Candidatus Saccharibacteria bacterium | reverse complement strand
CCGACAGGATTCTCACCTGTCTTAAGGTTACTGATTCCAGCATTCTCACTTGATACCGCTCCACTAGACTTTACAATCTAACTTCACTGCAATATCAACGCTCCTCTACCACTATGTATCGAAAACTAAAGCTATAATCTTGAATATGTCGGGCAGCACTAGTAGGAGTGCCGCCCGACTGCAAGGTACAATTCGTTTATAATTGGCTATTTATAAACGACAGATGCGCTGGGACTCGAACCCAGGATGGCCGATTTTCTGGTCGGCTGCTTTAACCATCTTAGCTACACATCTATAAGCGGGCGGCGGGACTCGAACCCGTAACCATCGGATTAAAGATCCGGCGCGCTGCCAATTGCGCTACGTCCGCATTTTTTAGCCATAGTAGGAATAAAACCTACGATACCAAGTATCCGCTCATCGTATGGCTAAGGACATATGGGGAGTCGAACCCCAGACCACCGGCCATCAGGCCAGTCGCTCTAACCGCTGAGCTATATACCCCTAAGCGAGTGGCGGGAGTCGAACCCGCAACGTAAAGGCATACCTCTACGCAGACCTCTCAAACTCGCAATAGTCTATTTATGATTATAGGCTTAGTTTTCGATACATAATCCATGTCTTCGGTTTAACACTTGAGCCCCGTTACATTTTCCACGCAAAATCTCTTGACTAGTGAGCTGTTACGCACTCTTTAAATGAATGGCTGCTTCTAAGCCAACATCCTAGCTGTTTAAGAAATCTCACCTTGTTTCCCACTTAGTGTTAATTAGGGACCTTAGACGATGGTCTGGGCTGTTTCCCTTTTGAGCGACGAGCTTAGCCCCGCCGTTCTGACTGCCATGATTACACATTTGGTATTCGTAGTTTGATAAGGATGGGTACCGTTGCCGGCCCCAGACCTTTTCAGAGCTCTACCCCCAAATGCTACTACACAACGCTAGCCCTAAAGCTATTTCGAGGAGAACCAGCTATCTCCGAGTTCGATTGGCATTTCACCGCTAACCACAAGTCATCCAAGCACTTTACTGCGTACCCTGGTTCGGTCCTCCACTGCGTGTTACCGCAGCTTCAACCTGCTCATGGTTAGGTCACCCGGTTTCGGGTCTAATCCTGCCGACTTGACGCCCTATTCAGGCTCGCTTTCACTGTGGCTCCATCATCTGACTTAGCCTCGCCGACAAAATTAACTCGCTGGATCGTTCTACAAAAAGCACGCCGTCACAGCCGAAGCTGCTCCGACACCTTGTAGGCACTGAGTTTCAGGATCTATTTCACTCCCCTCCCGGGGTTCTTTTCACCTTTCCATCACTGTACTAGTTCGCTATCGATCATTTGCAATATTTAGTCTTGGCAGGTGGTCCTGCCGGATTCAAACAGGGTTTCTCGTGCCCCGTCCTACTTGTGAAAACACATATAAGTTCAATAGTTGTTTTCGCATACTGGGCTTTCACCATCTTTGGCGCGCCATTCAAACGCTTCCGCTAACAACTACGATACTTATCCACTCAGTTAACGCTGTTGGTTTTTATGCCGAACGGTCAAGCAAGCTTAACTGCTCAGCATAAAAATTGTGCAAACACGCAACACCCCTAATAACTCTGGGCGTTAACCCGTAAGGTTATCTTGAGGTTTAGACTATTCCAATTTCGCTCGCCACTACTTTCGGAATCGTTGGTTACTTTCTTTTCCTCAACCTACTAAGATGATTCAGTTCGGCTGGTTCCCGTCTCATTACCCTATGTGTTCAGCTAACGGCAATTCAACATGACTTGAATTAGGTTTCCCCATTCGGAAATCTCCGGATTAAAAGCTTGTTCTCAGCTACCCGAAGCTTATCGCAGAGTTCTACGTCCTTCATCGGTTGCAAATGTCAAGGCATCCACTATCAGTGCCCTTATGTACCTTTTTATGCATTGACTTAACTAGTAATTGATTTTCAAATACTAGTGCATGCGATTTCTCGCTATGCCGTCAATTAAATTTCTTTCGTTGTCTAATTCAAATTGTTAAAAGATAAATTTGGCGCGAAGAAAATAGAGTGTTTTTCTATTTCTCGCAGTTTATCAGACTAATTTCAGAGGTTCAAAACGAACATGAACAAAAACTGTCCTTATATTAGCGCATATTTCAGACCAATGCAAGGGTTTTTTTGAAGATTTTTAAAAAGCTTTTAGGTAGGCAACTTCACCTTGCTCGTCTCGAACCATATGTTGCCTTGATGATATATGATTCACTTTGCAATACCTATCTTTAAAGTCGTCCTCTTTTTTTAGTAAATTTCTCATGTCTTGAATGAATATTTTATACGTTTCGTCCTCGAAAAGCATGTTTTCTGGGTTCTCTTCGGCATATCTCTTAGAGAGCCTTTTAATTGTATAGTCCAAATACTCTTCAATAATTGCATCTGGCATTCTTTCGTGAGCGACAAAGAAACTTCTAATAAATACTATTTCTATCCTCGTATTTCTATCTGCTGACGAAATAAGTTTGCCATATACACTCCTAGGCTCATCTTCTTTTGAAGAACGATGGTCTTCGATTGCTTCCTTTATGGTTTTTCTTTCACTCTCAGAAAAGAATTGCCTCATACCTTCATCGTTCATAAAATTTCTGGCCGCAATTAAATGATGAGTCTCATGGTTTTCATACTTTCCCCAATCATGACAAGATGCTATTGCGTATATCATATTGTCATCTAGCTCTAATTTAAAAGTATCATTTAATGCAAAGCTTCTTCTAATAACCTCTAAAATATGCGCAATATTATGACCACCATCATTTTTATCGTATTCAGGGAATATATGTTCAGCAATATAATCCTTTAAATCTTGCCTGACATTTTTAGTATAGTATTCTAATTCATTAATTCCATTTGCCTCTAGTATCATATTTCTTAATACATCAAATGGCTTATCGTAATCGCCCTTCACTTCATTGAAGACCGCATATAAAACTTCGTCTAGCGACATTTTTGGATTGCGCTTTTTTATGTCGCCAAAGGTTAGCTTTAGCTTATTTTTTCTTTTATCTGCATTTATGTATCTCTTCTGCGCTTCTATAAATTTATCCTTGTCAGATAACAGCTCTCGAATATCGCGTAAAAAGCGTTCATAGACAGCGTCTTTGAAAAAGAAGTTCGCTTTACCGTTTTTCCCGTACTTATCAAGAAGAGCGTTATAGGCGCCTTCGAATATTTCTTCATCCGTCGCATTGGGATGCTTCTTTTTTCCATAGTCATATGACCGTTTAAAGCATTGCTCTATCGAAGAGTTTCTTGATGCTGAAGACAGAATTTTTCCATAAATGCTTCTTGGCTCGTTCGCTAGCTTCGCCCTCTGGTCCTCGATTGCTTCTTTAATTAATAGTCGTTCTTTGTTATCGAAAAAAGACTTTAAGAACTTATCGCTATACATTATTTTTGCACTGACCGATTCGTGATCCGCTTCTTTATTGCTAGTCCGAATGTCGTGATAGCATATTGCGGTATATAGGATATTCCAATCTATATCAAGGTTATTATCTTTAATTATTTTGCGGCTACGATTAATGACATATTGAACTCTATCTGCCCCATCTCCAATATAGTTGTCATCATAAAGCGGCAATATGTTTTTTTCGATATATTTTCTTAGTTTTCTATCTATCATATCTTTTACCTTAGCCAGCTTTGTGTTATTTCAAAAAATCAAAAATTGCAGCTTGATCAGTGGCGATAAGTTTTAGTCGCGCTTCAATCTCGGAGTAAGCAATCGCCACGTCGCGAGCGAGAATTTTTTCTTCTTTATGCTGATTAAAGAACTCTTTAAACTTATCTGCCTCCTCCGGCTTACGAATAAAACCTGCGGCATAGCGCGGATACTCAGGAATTGTCTTATCACCTTCGTCTTCATAGAGCCAATCCCAGTTTTGGTATAGCCAGTCAAAAGCTTCACGCCTCACAAGATGATTGCGCAATAGACGGAGATAGAAAGAGAGACGATCCTGAGTGCGTACCGTACCATCTTTGAGGTGACTAAATAGACTTAACGCAGTGTGGCGATTCTTTGTTGCAGAAATAGCATCAACCAAGTCACGCTTTAATGCAGAATCGACGACGGTTTTATATTTTTCGAAGTACGACTCGCAGAGTTCGTCGTGGTTCTTTATTAAAGTAGCGCCGACAATCCAGCGTAAATCAGAATATACCGCTTCAATGTCTTTATCTAAATAGGTAGATTCGACTACCTTAATAAACTCAGCATCATCAGAATATAGCATCATACTCATGATGATCGAACGCAATTCGATGTCATCATATTTATCGTCCACACGTGGCAATACGCCTAAGCGCTGGTAATTCGGCATGGCTAAATCGCGCACAAATTTTTTAAACTGAATCTCCTCTTTGGTTTTAGGGTCAAAGAATACTTTCAGGTCTGAAATAATAGAGCTAAGTAGCCCCCAGACGCAGGAATCAGTTTCACTAGCGAAAGCCTTAGCGAGCGGTAATAGTGAAACGCTTGGGACAAAATCGGTTTTTGCAAGCATGCGCCGATCGATTAGGAGGCGAAGCTTTTGCTCCTGGCTCATAGTAGGAATCTGACTAATTTTAGTCTCGAGCTCCTCGTTGCTTAGATTAATAATGTAATGACCCGATAAGTCATCGCTTTGATTCATAATTGGATATTGCAAATTATCTGTCTCGCCGGTAAGTAAGAAGCGTGTCTGCGAGCTACGATTAATAACTGGAAAACCCGGCTGCGTTAGCCATGGAGTCATAAACTCACGCACATCGAAGTTTGCATGCGGGGTTAATGCATCCCAAAGATCATTTGCGGTCGTATTGCCATATTGATGCGCTACGAAGTAGTCCTTGAGGCCAGCAAAAAAGTTCGTTTCGCCCATAGAGCGCATTAGCATTAGTAGTAGATGCGAGCCCTTCCCATACACGATGGCGCTATCAAATATATTAGAAATATCCTCGACATTATTTACGTCAACCTTGACTGGCTGAACACCTGGAAGGCTATCGCGCTGCAAGGAGTGCAAGATGGCCGTAAGGTAAAAATCTTCCCAGGCGCGTAACTCTGGACGAACTTTATCGGTCGAATACACCTCCATCATGTTAGCAAATGATTCATTAAGCCAAAGATCGTCCCACCACTCCATAGTAACTAAATCACCGAACCACATATGCGATAGCTCGTGCGCAACCACGATAGCGACATATCGCTTCACATCTAGCGATGAACGCTCATTGCAAAGAAGGCAAATTTCACGGAAAGTGACAAGCCCCCAGTTTTCCATTGCGCCAGATTCAAAATCTGGTAAGGCCAAAAGGTCCATTTTAGGCAGAGGAAAAGGAGTTCCGAAACAATCATCATAATAATCTAATACATCTGCAGCAAAAATCCCAGCATATTTCAAATCATCGACCCGCTGGTGAATGCCAGCATAAGCAGTAATTTTAACCCCATGTTTCGAAATGGTCTCATATGACACGAAATGACCGAGTGCGAAAGCAATCAAATATGTCGACACCTTTGGCGTCTCGACAAATTGAACTTCTTTATAGCTACCATTGATACTCTCGGACGCAATTGGCATATTTGAAATAATCATATCCGACTTGTCGGCGGACGATACTCGGAGCGTAAAGGTCGCCTTCGCGGCTGGCTCGTCTATGCACGGAAAACATTGACGTGCGTAATGAGATTCAAATTGGGTAGCGACTATTTTTTCGGTTTTACCATCAGCCTCATAGGTCGAAAGATATACACCCTCCATATCCGGCGTAATTGGTGCGATATATTTAATAATTAATTCATGGTTACCTGGTGTAATGTTATGAATTTGTAGCACATCGTCAAGATATAAATAATCTTCGACCGACACACCGTCAAGCGTCACATTCTGAATATCAAGCTTCACGGCATGCAGTTTAATATTATCTGTTATTGCGTTGCCGTAGATTATAGCAGTGGCGATTATCGATGTCTTTTCGCTATTAATACGTAGGTCCAAATCATAGTGTGATGGGACAAAATAATTCAAAAATCTCTCCATATATTAAGTGTAACAAAAAGAGCCCTTTTTAGGGCTCTTTTAATGCTCCTATTCCTCTTCGAGCTCAATATTTTCTTCTAGGCCGCTCGTCTTACCTTTAAGAAACTTTTGCGCACGATAAATCATCTGTGCGGTTTCGTCGGTAAATACGATATAGATTGGCTTGGAGTCGTTGGTCGAGATAAGCGCATGGCGACCAGTGAATTCCGGTGCTAAGTTCTTGTCTTCATCAAGCTTGAATCCGAGATAGCCCATCTTCTGTGTTACGAAGCGACGAATCTCATCCGAACGTTCGCCGATTGTACCAGCAAATACAAGCGCGTCTATGCCACCAAGCGTAGCAGTCATTTGTCCAACATAACTCTGAATGCGATAAACAAAGATTGAATGCGCAAGGCTGGCGCGAAGGTCGCCTTCGTCGCGAGCCTGAATAACCTCACGCATATCGTCAGAAATACCAGAAAGGCCAAGCAAACCGCATTTTTTATTGAGATAGAGTAAGAATTCTTCGTCTGATGATATCTTGAGTGCTTTCTTAAGATTGAGCGCAGCGGCGGCATCAATCGTACCAACGCGTGTAGACATAGCGAGCCCCTCAAGTGGAGTGTAGCCCATTGAGTTATCCATAGCTTTGCCTTTAAGGATGGCTGAAACACTCGATCCAGAGCCGAGATGCATAACAACTAACTTTTCTGGCAAGATTCCCTGCTCTTTCATGTAGCGAGAAATGTACGCATAGCTCAGACCATGGTAACCATAACGTTTGATTTCGTATTTATCGGCTAGCTCAGTATCAAAGCTGTAATATTTATAAGTATCTGGCTTTTCCCAATGGAAAGCTGAGTCGGAAATGGAGATTATTTTAACGTCTTTGAAGCACTTTCGAATGCCGCGAATTTCGTTAGCGGTGGTTGGAACGTGAACAGGGTTGCGCTTCTCTGCTTCTTTGAGCTGTTTCATATACTCTTCGTCAACAATATGATCCTCGGTGAAATAGTCGCCTGGTGCAACGATGCGGACTACGACCGCCTCGAGCTTATGTTGTCCAGTAACATACTGTTCGTCAGCTAAAATTTTTGGCAAAATCGTAATAGCATCATTCAAAGTGTCAATTTCTGGTTTAATCTTCTTTTTTCCATCGTCAACATCTTTGATTGTGCAGACAACTTTTTTACCTTCGTACTCAAAGTGGAATTGCGCCATTAGTTCTTCGCCATCATAGAGGGCATATTTACGGCTGGCGCTACCTGGATTAGTGATAAGGATTAATTTACTCATGGTGGTATTATACCATTCAACAAACAAATATCTATTGATCAACGCCGAATTGGCTAGCGTAATTGGCGTTTTCGACTTTAATGTCTCGGAATTTTCGCATAAAGCCATAACGACCAGAACGTTCGAGTATGCTAGCGGCTATATCGTATCGCGAACACGAGTTGCGAGCCAACTCATCCATCGGAGAAGTAGTCGAGCCTTGATCTTGATAGCCATGAATATTGAGTCGATACGGGGCAGCATAGTGCGCAAAGATGCCAAATGCCGTTTCTGGGTAACCATGGAAGTTTACGACGATTGGCTTATCGGGCGTAAAATAATCGTTAAAATCGTTGGGCCTGAGTTTATTTTCAGTTGTACCAATGGCGCCATACGAAAGCGCCGCTACACCAATAAAGCGAACGCGCAAATCTGGCGCTTCCTGCTTAGCAAGCTTAATACCTTCGAGTGCTTCGATAGTCGGAATATCACCAATGCCCGCGACAATTATTTCTGGATTATCATCAGATGCAAACTGAAAAATGGAAGCCCCGCCATTCGTCAGTTGAAAACGAGCATGATTAATATCTATCCAGCGTGGCACCTCGATTTTATTAAAAGTTGTCAAATTCACAACATTCTTGGTGCGAGTCATAAATTCCCAAGCCGCCGCAGCCGCTACATCGTCAATCGGAAATAGACAGTTTACTTCATTGCTTGGCTTAGCAAGGAGATTTGATATTAAAGCTGGATTCTGATGCGTGTAGCCGTTATGGTCTTGACGTTGCCAACAAGAAGTCGAAAGAATATTTAATGCCCAATAACGTGGGTGCCAAGAGGTTTCTTTTGCTTGCTTAAGAAATTTAAGATGCTGATCCAACTGAGACGATATAATCGGCAAGAATGCTTCGTATGAAGCTAGACAAGCTCGACCCCCGCTGAGAATATGTCCCGCCATGGTAGCAAATAGAACATTTTCAGAAAGCATTTCGATAATATGTCCATCTTTAGCCAAGCCTACATCCCATGGCTCAATCGGCAACTGCCAAGCGCGGCCAGATGACTCAAATACACTACTTAGACGATTAGAAGTAGTTTCGTCTGGCGAGAAGAAATAAAAATCTTCGTGTTTTCTTAACTCCTCTGCTAGGCCTTCACCAAACACCTTAGCGATGGAATATTCTTCAGCACCTGGCTGCTCAACGCTCGTTGGTAAATTCATCGTATAGCTCCTTAAACTTATATGATTCTAGCCACTCCTGCAATATTCTAAGTTGCTTTTCGTCAGTTTTAGCTTTCGGTAGTGGAACTTGATGCGAGGCGCAGTTACCCTCAAGCTTCTTACCGTCGAGTTCTCGTGGTCCAGTATAGCCTTTTGGCGTCTTCATAATGATAAATGAGTTCCGCTTTAGCTCTCCGAGTGCCATTTGGAATTCTTCCGTATTTGTGCCATCCACAATAGTCGGATAGTAACCAAAACCGCGGAACAAGTTCATTAATTCACGTTCACTACTGCGACCATAAATAGTTGGCGCAGAAATTTTATATCCATTAAGATGCAAAATCGGGAGGACGCGACCATTATGTTTAGAGTTGAGTATCTTATTTAAATTGAGGCTGCTAACTGCCGTAGCGGTTTCGAGTTCACCATCGCCGATTAATACGACAATAATCTTACCAGGACGGCCAAGTGCTGCGCCGTAAGCGGTTGCAAGCGAGTAACCCAATTCGCCACCCTCAGCAATTACGCCCGGAGTGGCGGGGCTGGCATGGCTCGGAAAGCCATATGGCCAAGAAAACTTTTTACATAGATACTCGAGACCATGAAGATTTGGGGTAGCTTCTGGATAATACTCTGCTAAGTCGCCGTCGTAAAACATATTAGCCTGCAAGGCAGGAAAACCATGGCCAGGCCCCAAAATAAATTGCATCTGCGGATAGCGCGCTTTGAGGTTTGCGTAAGCAATATTGATACCAGGACATGAACCCCAGTGGCCGAGAAGACGAGGTTTAATATCCGAAAAGCTTAACGGACGGCTTAATAAGATGTTGTCTTGCAAAAAAATCTGAGCGACCGAGAGATAATTGCAGAAACGGATTCGTTTTTCGATATTGCGTACGTCAACGCCCAACCCATGAATATGCATAACTCCATTTTAGCATAAACGCAATTTAATTGTCTTGCGGAAGTTGGTCGAGTAGTTTCATAGTTGCACTGATTAATTCTGGCAAAGTCTCGGTATAATCTTCGTAAATACGGAAGCCAGCCGCATATGGATGACCGCCACCGCCAAAATAACCAGCGATTTGATCAGCGATAGGCTTGGCGCTGCGGATTTTCCCTGTCAATTTACCGTCTGGATAAGTTTTAATTGCAACTGCAACCTCCACGCCCTCAACAAAGCGCAGTTCTTCGAGAATTAGCACATTTGGATTATATTCATCGGAATACTCTCGAATATCTTCAAAAGGAATTAGGACTGTGGCAAGTTTACCATCAAGATGATATTCGACGCGCTTAATTAAGTCAGCCTTATAGTCCAAAATTCGCGCGGACTTCTTCATGAAATCGCGGCGATGCTCTTCCATTTCTGCAACTTTCGCACCAGCATCTATTAGTTCCGCAGAAATTCGATAATCTTCAGACGTTGTCGATTGCGAAGTAAGGCCAAGCGTATCTGAAAGAATACCATAGAGCAAATTCTCAGCACATTGCGCACTGATTGATATTTTTTGGCTATTAAAAATACGATAAAGAAGCGAGCAGCAGCTTGAGGTGGCTTCAATTATTTCCTCGTGGTCAAAATCTAAATCTGGTGCCGTTTCGTGATGGTCAATCACTAAAACTGGCGCGGTGTAGAGACAATTACGGATTGCAGCATCATCTAGAAGTTTTGAAAGTAATGTCGAGCTAGCCGTATCGACAATAATAAAAGCGTCCGCCTTGTATGCAAATTCGATATCTACCCTACTCCACCCTTCAAAGTAGCGCATGTATTTTGGAATATCGACTGGGCAATAGAGTGACACTTCCTTGTCCGCTAGAGCTTCCTCAAGCGCTAGTGCGGAACCTAAGGAATCGCCGTCGGGATTTTCGGCCTGAATTACACAAATGTGTTTTTTGTCTTGAATGAAATTTGAAAACTTGTCATACATCTTGCATTTAATTTTAGCACGAGATGTTGTAAGAGGAGCTAGTTAGTAGAATATATGCTTAATTGACCGTAGTGATAGTCGTAAATATTTATTTCGCCGTCGTCAGCTTTGACAACAAGGAGTTTTATCTCTTTCGGTTTTTGAGCACTCACATTATCCTGAACAAAATATTCATCAGGAGTTACCGTAATGGCAAAAACACGATTGATGGATACTTTGGCTTCCGCAATGCCAACCATGCGAGCGACACGTTTCGCGGTAATACCGAGTCCATCAATGGCGTCTTGGCCACTGATAATATTGGCGATACCGGAATAATAATCATCTTTCGTACTGTCACATTTTTGGTACCAAACAACCTTACTGTCCTTACTAATATTTATACATGCAGCATTGTCGCCCAGTGCGGTCCATTTGCCGACAATCTTAGAAAAATCGTATTCATACTTCTTAGCCTGCTCTTCTTCTTGCTGTTTTTGGCTATTATCGGTAATACTGAGCGCACTGCGCGATTGATTAGCTGCTTGCTCCTGGTCATTACGGCGTTCACCGGCAACGATGACTCCAAAAATCGCAACTGCAATTATTAAAATTGCGATTAGTAGAATCATAATGATTGCATTCGTATTATCCTTAACGGGTTTCGCCTCTGCTATGGGCGCTTGTCGATTCTGTCGTGGTACCGGAGCGGAGGCGTGATGGGACGAGAAGGCATTAAAACTTGGCGTAGCCTCTTGATGCATAGTCAAAATCGCCGCGTGCGGCAGGGTTTCGTCGCTTTTTGATTCAGTATCCCGATTCTTGCTACTCTGTTCGTTATTGATTTTTTCGGCAGCGCGATTAGCAGTTTCTCTTACGCTATCTACACTGCTCAATTCTTCCATGAGAGACACAATACCATCGCCGTCGCGATCAAACTCCTCTTTATGTAATTCTGCATTTATAATATCCTCGTTTATAAAAGGTTGCGAACTAGAAGAATTACTGGAAGGTTTTGCATGAATGCGTTGCTTTGTTGAACTCTGTATTTGTCTATGAAGCGATTGTGCGTCCATTTACCCACCTTAATTATTATGCTTATGTTTAATTATAACACTATTTAGCGTCGATGGAGTGTTTTTTGTTCCAATTGTGCTATAATTGACGAATAAGTTAGGGGCGTAGCTCAGTTGGTAGAGCACTGGTCTCCAAAACCAGGTGTCGCGAGTTCGAGTCTTGCCGCCCCTGCCATTAAAAAAACTGGCAGATGGCCAGATTTTTTAATTAGTATTTTTTAGCAAAATAACATTCTGAACAACGCCTTTGTATGCTTCGACAGTCAATGTGTATTCGTCTTGCCGATAAATAATAGTTTTATTATCTTGCTCACTTTTCTCCTCACCAAGGCCGAACGTCTCCTCGAAGTCGTCGAGCGTTACGAGGCGTTGTTTCTCGTATATTATTTTCGCATCATTGATACTAGTTTCGAGGCCGGAGTTAAAAGTATAAAAGCCGATTCCGAAAATATTATCATCTTTGACCCAAAACGCCACTTCGTCATAATAGTAATCGAAATCGGAATCTATTACTTGATACTCTTTTGCAGAGTCGCTAATTTTGTCACCCACCCTATAGCCATTAATAGTTAACTTTTCCAAACGTGCGCTCTCATAAACATTATCAATACCACCAAAAAGCTGGACAATTGAAATATTGCGACTAAGTAAAACTACACTCGCAACACCAGCCAAAATCGTTAAAATAGCTAATAAAACTACAACGATAAGACCTTTGCCAAGTTTGTTTTTATTCTCCTTAGCCATCTTTCTGTGCCACAATACGAATAATAATCTACTTCGTTTTCGTCTCTTTATCGATTAAGCAAGTATAAGTAATACCGGTTACAGATGCGACTAGGCCAATTATTAACGACATATCAACAAATAGCATGATAAACATCGGTGTGATACCCTGCTCAATATAATTAGCAGTAGCCAAATGCGTCATCATGAGTCGAAAAGTAGGAACAGGCCAAGGCATGAATAACAGAATACCTGCAACAACAGCTAAGAAAGTCAGGATAACATTCATCTGATATACTGCACGCACGAGGCGCGTATTACGTTCGCTCGCCATAATAACATACAGCCCAAGTAGAAAATAAAGTAAAGCAACTACGAAGCCCGTAATGATCATACTCGTTATAGCAAAGTCCGTCATATATGCACCCGAATATTTAGCAACATAGCGATAAACGCCCGAGTATATCATTGGTAACAATGCCATCAGGACGCTTGCGAGCGCCATAAGTATCCCCATAAGACGAAGGCGTGCACAGGCCTTATCGTCTTTCGGCAAAGTGCTGCCATTTATTATTTTATGATTTTTAGGAGTTTTAGTAGTCTTTGGCATATTCTCTTTTAGAATCCGTTAGTTTCTTGCATTATATCATAGTTCTTATGTTAAAATGAAAGTAAAGAAATTCAACAAGGGTGAGATAATGCAAGATTTTACAAACTATAATCAACCACAATCAAACGATACAAACGGCTACTATCAAGACTCGATAGACACTACTCCTGCTGCTCCTGCCGTCGAAGAGAAGCCGATTGAAGCCGAGAAAGCCCCAGCGCCAAACCAAGAGTTCAGCCAGAACAACGAGGCTAGTACGACATCGGGGCCCGCTACGACCCCGTCCGAGCTAGCGCCAGAGCTCGCAAACTATTTAAATACAACCAAACAGCTCCTGGAGAGCTCTCGAAAAGAGCGCAACGACCTAATAATACGCATGGATAAAGAGGAAGACAATATTACCATCAAGAGGAGGGGGCCTGAGTTCGATCCGGACCTTGCATACGACGAATTAGATAAGATACGCGATAGCCTCTATCGGAAGAATCGTTTAATTGATGCCCTGATTGGTATCATTCGTACGCTAGATCAAGATTAATTAATTCAAGGACCCGATGTCGTCTCGGGTTCTTTTTTACGTCAAATACTAGTATAATCATAAGTAATATGGGCAGCATTTTGTTGGACTTTGAAAGAAAACTAGCTAAGCGACAATATATTTCCGCTTCCTTCTTTGATAAGGTCCAGAAACGTGCACCTGAACAAGTCCCAAAACAGTTTAATCTAGACGAATATAACAGCAGAATTTTAGAAGTCGAACATGCTAAACTTAAAGATTATTTTTGTCACCTTCTTGATGATATTGATTCAAGTATCGAGCTAAATAGCGAACAAATACGAGCCATTCTGGCAGACGAAAATCGATCATTAGTGATTGCTGGCACGGATACTGAGAAAATAAATATTATAATTGCGAAAATAAAATATCTTGTCGAAAAAAAGAATGTCGCCCCGGAAGACATATTAGTAATAGGCGGCCCCGAACGAACAATAGAAAAGATGCAAGAAGACATTAACGAGATGTTAAATATTCCAGTTAGCGTGACTTCTTTTTATTCGTTGGGTTACAAATACATCAAACAAACTATGCGTTACAAAGATTGCCGCGTCATTAATGAAAAAGAACGAGACGAGATTTTTCTGAACTACCTTAAAAGACACATCTTAGCTAATCCTGATACGGTCGATGATTTCATTGATTGCTTTAATGTAAATACTACTGGCCGCAGAGGCTTAATTGACGATTATTACCTGAAAAATCGTGGCGACTTTCGGAATTTCGACGATTATTTCGAGAGTCTTATCAAATACCGTCTTAAAGAGGTTAATAATTTTGATTCATTATTAAAAAGAAGTATCGCTACAAGCATAAACGCCGATATACCGCGCACATTAATGGGTGAACGAGTAAGGTCTAAGGGTGAAGCTATGATTGCAAACTGGTTATTCCGTCATTCAATTAGCTATACATATAGGCAGGCTTTTGACGAATTATTACCAGACGCGAATGACTATCGGCCAAATTTTACCTTGTATATAGGTGGGCAAAAGTTCTATATCGAATACTACGAGCAGAATAATGATTACCGAATAGGTAGTCATGATAAAATCCGCGAGACAAAAGAATCGTTCCATCGCAAAAATCACACCAACTTTATTCCGTTACATTACGAGCCAAACAACAGCTATCTCAAAACATTACGCACTAAGCTCGAAGAGTTCGGCGTACGTTTACCGCACGAACGAAATGCGAAAAGTATATATGAAGCTATCCTGCGTCATAATCCACTCGTGGAGTTTCGTAAGTTGGAAACACTGTTTTATGAAACTATTGATGTTATAAAAACTTCCTCGTGTCGCGATTGCTTCGACAAAACAATCAAAAGCCATTTAGGAGACATCAAGAGTCTTAATGAACGTATCATAGCCGAAAAGCAGTATAAATATATTCGTGATTTTTATCTTTTCTATAACGCCGCTATCCACCGTGGCGCCGATGAGCCAAGCTTTGATATAGCGGACGTAATTTATTACGCTAAGTTTCTCGTAAGTCGTACAGAAAATAGCATTTTCCATTATAAATACATCTTAATTGACGAATACCAAGACATTTCATCGGGCTGTTTTGACCTCATGCGCAAGCTAGTAGAGCGCAATAAGATAAAACTAATAGTTGTTGGTAACGATTGGCAAACAATTCATTCATTCACCAAAGCAAGAATTGAACAAATTTACGGCTTTCGCGATTGCCTTAAAAATGCCAAAACTTTTAAGATTGCAAGCGCACACGATAGTCAGCCGTCTCCCGCTAATGTCGCCGGCGATTTTATTATGGAAAAGCTAAACCAAATTCGCAAAGAACGTAAATGCACGCTAGGGTATTTCAATGATCCTTTTGTGTTCTTAAATTTTAATGGCGACAGTAAATCGATGGAGGATGAGTTTAGTCAAGCGAAACAAGCCATTTTAAACATACATCGCCAAAGGCCGAGTGACCGAATTTTAGTATTAGCGCGCACAAATACTATACTCAAAACAATGATGAAATCTAAGGCTGGCTTCAAAGAAGGCTCCGATACTAAAGTATCGCTGACAGAATTACCTAGCTACAAATTCGATGCCGCCACCACTAAAAGAAGCAAAGACATAAAAGCGGATTGGGTAATAATCGTAGGTCAAAATTTGTATCCTCCAAGCAAGACACGCTCGACTTTTTGGCTTTTGCGGCTTTTTGTGGATACGCCCAAAGAAGAAGTTGCGAGTTTTGTTGAAGATCGGAAAATATTCTATACAGCCTTAACTAAAGCAAGGTTTAAGGTAATTTTATTACGAAATATTAACGCCGAAAAACGCGATACTTTCTTAAATTATATCTATCACGCTATGAGGGACTAGCCTATCGATAGCTTATCGACACTATTGACCGTTCGATTGTGGGCTAATAGAATTAATAAGTATTAATCACCCTTTGAACCGCATATGTAGCTAAAGAGTTGAGTATACCTTTTAGCATATGTCTCTACGAAAAGAAAAAGAGGAAATAGGTAATATATGTTTAAACTATTCAGAAACTTAAAGAGGAAAGACTGGCTATTTATAGCTTTAGCTGTTCTGTTTATTGCCGGTCAAGTTGTGCTTGAATTAAAAATGCCCGAATATATGTCAAATATTACGGTTCTAGTACGGACCGAAGGTAGCGAAATGGGCGAAATCTTGCATAATGGCGCACTAATGCTCCTCTGCGCTTTTGGAAGCCTAGTTTCGACTATTATAGCGGGCTGGTTTGTAGCAAATGTGGGGGCGGATTTCACCTTTATTGTGAAAAAAAAGATATTCGACAAAGTCGAAGAGCTTAGCGTTGATGATATTAAACGTTTTTCAACCGCTTCCCTAATCACGAGAACAACAAATGACGTCACGCAGGTGCGGATGGTAATAACAATGGGAGCAAACATGCTAATTAGGGCACCGCTTAGTGCAACATGGGCGATTATAAAAATATCTGGCAAAAGTTGGCAGTGGAGTACGGCGACTGGAGTGGCGGTCGTGATTATTCTTGCAACAATTATTACAATAATGACACTCGTCATACCACGCTTCAAGTTAATTCAGAAACTTACCGATAGACTTAATGGTGTCACACAGGAAAGTCTAAAGGGCATACGCGTCGTGCGCGCTTTTAATGCGGAAAGATACCAGGAAAAGAAATTCGACATCCCAAATACCGAGGTTGCCGATACTACGCGCTTTGTCGATCGCGTATTAAGTATCATGTCGCCAACAATGAATCTAGTTCTAAATAGTATCACTTTGGCAATATATTTAATCGGTGCCGCATTGATTAGCCAATCCGTAATGGCGAATAAACTGACACTTTTTAGCGATATGGTCGTTTTCTCAACCTATGCAGTGCACGTAATATTTAGCTTTCTAATGTTGGCTATGATTTTTATGATAATCCCGCGTGCACAAGTATCGGCCGAACGTATAAACGAAGTACTAGACAAAGAAATCACCATTAAAGATGGACTGTTTGATGACGATACAGCCGAGATTGGGACAGTCGAATTTCGCAATGTCTCGTTTAAATATCCTGATGCAGAGGAGTATTTATTAAAGGATATTTCATTTCGCGCCGAAAAGGGTCAAACGGTAGCCTTTATCGGCTCAACTGGATCTGGCAAGTCGACGTTAATAAACCTAATTCCGCGTTTCTATGACGTTACTGAAGGCGCGGTTTTTGTAGATGGCGTAAATGTACGCGACTACAACCAAAAAGCATTACATAAGAAGCTTGGTTACATACCGCAAAAAGCAGTAATATTTAGCGGAACCGTAGCTAGTAATATAGCTTACGGTGACAGTGGTAAAAAGAAGCCAAACGAGCGAAAGATTCAGACGGCGGCAAAAGTAGCGCAAGCAAAGAGCTTTATCGAGAAGCTAGATAAGCAGTATAACTCACATATCGCACAATCTGGTACAAATATCTCGGGAGGACAGAAACAGCGCCTAGCAATTGCACGGGCAATAGTGCGAGATCCAGAAATATATATCTTCGACGATAGCTTCTCGGCACTCGACTATAAAACCGATGCGGCGCTTAGAAAAGCTCTCAAAGAATATACAAAAGATGCAACTTCATTAATCGTAGCGCAGCGCATTGGCACAATTATGCACGCCGACCAAATTATAGTATTAGATAGGGGTTACTGCGTAGGCCATGGTACACACCAGGAATTGATGCGGAATTGTGAAGTATACCGAGAAATTGCGCTTTCGCAGCTGACAAAGGAGGAGCTAAATGTTTAATGGAGGATCAGGCGGCCGTCGTGGCGGCCCGGAAAAGGTAAAGAACTTCGGCAAGGCTATTAAGCGCATGCTCGCAGAAATGCGCAAATATTATGCCTTAATCACGATTGCAATGATTATGTCGATAGCTACTTCCGCCATTAGTGTAATTGCGCCAAACAAGTTGGCGAATATAACGGACGAGATTGCGGCCGGATTAGCACTTGATCAAAACAAAATCAATGATATCACCAATGAATTATCGAGAGATCCACTGACCGAAAGCGTGATTGATAATGTAGTAATATCCCCGGAAGACAAAGAAGCATTCGTCAATATAATAAAAGAGCTACGATCGGAGACGAGTAGTTTGACCAAGCTTTCAGGCGAAGACGCTGTAATGATTTATCAGAAAATCGACGAGTTGCCGGAGTCGATTCGGGAAGTAATTAAACCAAAAATGAACCATGATGCCATTCGAAATCTAGCACTACTAATGGCAATTCTATATGTACTATCCGCAACCCTCGAATACTTAGAGGGATTCATAATGGCGCGAGTTACGTCTGGCTTTGCTCGAGATTTACGCAATCGCATTTCGCATAAAATTAATATGCTGCCACTGCGATACTTCGACCAGAACCAAATCGGCGATACGCTTTCACGTGTGACGAATGATGTGGATTCTGTATCGAGTAGTATTGATAACTCGTTTGGCATAATCATTGGCGACGGCCTCCTCTTGATTGGCTCGCTTATAATGATGTTAATCACAAATTGGGTTATGGCCCTAGTAGCAATAGCCTCAAGCTTGTTTGGATTCGTTTTTATGGCGACAATTCTAAAGAAATCGCAAAAGTACTTCGCCGAGCGACAAATTGAGCTGGGGAACATGAACGCACATATTGAAGAGATATATTCTGGCATAGCAGTAGTTAAAGCATACGACGGCAAAGAAACTGCGGATAAGAAATTTAATAAGTTAAACAAGAAGATTCGCAACGCTAATCTACATAGTCAATTTCTGTCTGGCCTCATGCATCCAATTATGGCATTTACGGGCAATCTCGGGTATGTCGCGGTTTGTGTAACTGGAGCTATTTTGACAATAAATGGGGCGATTAGTTTTGGTGTAATTATCGCTTTTATAAGCTACGCGCGCCTCTTCTCATCACCACTATCACGCATTGCGCAAGCTGTCGGCAACCTACAGCCAGCGGCGGCTGCGAGCGAACGCGTCTTTGAGTTTATCGACGAAGAAGAGATGTCCGACGAGCAGCATATTAATAGCCATATAGATAAGTCTGTTATACGAGGAAATATCGTATTCGACCACGTAAAATTCGGCTACGATAAGAATAAGGCTATTATTAAAGATTTTTCCGCCGAAGTAAAAGCTGGCCAGAAGATTGCAATTGTGGGCCCTACTGGTGCAGGTAAGACAACAATGGTTAATCTATTAATGAAATTTTACGAGATTAAGGATGGCGACATTCGCATAGACGGAGCCTCGACGAAGAAGATGACGCGGGCGGACATCCATTCCCTATTTACAATGGTATTACAGGACACTTGGACATTTAGTGGAACCGTACGCGAGAATATAGCCTATAACCACAAAAGTGTAAGTGATGAGCAAATCATGAAGATTTGTGATACCGTCGGACTCAGCCATTTCATTAAGACTCTCCCGAATGGTCTGGATACAGACATGAGCGAAAGTGAATCGATCTCTGCTGGCCAAAAGCAACTAATTACAATTGCGCGAGGTATGGTCGAAGACGCGCCGTTTTTAATACTCGACGAAGCAACTTCAAATGTCGACACACGCACCGAAGAGCTAGTACAGAAGGCTATGGATAAGTTAACGGAAGGGCGCACATCATTTATTATTGCGCATCGCCTATCAACTATTAAAAATGCTGACTTAATCCTAGTTATGAATGACGGCAATATTATAGAAACTGGCAATCATGTTCAGTTAATGAAAAAAGGCGGTCTTTATGCCGATCTCTACAATTCGCAGTTTGCTCTATAATCTGCTATAATTTGAATAAATCAACATTCGTGGAGGAGTGTTTTGGAATGAAGAAACAACAAGAGCAACGCGTGCGCAGTCGTTCAAACAAGGTGATGGTTATTTCTTGCGTGCTAGGCTTAATAGCAGCTGTTTTTGTGGGGTTATTAATTAATAACGCAACCGCAGGAACGCGCTTCGAAAATGAGATCACCGCAATTAATGATGCTTTTTCGAGCGGTGACGCACAAAAGATTAATGAAGTCTTAGGTCGCACCGTTAGTACAGGCGATTATGCCAAGGTAGAAACTAGCCTGAAGAACTACGTAAACGACTTAGTCAAAAATATCAATGGCATTGAAGAAATAGCCAATAATGAAGCCGTCTATAATTCATTGGAAGGAGAGTACTTAGCTAAGAATGCCGAGAGACTCGACGATACGATTGCTATATTAACGGAAGCCTCAAAGAGAACAGATGTTCTAGCCGAAGACGCAAAGAAGTTATATGATGAAAAATCCGTAAAAGCCTATATAGATGACAAGAACCTAGCAGAAAACTATACTAGCCTGTTTATCGAAAACGCGAAAATGTTCTACGATGATAAAAGCCTGCATGACGATTATAGCAATACGCTATCATTGCTTCAGAGCTCAATTAAAGTCGAGATTGAGGCAGTCGAATTCTTAAAAAATCACCGTTCAGATTGGAAAGTTATGAACGGGCGGCTTGAGTTTAAAGACAATAACACTTCTAGCCAATACACAAAAATTCTCGAAAAAGTTGCCTATAATTAATAATACCGTCTACACAAAGAAGACTACCAAAACAGAGGTGGTCTTTTATGTTGACTAGCTTATCTTTTGATTTTCTAGTAGAACATTATTTCACAATTTTACAAATATCTCTGTTATTTTCAGAAATTATCCAGACTATTTTGCTTGCGCTTCGAAGCATAAGTGCTATACTAGATATAGATGAAGATTTTGATGCTAGGATGGGAGCTTCCTCCGCACAACAGTGGCGGTTTAGGCGTGGCTTGTTTACACCTTTCGAAGTCTTTGGCCAAACTTGGCGCAGACATTGATTTTGTTGTTCCATACGAAGCCGAGCATCATTTCGACTACATGAATGTTCTTTCCGCTGGACACTTTGATCCGGAGCAGATTTATAAAGGATCAGCCTATGAATCCGCTGGCATTGAAGAAAAACGTTTCAAAGAAGGCGCCGCAAAAGAGATGTTCTCAATGCGAGATATTCAGAAAAACTACTGCAACTTTGTCGAGAAGTACCTGATGGAATTTAAGCCCGATCTCGTGCATGCACATGATTGGCTAACCTACGAGGCTGGAATCTTAGCGAAGAAGAATTTCGGCATTCCCCTTGTTGCTCACGTACATGCCACAGAGTTTGACCGTGGCGGCCTAGATGGCGGAAATCCATTGATTCATCAAATCGAATACGAAGGATTGGTTTGGGCGGACAGAATCATCGCCGTAAGCCAGGCAACCAAAAATATTATTGTTGAAAAATATGGTATTCCGCCGGAGAAAATCGATGTTGCCTATAATGGCTTCGAGGCTCCAACTAATGACGATTACTATTACGATGGCTCAAGCTACCAGTATCTTGAGGGGCTAAAGAAAGATGGTTACACTATAGTTTCCACGGTTGGTCGCTTTACTTTGCAGAAGGGCCTATTCCATTTAATGCGCGCCGCGGCACGAGCAATTCAGATTCATCCCAAAATGGTTTTCTTGTTTGCGGGCGACGGAGAGCAAAAGGACCAACTAATGCGAATGTCGGCCGATTTAGGCATTTCCGAGAACGTTATATTTACTGGTTTTATTCGTGGCAAACAACTACGCGACATTTATAGCATTTCCGATATCTTTGTAATGAGTTCTGTATCCGAACCATTCGGCTTGACTGCGCTCGAAGCGGCGCATCACGGCAATGCTCTAGTTATCACAAAACAGTCCGGCGTCGGCGAAGTGCTCCAATCTATCGTTCGCTATGATTTTTGGGACGAAGATAAGCTGGCTGGCGCACTGGTAAATATTGCCGAGAGTCCAGCTTTAACTCATATTTTACAAGACGGTATTCGTCATGAGTATACGCGTATTTCTTGGGATGACGTTGCGGCGAAATGTATTCAGGTGTATGATGAAGTAAGCAAACATAAAAGAAATCGTTTCTAAACAAATGGACGGAGGTGATCATAGGATGAAGTCGATTGTACTATATTTGCACATGCATCAACCGTATCGCGTGAAGCATTATAGTATTTTTTCGGTAGATCATGATCACGATTATTGGACTGATAAAGATTGGTATACTGGCGCTAATAACGAGCGCGTATTCAAAAAAGTGGCCGAGAAGTCCTATCGCCCAACACTTGAACATCTAGCCAAATTGATTAATACGACTTCAAGCTTTAAGTTTTCCCTTTCAATGACTGGCACATTCTTAGAGCAAGCCGAGGAATGGGCGCCAGATATTATCGAGAGCATCCATAAACTAGTCGCTTCTGGCCGCGTAGAAATTGTCGCAGAAACCTACAATCATTCTCTATCTTTCTTTATTGATCGCGACGAATTTGAGGCTGAAGTTCGCTTACATCAGGATAAAATTCGCGAGTTATTCGGTGTACAGACGCAAGTATTTCGCAATACGGAGTTAGCCTACAATAACGATCTCGCGCATTGGGCAGAGAAATCTGGTTTTAAGGGTGTGCTTGTCGAAGGGTGGGACAAGATTCTGGAGCACCGTACGCCAAACAGAGTTTATCGTGCCGATGGTTGTAACTCAATTAAACTATTAGCAAAAAACTATCGCTTGTCTGACGATATTGCGTTTCGTTTTCCAGATAAAAGCTGGAATGAATGGCCGCTGACCGTAGATAAATACCTACGTTGGCTCGACAATGGAGCTATGCAAGGTCCAATTATCAACCTATTTATGGATTTTGAAACCTTTGGTGAGAATATCTGGAAGGACACTGGTATATTTGAATTCTTTGACGACTTAATGCATCGTTGGAGCAATCGTGAGAATTGTGGTTTTATGACCGTTTCGGAAGCATGTGATAGTTTTGAGCCGGACGATTCAATTTCTATGCCATGGACCGTAACCTGGGCTGATACGGAGCGGGATTTGAGTGCTTGGTTAGGAAACTCGATGCAGCATGAAGCTCTCAGGGCAGTCTATGATTTGAAGGAAAGCGTATTAGCTAGCAATGACGAAGATTTGGTTACCGACTGGCGTCGCCTGCTTACTTCTGACCATCTTTATTATATGAGCACTAAGCATCTAAACGACGGTGGTGTACATGCCTATTTCTCGCCATACGACTCACCATTCGATGCGTTCTTATACTTTATGAATGCTATACGTGACATGCGTGGGCGTGCTAGCGTCCATAAAACAAAAGAATAAAGAGATAGTTATTGAAATACCTCCCCTTGTAAGGGGAGGTATTTTTATCAATGTTTTATTGCTTAATCTTGTTATGATTCCAATATATAACGGCGCTCGTACGGCTAGTAATCATAAACATAAGACCGACAATAAATTTTATTTTATTGATACTCATGCTTTAAATATGGCACACCAAGGCGGGTTAGAATGATGCTCAGCGTACACAACCGAAGGCTAAAAAAAGAAGAACAAAAAAGATATCCCCTTATTAAGAGATATCTTTGAACTATTAAGTTAATTTCTATTGTGGTTCCAATAAATAACCGCACCGAAGAAGCTAGCAATCGTAAGCATGCCGCCAATAACAAGGACGCCCCAACCAACCGCTTCTTGAAGTAATGATTCATTAAGTTCAGCCACACTATTGACATATAAGCCGAGCTGGCTAAGGTCGGATATCTTCTCTTCTCCAACACCGCAGAGGTAAGCGTTTTCAATATACTGATGTCCTTCTTCGACTGAATAGTCTTTTTCATCAAAGCATACATGAGGAGTATTATGAATTGTCAAACGCAAGTTATTATTGGCATTATTAATATATAAAGCACTAGCAAATGATATGGCTGCAAAAATGAGAGCAGCGAGCACAAACAGCGCCGTATTAAATCTAACTTTTGTCGTAGTTTTAGTTCTTTTATTCTTCATAGCTTTATTATAGCATAAGCACTATACGAGCTTAACTAAACATTCGGTCGTAAAAACTATATCCTCGGCAGTAGAACCGCGGGAGAGATCGGAAACTGGCCGATTAAAACCAAGTAAAATTGGACCAGCTAATTTGGCGCTAGCGAATTGCTCAAGTGATTTATAGAGAATGTTGCCAGAGTTAATATCTGGAGTAATCAAAACGTTAGCATGGCCAGCAACTTTTGAGTTATGTGGTGATTTTTTCTCTCCAATACGTTCATTAACGGCCGCATCGAGCTGCATTTCTCCATCAACTATAATTTCAGGGCGGCGCTCGTGGATGAGTTCGATTGCCTTCGCAATCCTATCCATCGATGGATCCTTACCGCCAGAGCCAAATGTCGAAAACGAGAGCATCGCAACGAGTGGCGGCTCATTGAGAATCTTAGTAGCCGCATCGTTAACTAGAGCTACAATATCCGCAAGTTGTTCCGCGGTGGGATTCTTACAAGTTGCGCCATCGGAAATAATATAACGGCGACCATCTGGAAGAGCTGCTACAAACAAGCTTGAGAAGGTCTTCTTTTCTTTCGAACTGCCCTGCCCTGCAATGCCAATTTGATCACGGCAAGCCAAAATTATGTCGCGGGAGGATGAGTCTATACCAGCAACCATCGCATCTACTTCACCATTAGCAACTTTCCGACTGGCAGTCGCTATGTCGCACTGGTCTAGAATTGGCTCGCAAACCCCATGCTCGCTAAGCTTAGTAGCGGCGGTTTTAATATACTTATTATTAGCTTCGGGAAATAGAATTTTGTGCATATAATTATTGTAGCATTTTTAGCAATTCTATAAGCTCGGCTGGACTATAGTAGGCGGACATCCGAGCGTCAAGTTCAATAAACACTTCTTGATACTTAGCATGAATGTCATCTAGCTCTTGACTGCGTGCCCGAATGTTTTTTTCAACACAAGTTCCAATACAGGCAGCGGCTTTATCGATAATAGGAATAATCTCATCGCTGTAGCTGATTAATTCCGTAATAAGGTTTTGAAAGCGCTCATCTTGGAGCTGGTCGAGACTATTGCGAAAATCCTCAAATGACTCTTTTATCTCCACCATCAATTTAACGCTAGTATTTTTTAAATCTATATCATCGAGTTCTTTTCGCAACATAGTGATTGCAGTGCGGAGTTTGATTAAGTGCGCGTCTTCCTCTTCCTCAGCAAGAATCTGCCCATAAGCATTGAGTCGTTTAAGTAGTTCCGCCTGGTTGTTTTTGACATAATCATTTGAATTAAGTTCCGATAAAGAATTCCGATATCGTAGATATGTATCTTTAAACAAAGTTTGGTCACCCGAGATGAAGCTAGTATTAATTTGGCTAAGCTCTACCGTTATCTCGTCCGCTAGACCACTAGCTAGTTCTTGGCTGCGAATACGTTTCGCCTGAAGTATGCTAAAAACTTCAAACACTATAAAGATTGCCGCACAAAGTATTAAAGCTATCAACGTTATTATGCGACAATGAGACTTCTGGTCGACACGAGTCTCGCGATTAATCTTACGGATTTCGCGGCGCGTACGTCGATATTCAATTAGCCCCTGTTTCATCGCTGCGAGCTCCGTATTGCGCCGTAAACTATATTCGCGTAAGCAATGCGCCCATCTGGGTTAAGATGGACGTGATCGGCATACATTAATGACCAATTGCTATGCGCGATTTCCCACCAATCCGCAATATAGACGTTATCGTGCTTAGCCGCATAGTTTTTGAGGGTAGCATTTTGCTTTTCGCGTGGTTGTTGCGGCCCAGCATAGGCCGTAACAAAGACGAAGCTCTTGTCTCGACCGGCAGAATTCATAATACTCTGAAGTAGCGAATCAGTAATATTATATTCGTTCGTAGCAAGACTAATAACGATAGTGTCTGGCAGTTTTCCTTTGGCGGAGTATCTAGAAATAATACTGGTCGCCGTAATAATTGAGCGCGACTCTTTCGCGTCAACATAGGCGCCAGGAATTACGCTTTCAAGCGCCTGTTTGGCGCCTAAAGTTACCGAGTCGCCCAATATTAAGACGCTAGCGGAATTAATATTTTTTGCACCCGCACCAAATGATATTTTCGGCCGAGCGGAAGAACTAGCCGCGACTTTAAATTGCGCTGCCATAGTTTCCTTCGTTGTCGCCAAGAGCTCCTCGAGACCGAAATATTTAACTGCTTCATTATTATCTTCTTGCTCGTCTTGTACTGCCACGCTCCGTAGCTGCTCAGCGATACTAGATGTTGTCGGTATACGAATAAAGCTAATTATAGCTGGCATAAGCATCGCAATAATAACCGCCGCATAGGCCAGACGTCGCCTCTTGTCGTATAGGAGCATTTTAAGCCTACGCTCTGCATGTAGCGTCCGATTAAAAATATCGGCCAAAACAAAACTTATAACTATGTCAGCTAACGCATAAGCCCAAATTGGCATACTGACCGGCATCATATTGGGCAACAATAAATAAAGTGGATAATGAACAAGATAAAAGCCAAATGACAAAGCGCCGAGCCGTTCTGCCACCCGAATAAAGTTCAAGGTCTTGTGGCGAGTGATACTTGTGTTTGGCTGAAGCTTAATAACACATAGAAGCATAATAATTGTTACAAGCCCAGTGAACGGAAGGCCAAAATAGTACGTCATTGGACTGTGATAGTTCAGCTTAAATGATAACACTAGCACGATCGTGAGAGACAATACGACACCAATTACTGGTATAGTTTTTGGCGTACGCGGCGTACGGGGGACAAGATAATTAAATGCCGCAAAAGCTGCCCCCAAGCAAAAAGCGCCCATATGCGAGTCGACCGCAAAGTAAGCGCGGTCAGCCTGCTCCATTAGTCCCCCATAAATCATTAAAAGTACCTCAGAAATAGTGGCCAAAATAAGAAATGCTATACCGAGCCGTCGCACGGCTAGGTGGTGATTTTTGGATATTCTTAGAAAAGCCTTTACGAGCAATGGAGCTAATAAACATAGTTGCATTTCGAGCGCTAAGAACCAAGTGTGTTGGAATAAGTTTGGCGAGATTGTATTTTCATAGCTACCACCAATAAATAATTGCACAATGTTAGTCGTAAATGTTAGTGCCGCAATAGTGTTTTGACGCATGCCGGCAAGAATATCTGGATGCACGAAGAGTGCTAATATTAGCGTTAATAAGACGCTGATGAACAATGCTGGGAAGAGGCGCAATAAACGGTTTAGGACAAAGTTGTGATACTTAATATTGCCAAGGGCTGATTCGCGAATTAATTTACTAACAACCAGAAAGCCAGATATCGCAAAAAAAATATCAACAGCAATAAAACCGCCTGGCAAGATATTGCGAAATAGATGATAGGCGACGATTAAAATAATTGCAAAAAATCTAATTGAGTTGATACCCGTCAGCCATTGCATATATAGATTATAATAATATTTTCAGACATGCGCGAGTATAAGCAAATTAGTATGGCAATAGCGATTGATACCAAAGCTGCAATTCTTGCAGAATATACTGGTCAGCGTCGGGACGAGTGGCAATTTCCTGAATCGCTTTAATATATGCGTTTTGATGAGATTTAATACGCCGCATACGGTAATCCTCCCATTTCTTATGCTCGGAATCGGAAAGCGTATTTTCAAAGTTGCGAGCCTTATAGTGGAGTAATAAATCTGGCAGACGTGAATCGTGAAAATCTGGATGGAAGTCCGCAAGCTCATTTATCGTGGCGCGACGCACCGCGGCGCAACGAGTTTTATCCGTATTATCCAAAAAGCCATCGTATAGCGCAGACTCTGGGTCGGTAGCTGGCGGGAATTCTTCGCGTTCTTCATTTTCGGTGCGCATCTTCTCAATAAAATCTGGGTGCGCCAATAAGGATTTAAGATTGTTTTCGATTTGCTCTTTTGTGAGTTGGATTTTCTCCCAACCACTACCCTGCTCCAACACACCAATTGGCGCTACGGCTGGACAATGATTATATTTAAGTTCCTTGACGACCGGAAAGAACTTTGGCTCTGCCTGCGCAAGCAAGTCGTCAAGATTCTGACGAAGGTCGAATACCAACACGTTGCCATTCTTAGCAGGAGCAATTGGTAAGGCAACCGTAGTCTTCTCGAATTCTGATGAGTAACGCCCAGAGCTATAAACAAAAGGTACTGGCTTGTCGAGATTAATGAGCCTCTGAACGGCTTTTTTGTCACGCATTTTAAACAGCCAATCGTAGAGCTGCGGTTGCTTTGTTTTAATTAAGCGCGTTACAGAAATGAGCGCTTCGACATCCGAAAGCGCATCATGCGCATGTTCATGTGAGATATTATTGCACTTGGTAATTAACTCGAGGCGATTGGTAGCCTTCCCATCATCGCTAATCGGCCATTCAATTCCCTCTGGACGAAGCGCACGCGTCATTCGTACGACATCAAGCAAATCCCATTTACTACGGCCATCCTGCCATTGCCACTCGTAAGGGTCATAAAAACTACGCCAAAAAATGTGGCGCATAAATTCGTCATCAAAACGCACCGAGTTATACCCCATTGCAATCGTGCCAGGGATGAATATTTCATCCATAGCAAACTTGCAAAACTCCGCTTCCGTAAAGCCATCCATTAAAGTTGACTGCGGAGTAATCTTGGTCACCATGATAGCATATGGGCTTGGCAGAGTATCTTCACTAAGCTTAACTAGGATATTGATAGGATTACCAATTTGCCTGAGGTTCATATCCGTACGAATACCAGCAAATTGCATTATTCGATCCTCGCGTGGATTTAAGCCTGAAGTTTCTAAATCATAGAAGAAAAATGTCTGCTCTGGATTCATAAAGACATCTTACCATAATTATCCGACTAATGATTTCATCTAGAGTAATAGTTTGCGATAAAGTTATATTGTATGTATTTTATATCGCATATATACTAGCACTAAAAAGAAAGGTGATTATCGCCATGTACCTTATTTCACATTTTATGCTCACAAAAATCGGACAGTGCCCCATAGGAGCAAGAGACGCAATGCTAAACTCGACCGATATTATAATTCTTCTACTTATCGCTCTTATGTGTGGCTTCTACTTTTTTGTTGGGTGTCAGAAGGCACTCCTGACAGTATTATCTGGGCAAGAAAACAGATAAGAAAACTGTACTGACGGGTGCGCGGCGAGGAACAGGAAGACGAAGATTAGCGAGTAATCGTCGGAAGATTTCAGAAACAAATTGACCGCCCATATGGAGCGGTCTTTTTAAATGATGATGAACGAGAAAAAGGTCGGACTTGCAGAGATTTTGTCCGACCTTTTGTGCATGATTACTCCTTCTTTTTCGCCTTAGCCTCGGCTACAGCCTCTTTAGCCTCGGCTACAGCCTCTTTGACTGCCCAGCCAATATACCTGCCGATATCTTCGATCTCCGGGCGCTGTGCGAAGACGACCGTCCTCCCCTTAAAGGCGCGGCGGGTAGCGATTCTCATCGCCTTCTTCTCTTCCGCGATGAGGATAGTTTCGCTTGCCACATTCACCGTGCACATCAGCGAACACAATGAAACCAACGCCGCCAATGCTATTGCGAAAGACTCGTCTTCGATGCGCCCAAAGTTACAGAACTTTAGGAGCAACGTAGTAAATTCCGCCGCCACAACTACCGCAACTGCGGCATTAAATGTCCCGCTAGGAAGCGATATTATGCTTTCCGTTTTAGTGCGCTCCGAGTTTGCGTTTCTTTTCGCAAAGCGCTCTCTGAGACGACGTGCAAGCGTACTACCACTCTTGCCCCTCTTGGGCGGAGCTATCAAATAGCTCCGTCTAGCCCTTTTGGGTCTGAGCCTGTCGACAAGCCTCACTGAAAGTGCGCCAAATACATACGGCACAACGACAACTAATGCTACGAATGCTATTATCATTTTAAACATTTTTATCCCTCCTTTTATAGAAACATTTCCGCATTTCTGCCGGCTAAAAAATAGCAGACAAAAACGCAGAAATGTTTCCAGAGAAGAGTAAATCATGCATCTATTTTTTGACGTACTAGACTCCTTATATATAAAAAGTCAGCATCATGATTATATCACACATTACTATGAAAGTCAATACTACCCATAGGAGCCCCCATGACTTATTTTCGATTCTGGGCTATTTAGAAGTATCGCCTTCTTCGGTTTTATCCGTTTCTTGGTCCGATTCTTCTTTGACTTCTTCGGCAGCGTCCTGATTAACGCCAAGCGACTTATAATACAACTGCGTCAACTCGTCGCTTGGCTGGATGGCGACTGGTGGATCGATTGTCATAATAATAAACTTGAGCGGCGCATTGGCCGGAATCGGGTCGCTCCCCTGTTCGCCGTAACCGAGCGCAGACGGGATTGTAACGAGACGAACGCCGCCAACTTTCATACCAACAATGCCGCGTACCCATCCTTCGATTAATGATGTTTGGCCCGAGAGTGGAGCTTTTAATGAAGTTGGATTATCATAATCGTCAAAAGACGAGTCGAAGACAGTTTCGTCGCTAAGCCAACCAATATAATAAGCAGAATAATCTGAGAAATCTTTATCGGCAATTTCCTTGCCGGTACCAATTTTAAGATCCTCGGTCTTTAGGTTGTCTACGCTAGCGGCGTTATATGACTTTACCTTGTCTCTGTAGCTCTTTAGCTGCTCGAAATACTTATCGGAAAGCTCTTTGGTTTGAGCTGAGACTTGTTGATTATACTCGTCCATTAACTTATTGTAACGAGCCTGCTCTTCGGTAGTTAAATTGCCAGTAGATGGCTCACTATAATTAAGAACAATTCCGGCATATAGCGCAAAAGTCGAGATGAACATAAAAATTGTTATTACTATAATGAGCAGACGCTGCCTAGGAGACGTTTTAACATCGTCATTTTTAATCATATTACCTCCATCCACCCGTTACTTTATTTTTTCCAATGTTTTCATTATAGCCTGAATCTCGGCTTTTTCTAAGGTTTTGTCGGTTCTAGCAAAGTTGAGATGAAAACTGAGATTCTTCGTTGCGGAGCCTTTGGCTTGGTAAATTGAAGTACATTCTACCCGATTAATAAGGTGACGCTGATGAAGCACTTCGCAAATGCGTTTTTCAATCTCGCCAGCAGGGTAGTCAAGTGGCAAAGTTAGTGTCAAGTCGCGCGCGACCGAAGGATACTGGCTAAAACTAAAATCTTTCGCGCTAGTGCCCTGAAGTTCAAGGAGCGCTCGCAAATCTAATTCAAATGCGGCCGTATCAACTGGAAGCTTAAAGTTGCGAGAAATGCGTTGCTTAATTTCGCCAATATAACCAATAAGCTTACCGTCTTTCGTTTCGATATTTGCGCTACGTTTTGGCTCATAATAGGCGTTTGTTTTATCTTTCGCTTCAAGAAACGGCTCTATTTCATAAGCGATGCCAAGGGCATCTAAAATTGATTGAGCGTATTTTTTGGCGAGATAGTAGCCAGTTTTTTTATCTTGTGAAACTAGGACAAAGCCAAGTTCGAACCGATTTCGAGGAACGCCATCTTTATCAAAACCGGCCGTGCGCGGATAGACCTGGTTTATTTCGAATAGCGCGAACTTTTTGTGGCCAGCACGCAAATTAGCATAAGACTTATCTAGCAAACTTGGTACGATATTTTGGCGAATATACTGTAAATCTGGCGAAATTGAATTAACGATTCTATATGAGTTATCTAGATTTTGACAAACTTTCTTGAGTAAATCACCGTGAACAAACGAGTATGTTAAAACTTCGTTGGCGCCGCGCGCAGCCAAGTGATTGCGTATAGTAGTCTTGAGCGCGAACATTTCGTTTGGATCAGATGTTGCATGGAGTGGCAAAACTGGCGCAATATTATCATAGCCAGAAAGGCGCCCGACCTCTTCGATGACATCTTCTGGAATATGAATGTCGGTACGCCAGAATGGTACAGTAACAACCAACGTATCGTTCTTTGCTTCGACTTCAAACTCGACATTTTGAAGAATTTCCTGCGCCGTCGCAGTGTCGAAACTGGTACCTAGCAAATTATTAAGTTGCACCATTGGCAATTCGACAACTTCAGCTTTTGGTACGGACTTTTGGCTATCAAAAACAGCAAGCGGCTCATAACCGAGAGTCTTAGCCTGTTCAGCAAAGCGCAAGGCAACTGGCAAAGTTTGGCCAGCTGGCTGCCCCTTCGTAAAGCGCGTGATAGCTTCAGAAAACACCCCGTGCGCCATTTGGGTTTTACGTAAATTATATAAGCTAAAAGTCGCAGATTCGAGAATAATACGTTTGGTATTCGAATCGATTTCTGTATTGGCGCCACCCATTGCTCCGGCAAGTGCAACCGGAATATCGTTACTGGTAATAGCGATATCGTCAGGATTCATTTCAATTTCTTTACCGTCAAGCAATGTTAGTTTTTCACCTTGCCTAGCAGCACGTACGATAATTTTTGGATTCTTCGAGTCGCCAACTTTGACGAACTTATCATAGTCAAAAGCATGCAGTGGTTGGCCAGAAATAAGCATCAAAATATTAGTTAGATCAACGACCGGATCGATTGAACGCATGCCAGAACGTGCCAATAACGTATCTTGCAAAGTGAGATACTTTGGGCCATTCTCAGCTTTCGACGAAAGCACAATAGCGGTATAACGCGGACAAAGCTTCTCATCGATTTTAATATCAAGTTTAATGTTTTTATCAATCTTAAAGTTAACTTCATTGCAAGAATACCAATCATCAGTTTTAAACGGTTGCCCCAAGATACCGGCAACCTCACGCGCAAAGCCAAGAATACCAAAAGTGTCTGGGCGATGTGTGAGTGATTTATTTTCAATGTCGAGAATAATATCGTTCAGATTAAATAATTCCGCAAATTCATCACCTGGCTTTGCGGTAGCGGGATCGAGTTCAACAATACCAGAATGATCGTCGCCAATTGCAAGTTCGTCGGCACCCGCCAACATGCCATATGAATCATATTGCTTAAGCATTTTACGCATACCGATGACGAATGGCTCTGCATCATGATAGGTAGTTGGGACAATTGCGCCTGGCGCAATCCAGACCGCCATCATGCCCTTATGGACATTTGGCGCTCCGCACATAACTTGGACGTAGCCATCTTTATCACGTACAACATCCTTTGCCTTTCCGCCATCGTCAATTTCGCAAAGCGAAAGATGCGTGTTGGGGATTTTCTCGGCACGCACAACTTCGACAGCATAGATCGTGTCGTATTTATGCGTTTCATCAATAGCCTCCTCAACTTCGACTAAGCGAGCGCCAATCAATTTAATAAGTTCCTCGTTTGGAATATCAATATTGACGTATTTTTTAATCCAATTTAATGATATTAACATGTGAACTCCTTCAAAAAATCAAGTTTGGCGGCTTCGAAGTTACGAACATCACTAAGGCCATAGCGCAACATAACGAGACGATCAATACCGCCACCCCACGCGAAGCCCTGATATTTAGTTGGATCAATGCCGGCCATTTTGAGAACATTTGGGTGAATCATGCCACAGCCAAGCATCTCGAGCCAGTCGCCGCCCTTACCTTTGCCGCCAAGCGCAGCTGGCTTTTCGATCAAGAATTCGAGGCTCGGCTCCGTGAATGGAAAATAGCCTGGTTGGGTTTTGATATTTAGTTTTTGGCCATAGTATTTTTCGAAAAATTCACGCAAAATGCCGAGCATATTACCGAGCGTGCAATCTTTAGAAACATAAACACCTTCGCATTGATAGAAAGTATGCTCATGCGTAGCATCAACATCTTCGTTGCGATAAGTGCGACCAGGAACTGCAACGGCGATAGCGCAACCTTCGTCGAGTTTATGCTTATAGGTTTTTAATACGCGATTCTGCATCGTGCTAGTGTGGGCTGGCGGAATAAAGCCTTCTTCAGTACGAAAGGTATCGTAGCCGTCGCGCGCAGGATGGCCTTTGGCGAAGTTGAGACTATCAAACATATGAAACTCATCGTCGAGCTGAACAGATTCCATAATATCGAAACCCATACTTTGATAAATATTAATGACGCGGTCGAGTTCAGTCATAAGTGGATGTTTGCTACCAAAATCTGCAGTGAGGAATTCTGGCGTATCAGCATTAATATCGCGCGAAGCAGTAATATCGAGCGGTACAACATCTGCGTCCTGAACAGCGTTTTCGGCATCGGCAATTTGCTGCATAATATTTTGTTTTTTGACATTTAATTCGCGACCAAAATCAGCCCGCTTTTCAGCCGGCATGTCTTTGATCTTGGCATATTCTGCGTTGAGCTTTTTTAGCTCTGCTTTTAATTCCGAAATACTAGGCATGATACCTAGTATTTTAGCATATCTCTTATCTGTTGACTATTTTAATACAAAGATAATAACGAGCGCGATAGCGGCAAGAGCTATTAAAATAAACCAAAACCAACTAAAGCGGCTGGTCTTAGCGGTACCTTTTAGATATTCTGAATCTTCAACAAGGTCAACATTAACATCTTCGTCTTTGGAATTAGCGTGTGAACGGGTACGCAAATCCGCAGAAATACGCTCTTGTAATTTGGATTGCTCTCCATTTCCCTCTACCATTATTCCCACGTCTACCTCCTTTTTTGTTGAACTTTTATTATTGTAGCACATAGTGCTTACTCTAAAATAATATGATTTATTGGGTATTCTATCTATAATATGATATGATTGTTTTATAAAAAATTAAGGAGAGGTAAAATGGCAACAACCAAAGCCAAATCGGCCAAAAAGCCTAACGCCAAAAAGACTTCCACAAAGTCAAAGGTCGCAGCTTCAAAGCCAAAAACTGTCAAAGCAGTTGAAGCCAAAACTACCAAAAAAGCCAAAGTTACCAAGGTGGATAAGGTTGAAAAAAAGGCAGACAAGGTAGCGGAGGAAAAAGTTAAAGTAATATCCGAAAAAACACATCCTATAAAGGAATTCTTCGCTCGTAAGTTTGATGCGTCGGAAAATATTTTAACTATTTTCAAAGATACTAAAATTATCGGAGCAATTATCGGCGAGATTATTGGTACGGGTTTAATTACTGGGATTGCATTAACCCTTGGATTATTTAATCCGCTATATTTAATCTTCGGATATCTCGGCGTTACGCTTGCCGTATTTGCACTATCTGGCGCTCACCTAAACCCAGCCATCACGGTTGGCATGATGGCGAGTCGTCGCGTCTCAGTAATTCGCGGCGTGCTCTATATAGTCGCGCAGGTTATTGGTGCGTGGTTAGGCTTCCTAGTCGTTAACGGCTTCTATAATGCTGGTATCGCTTCCGGTAATATTGTCGCCGACACTACAACCCTCCCTACATTAACCCCAGCTAGTGAGATAACGGCCACAACGGAAGGCTTTAGCTTCTTTTGGGCAATTACGATGATAGAGTTCATAGGCGCAATTATTCTCGCATTCTTCTTTGCGCGCGCGCTAGTCTACAAACGTAGCCCATTTACTTTTGCGATTACAATCGCAGCTGGCGTCTTCGTAGCAATGCTCTTTGCGGTCGTCATTAGTAGCACTTATCTTGGCATTCAGGATAATATTTTCGTATTGAATCCAGCAACCGCTTTCGTATTTGGCCTACTTCCAGGTAGTGCAGAAGGATTCGACGCATTAATGAATGCTTTAATGCCAATGCTTGTTACTTACGTTATTTTCCCAATGCTTGGCGGTATTATCGGCTTCTATCTGTCCGATTTTGCTTCTAAGCTTAGCGGTAAAGAACTTGCGAACTAGCCTCGTCTAAAACATAAAAAATATCTCAGATTTAGGTCTGAGATATTTTTATAGTTGACTATTTATACCGAACGTGCTATAATTATGTTACTGCACCTTAAAGGGGGCTATATTGGGATTAACCCAAAAGATTAAAAAACGATTCATGAAGGCGCGTAGCCATGGCGCGTCTTTGACATATATTGTCTGTACCTTTTCCTCCTTCCCCCTGCGTTTCAGCGCAGGGGGATTTTAAATGTAATAGTTTTGAAGCGATTCAATAAAAAGATTTATTTACTGAACGAGATTTACGAACCCTACCGCGATGAGCTAAAGGGATGGGGAGTAGCCTCATTGCATGGCAACTTGAAGCTTATGAAAAAATAGCCACAAAAAAATACCCCATTTAAGGGGTATTTTGCAAGCTAAAACTACTCAGTGACACCGAGTTCGATGCGTTTAAACTGCTTAACATTAATGTTTTCGCCAGTTTTTGCGATAGTTTCTTTTATTAAATCGGCGACCGTCTTTTTATCATCGAAAATGTATGGTTGATTCATTAAAACACGATCAGCGAAAGCCTTGGTTACTTTGGAGGAAATAATTTGCTCCTTCTTATCGGCTGGCTCTTTGCCGGAAAGAGTAGCTTCAGCTTCTTTCTTAGCCTCTTCCATTTTGGCGGCTGGAATGTCAGCTTCAGAAACCCACTGCGGATTCATGCTAGCAACCTGCATGGCAAGTTTATGGGCAAGATCTTTAAATTCGTCAGTCTTAGCCACAAATGAGGTTTCGCAGTTAACTTCAACAATAGCACCAATACGACCACTATGAACATAAGACTCGATGATACCCTCGCGAGTTTCGCGATCGCCACGCTTCTCAGCCTTGGTGAGACCTTTCTTGCGCATAGCAGCAAGGGCTTTATCGAAATCACCTTTAGCTTCGACGAGAGCTTTTTTCGCATCAGTTAAGCCAACACCGGAAAGTTCTTTTAGTTTTTTGATATCTTCAATTTTGATATCAGCCATTTTTTGACTCCTTTTAATGTTAATTATTTATTCGTTTTAGCTTTACCTTCTTTGATGGCGGTAGCAAAGTAGCCAAGAACTAGCTTAACGGATTTGATCGCATCGTCGTTGGCCGGAATCGGATAATCAATACCTGTTGGATCACTATTAGTGTCAGCAATAGCAAATACTGGAATATTGAGGCTCTGAGCTTCCTTGATAGCGTTTTTATCCTGAATCGTATCAGCAACAATAATAGCAACTGGCTGCTCGGTCATATCCTTGATACCGCCGTAGCGCTCATTAAGATCATCGATTTCTTCTTGGAAACGTTGGACTTCGAGCTTATTATAACGCTTCTCGAGCTCACCAGAAGCCATACGGCGCTCGAGGTCTTTAAGCTTACGAATTTGCTTATTGATGGTTTCGACATTAGTAAGCATACCGCCAACCCAGCGGACTGTCACATATGGCATATCGACGGACTCGGCGATTTCTTTAACGGTGTCTTTCATTTGCTTTTTAGTACCAACGAAAAGAACCTTTTTACCACCAGCTACGCGACGGCTAATTTCTGGGAGCGCCCTATCGAGAGCTTCGACAGTCTTTTCGAGGTTAATAATATGAGCGCCTTGACGCTTACTGTGAATGTATGGAGCCATTTTCGGGTGCCAACGGCTGGTCTTGTGACCAAAATGCGCACCAGCGGCAAGAAGCTCCTTAATATCTGCTTGTACAGGCATGATACCTTTCTCCTTCGCTCGTAACTCCTACGAGCTGCTTCATTAAATTTATTTACTTTACTATTCTAACATATCTTGTCTAATTTGCATAGCACCGAATGGCCTATATTGAAATTGCTCGTTATTATGATATAATTCTAAAGTTGTTGCGGAAGTCTTGATCTTTTAGAAATGAGGTAAAAAATGAAGACAAAGCATACGGGTATTGTAATTTTAGCGAAAGTGCCCAAAGCGGTTGCGAGAGGTTCCCGCGATAAGCTAATATCAATCCGCACGAAGTCGGGTGCTTTAATGACTAATCGCTTACGTAGTCTATTGTGCAATTATGGTAGTCGTCTCCAGATTCCGAGCGCTTTAATACTGGAGATACTTAAGGATCGTAACCTTAAATCGCGCCAGCTAAAAACCGTGCAGGGAGAATTAGACGACGCCCTCGACTTAATAGGCAACTACACTGGTGTAGTAGAAGAGCTAAGTAGAACTGCAAGAAATCTGCTTGATGCAATTGACAGAACAACGGCGTCCGAGACTATTTCTACCAAAATCGCTGAGCTCGACGAAGCACTGAATGTCGCCGAAGACTTTATCGACGATACTCTTAGTAGCAATTGACGCTCTCTCAGAAGCCGCCCCATTCTCTACGGGGCGGCTATTTCTATGATTGATAATATCTATTCTTCGTATGCTTCTAAAGTAACATTAATAACTTGCTCTTTACTGTCGCGAAGTATAGTAAGCTGAATAGTGTCGCCTACCTTATATTCGCCAATCAGAGTAGAGATAGAGCCAGCGCGACCAACTTCAATGTTGCCAACCTTAGTAATTATATCTTTGTTTTTGATACCAGCTTTATCGGCTGGGCCATCTTTTACGATAGCACTACCACTCGTAGCGCCTTCCGAGTAAACATACGCGCCTTGTTTAACGGGCAAGTCATATTCCTTAGCGACTTCGGCGGTAATTGTAATATAACTGAGTCCTAAATACGCACGTTCTGCTTTGCCGTCTTCCTGAATGCGCCTAAGCATACCCTTGACGGCGGAAATTGGGATTGCGAAACCGAGCCCTTCGGCGGAAGTAGACGTAGCCGTATTGATGCCAATGACGTCACCAGCCGCATTCACAAGCGGACCACCAGAGTTTCCCGGATTGATTGCAGCATCCGTTTGCAGTAAGTCGGCTAAATATTCAACCGATCCGCCGCTAGAGTCGCCAGCGGTTATAGAACGGCCCGTACCACCAATAATACCTTGCGTCACACTGTTCTGATAAGCGCCTAGTGCGTTACCGATAGCGAGCACTGGTTGACCGACCGCAATCGTTTTAGAATCACCAAGCGTAATAGTAGGGAGATTATTTACATCAGGTATCTTGAGATAGGCTACATCATTAAGCGGATCAGTGCCGAGCAGTTTTACGTCATTATAGGTAGTACCGTCATCAGTGATGACTTGAATCTTACGCGAGCCATTGACGACATGCTTATTGGTAATAACATAACCGTCCTTCGAGACAATCATGCCCGTACCGGCAGATTGCGTAGTACTACCAATGCCATAATAACTACTCTTATAGCCCTCACTAACAATGGAGACGACGGCAGGTGTGACTTTGCTAACAATCGAAGCAACAGAAGTTGATTCAAATTCGACGGAATTACCAGTATAGTAGCCTTCGGCGGAGGTTGTTGAAATAACGGTCGGCTGCTGAAGTGATCTATAGAGGGCAAATCCGCCAATCGTACAGCCAATAAGGCCGATTACAATACCAAATACAGCAATGCCGACGGCCGTACCGTTATTGTCTTTATTAGATGGTATATTTACGGCTGGTGTTCCGGTCTGCCGCGGATTTGGGCGATAATTGCGCCAATCGTTTTGTGTTGGTTTGGCAGAATCTACATCACTATTAACGTTATTTGAATCCCCACCTTCCATCAATCCTCCTTTGTTTAAATATTAAAATTAGGTACCGAATAGAAAAATATCATCAAAATCATAACTAAAGCTGAAAATATTACTGGCGCCAAAATGTCATCGATGCGAATCTTGCCATCATGGCGAATGGCAGATTTGTAGCCGCGCGAAAAAACAAATAATACAATCGCGGATACGATCGGAAACTGAGGAATAGCAAAACTGGCAACAAAGTCGTCTCCGAACATATGACCGAGCGCATAGGTAATTGTCCAGTGATAAAAAATCCAATACAGCTCAGATATTACCATACCAAAAATAAAAGTAGCTATCGTAAAATCGCGATCGTCACTCTGCGTTAAAACATGACGCGTTGCGCCGTAGCCAATAATAAAGCTAAATATCACCCCCACAACAGGATCAACACTAGCCGTGGCGAGAGATAAGGCAAAGGTGCCGAAGAAAACAGCAAATAGTGCCTGTACTTCAGTGGCATACGTAGTACTGCGCGGCTTAATGCCGATGAGCCAAACAATGTAGATAATAGTAAGTATCATTTGCCAAATATTTGGCACACCACCAGATGGGCTCGCTAGAAATACTAACAGTACAATACTAATACCGACAATAAAATCTACGAGATTAGCCTTAATATTTAGCCACCAATAACGTGGACGAACCGCAAAGACACGCCATTTCGAGAGAATAACCAACAACACGGCAAAAACCCAGTTAGTACTCACTACGGTTAATATTGTTGTAGCAAGCGCTAAACCGATATTCAGGATAATATGTGTCGCCGTGCTGATAGCATTGCGCCCACGGCGTAGTGCGACATAATCTGCCATAGCTTTGTTTATTTTAGCACGAAACGGCACATTCTCGCCACTTATGTTAAAATGATTTGTATGGAACAAAAACCAACTTTTGGACAAAAATATCCAGCCCTCAAAGATATTTTGAGTTTTCTTGCTTTTGTGGGTGCCGTTGCATTGGGCACATTCATCTTGAATAACTTTATCTTTCGAAGTTACAACGTAGTTGGCGGCAGTATGGAAAACACTCTCCATTCTGGTGATCGCGTGATCGTAAATCGCATCCCTGTTAGCATTGCGCATTTTAAAGAAGAGGAATATGTGCCAGAACGTGGGCAAATTATTGTCTTTGCGAATGGCGGCAATGGCAATTATACAAATTGCGAACCGCTCGACGGCATCGCCGACCAGTATATAATCAAGCGCGTAATCGCGTTTCCAGGCGAGCGCGTTATGATAGAAAATGGTATTTTGACTGTATATAACGAAGAACATCCAGAGGGCTTTAACCCCGATTTGGATACTCGCAAGTCTAATACGGATGGACCAAAAACTGAGATTTCTGGTTCCGTCAACACAATTGTGCCAGAAGGAGAGTTATTCGTTTCGGGCGATAACCGCGAGGGGTCAAATTCCTACGACTCGCGCAACGGCCTTGGTACTGTACCATATTGTCGCGTGATTGGTCCGGTCGCTAGTAGGATTTTCCCTTTTACTGGAATTAGATTATTCTAATTATTCTTCTAACTGTGGGCGGTCAATAAGAGTGGGTTCGATTTTTGCTTCTCCTGTTGTGATTTTCACAACATCCTTATCGATTTGAGAAAGTGATTTATAGGCGGTATTATAATGGTTCACCGTTGTACTGAGCGATGAGCCAAGTTTTCCCATATAGGTATCAAAAGCAGTGATATGTTGACCAAGCTTAGCGACGCGCGCTTGGATTTCAGCAGTATCTTTTTCAATTTCGAGGCTACGCAAGCCCTGAAGGATAGTCTGCAGATAGGCCATAAAACTAGTCGGACTAACAATGATTACTTTTTTATCGCGATAAGCATATTCAATTAAGTCGCGTTCCGATGCAGTAGTGCCAACTTTATTAATTAAGAGGTCGTAATAGAGGCTTTCGGACGGAATGAACATGAAAGCAAATTCCATAGTTTTTTCGGAAGGACGAATATACTTAGATGTTTCATCAATGCGCCCCTTGAGATCATCGCGCACTTTCTTGGCGTAATTGCTGCGCTCGGCTTTATCTCTTGCGGCAACCATACGATTGTAGTTTTCGAGCGAGAATTTAGAGTCGATTGGTAAAATCTTACCTTTATCAAGATAGACAACCGCGTCAACAATCTCACCGTCCTTAAACTTATATTGCAGCGAGTATGAGCCGACTGGTAGAACGTTGCCAAGTACCGTGTCTAGGTAGTATTCACCAAAAACACCGCGCTGCTTAGGGTTTTGGAGGACAGACTGAAGAGTCTTGAGCTCATCTGCAACCGACTCGACATGCTTGTTGGTCTCATTTATAGTAGCGAGGCGCTCGGATATTTCAGCAATCGCCGCCTTGCTATCACGCATCTGTTTTCCAGATTCGGTAAGCTGACGAGAGATAGAGTCTTGAACGCGCGAATTATTAAAATCGATCTTACGGTTGACTATTTCATTCATGCGGTCGATTTTGTCTTGCGTACGCTTATTTTCTCTGTCAATTTTGTCATCGAGTGTGCGCGAAAGATTATTTAATTGACGCATTATAATAACGACCGTTGTTAAAAATACAACAATCAACACTACGATAAATATGATTACCAAGCCATCCATAAGCATTATTATACAATAAAAAATACCCCCACGCGAATAGGGGGTATTTTTTGAATAGCCGCACTATTTATTTATCGACAACTTCACCTTCTACAGTGTCGCCATCCTTATTGTCGGACTTTTTATCGTCCGTTTTGGCGTCATCGGACGCTTGTTGGTACATCTTGGCACCAATTGGCATGATGGCATCGTTGAGAGCCTTTGTAGCTTCTTCAAGCTTATCCTTGTCGTCGCCATTCTTTTCGAGAGCCTCTTTAGCCTCAGCGACGGCTTTTTTGACGGTCTCTTTATCCTCGTCGGAAATCTTATCCTTATATTCGTCTGGCATTTTTTCGGCGTTATAGATTGTGTTCTCGAGATGATTCTTAGCTTCGATAGCTTCCTTTTTCTTCTTATCTTCTTCGGCATAAGCTTCAGCTTCGCGTTGAGCTTTTTCAATATCATCTTTGCTCATGTTGCCAGAGTTCTGAATCGTAATACTCTGCTCTTTGCCGGTACCTTTATCCTTAGCAGTAACATTCAGAATACCATTAGCATCGAGGTTAAAGGTAACTTCGATTTGCGGAATACCGCGTGGAGCTGGTGCAATGCCGTCAAGAATGAAGCGACCAAGAGATTTATTATCCTTAGCAAATTCACGCTCACCCTGAAGAACGTTGATTTCTACCTGAGGCTGATTATCTGATGCGGTCGAAAAAACTTCGGACTTGCTAGTAGGAATCGTAGTGTTGCGGTCGATAAGTGGAGTGCGCACGCCGCCCATGGTTTCTATACCGAGCGTGAGCGGAGTAACATCGAGAAGGAGGATATCTTTAACGTCACCCTGCAATACGCCGCCTTGGATTGCGGCACCAACAGCAACTACCTCGTCTGGGTTTACGCCCTGCATTGGATCTTTGCCAAAGAGCTTCTTGACGCGCTCAACAACGGCTGGCATACGAGTCATGCCGCCCACCATTACGACGTCGGCGATGTCACTAGTGCTGAGCTTAGCGTCTTTAAGAGCCTTATTTACTGGGCCATCGAGGCGATCAAGCAAAGGTGCAACAAGCTCTTCAAGTTTGGCACGAGTAAGCGTCAGCTCAAGATGCTTTGGACCATCAGCATCAGCAGTAATGTATGGAAGATTAATATCGGTTTCAGTAGCGCTAGATAGCTCCTTTTTAGCCTTCTCCGCTTCGTCTTTGATACGCTGCATTGCGGCGGCATCCTTGCGCAAATCGATATTATTCTCTTTTTCAAACTCCGCCAAGATATAGTCGACGATTTTATTATCAAAATCCTCACCGCCCAGATGAGTGTCGCCATTTGTAGATTTTACTTCAAAGACACCATCGCCAAGTTCGAGAACAGAGACATCAAAAGTACCGCCACCAAGATCGAAGACGACAATCTTCTGATCGCTACTCTTTTCGAGGCCGTAAGCCAAAGCGGCGGCGGTCGGCTCTGGAATAATGCGCTTGACTTCTAGGCCAGCAATCTTACCAGCATCCTTAGTTGCTTGTCGCTGAGAGTCGTCGAAATAAGCAGGAACGGTAATGATAGCTTCGGTAACTTTTTCACCCAAGAAAGCTTCGGCGTCAGCTTTGATTTTGGAGAGAATCATGGCGGAAATCTTTTCCGGAGTCATTTCGTCATCGCCAAGCTTGACAGCCACACCAGCGCCTTTCTTGACAATCTTATATGGCAAAATTTTAAGGTCGTCTTGGACTTCTTTATCGTCGTATTTACGGCCAATCAGACGCTTGATGCCATAAATCGTGTTTTCTGGGTTAGTGACGCGCTGACGTTGCGCAACTTTGCCAACTAGGCGGTCGCCTTTTTTTGTGACTGCTACGACCGACGGCGTAGTGCGGTCGCCCTCGCTATTCGTGATAACTTCTGGCTTGCCAGCCACCATATAAGCAAATGCCGAGTTGGTGGTGCCGAGATCGATACCAATAATTTTACTCATTTGGATTTATCCTCCTTGAATTATAGACGATTTTATGTTTTAGCACTCTGACCATGCGAGTGCTAATTTAAACTTATTGTAGCGCGTTAGCACTCCACTGTCAAGTCTGCCAAACAGGGGTGGTTTGATGATTTTTTATAATTCTTCAAGAAACTCAACAAGATTTGGGACCGTTAGCAGATAGCCGCCAAGACCAGCACCGACCGTAGCACATAGAAGGTCATACATGGTGTCATCTACGCCAATAGAAACTAGCTGTTGCATACTCTGTCCTAGTAGCTTGTCGCAGCCAAACTCGAAGAATTCCCAGAGTACAGCAATCGCCATCGAAAAGAACATAATAAACATTGCTTTAAACAGGATTGGGCTTTTATTGACTTTAAAGTAGACGAGCGCATAATGCCCCACCAGCGCCGTAAAGACTCCCGAGAAGAAATGAACAACCTTATCAAAATATGGAACAGTTTTGTATAAGTCCATGCAGATTCCCATATCTAATGCAACAAAGAGGAAAATGTAGTAGATAAGCTGAAGCCGAAAAGCAAACTTGCATTTAAAAAGTTTACTTACGAATTCTGGCAAAAACGGCAAGACTAATCCAGCGATGAAGCCGCCATACTTGCTATACATAGGGTCTACAACGCAGCGGATACCGACCAAAACAGCATATGTTAGCAAAGAAAGCTTAATTGCAACTAAAATAATACGTCGAGCCTTATCCATTTCTGCCCATATTCTAACACAATTGACATGATAAGATAGGTATATATGCTTACTTCGGCGAATTTACAGTTGATCGCAATCGTTACGATGTTGATCGATCATATTGGTGCTTTTTTATGCAATAACGATATCAGCATGCGCATGATTGGCCGTCTCGCGATGCCGCTATTCTGCTTTATGCTCTCAGAAGGCTTCTTACATACAAAAGGAAAACGATGGCAATATTTTGGCCGTTTAGTATTGTTTGCCTTAATTTCACAATTACCATATGACCTGCTTCGCAATTCTGGAGGAGGATACATACATTTAAATGTGCTATTCACTTTATTTACCGGCTTTGCCGCGATGACATTAATTGAGTATGGCGGCTACGGCGTGATTTACTTACCGATCGTATTTATCCTGGCGGAATATCTCCATATGGATTACGGCGCCTACGGAATTGCAATGATTCTCGGTTTTTATTTGGCGTCCAGGGTTTTCAAGAAGAAAAAATATCAGCTTTGGCGTTGGCTGGCCTATACGATACTCTTTTTTACTAGCACGGCAATATATGTTGTCGCAAAATATAACCTTATGCAGCTTTTTTCTCTAATAGCGATTATTCCGATTATTTTATATAACGGTAAACTCGGACGAAGACTACCAAAGTGGTTCGGCTACATTTTTTATCCAGCACATCTGCTTGCAATCTTTGCAGTTCGGCAGCTATTTCTTCACTAACACAGCAAGCCCAGAGATGAGCTGAAAATCATAATACTTCGCATTTGCGTCGATAAATTCATTGACTGCCCTAGCGACACCTGGCAGCTCAGTATTGCGATAATCATGGACAATAATTATTCCGCCAGCAACAAGGCGCGGAACGACTTTTTCGAAGCTAGTTTTGATAGACATGTAATAATCCCCGTCTAGGAGAGCGAAGGAAATTTGACTAGGTAAATCAGCGTCGTCAAGTTGATTGAACCATTTTTTAATAATCACTGGTTCCGGAAGACCGAGTTTCTTAAACTTATGAGCAACGGTTCCTGGAGAAGCCTTAAGCTCGCCCGCTCGAAAGCGCCAACCGGCCGCAGTCTGATCTTCGGCAGTCTTCTCTGGTAACCCCTCAAAAGAGTCGTAGAGATAAAGCCATTTGTTTGGAGCCCGCTGAAGTATCTCAGCAAGACGCACAGAAGTGTCACCTGTATAGCAGCCAAATTCCACCACGTCGCCAGGAAGCGTGATTACTTTTGCGAGTTGCGCTAAAATAACATCTGTCTCGCGCATGGATATTTGCGGATTACTCATATTATTCAATAAACTTAATATCTCTCATGAGCTTACCGAAGGCCTCATGAAATTCTTCTACCGTCCCAGAATTGTCGACATAATAATCCGCGATGGCGATTGGACCACCTTTTTCGAGGTTTTCGATTTCGGCGCGATCGCGTTCGGCGACCGCCTGAGCGTCAAAAGGACGATCGGGGCGCTCAGCAACACGCTTACGACGTAGCGCCTTTGGCGCAACAATAGCAATTACTGTCATCTCGGTAGGCCACTCTTTGCGGAGAATTTTATATTCGGTCCAACTATAAACTCCGTCAAGCACAATATGTTTTTGTCCGGCCTCAATTAGCTTCTTTGCCTCTCGTATTGCTCGTTTAACTACGAAATCTTTTCCTTCTTTTTGGCGAATTTCCTCTCGAAACCTTTTTTCACTCTCTCCATCCTCTGTCCGTTCGATACCCGCCTCGGCCATAGCTTTATAGATTACGCCGCCAAAATATACCTTCGGAATACCGCGCTCCGTTAAGTATTCAATTGCAGTAGATTTACCACTGCCACACATGCCAACAATAGCAACAAGTTTAATATCTTTATTATCTTTGTTCATTGAGATTAGTATATCAGATAGCACCCAAAACGCGCGACCAGAGTTCGTCGACAACAGATTTATTCATATTACCGACCGTAGCAAGACCAGAGATGCCCGACTGCATAAATTCGCGCGCAAGACTCACGATAGTTCCCTTGTCAATAGCGTCAATCATTTTCGGGGCCTCACTGAGCGGCTCATAAGTATTAGTAGTAATATACTCGCGCATATAATAACTACTGATTTGATCGGCGGTCTGGGCCAACATTTGATGACGGCCAAGCGCATAAGTCTTAGCGGCCGCAATGTCCCCTTCGCTAATATCGCCATTAATAACCCTAGCAAGCTCAACAGCAATAAGATCAAAGAGTTCATTGGCATTCTCGGAGTTGACTTCGCCATCAAAATCCCAAGTACTGCTCCATTTGTCATTATCGGTATTCGAACCAATGCCGTAAACTATGCCACGTTTGCGAGCGGCGCCAAATATCTTACTACTCATCGTGCCATTAAGAATGTGGTTAAGGCAGCCCATAGCATACTGTTCTTTCGGAATGAGTGGACGCTGAATAATAAACGAGAAGCCAAAACTAACATTTGCGGCATCCTTGCGGCGAATGAGAACTGGATTAGTGCCAACATAAGTACTAATCGGGACTTCCATCTTTTCGCCAGGCTTGAGACCCCAGTCTTCAAGCATGCTTATGATTTTGCGCTTGCGACCTCGAAGGCTACCAGTGATAATAAACTGCATATTAGCAGCAGTATGGGTACGACGGTGGTGTTCGCGTACGTCTTTGAGTTCGATATTGCCGATAGTTTTGAGACGCTCGGCATAGGTTAAAACCGACTCGCCAAGTTCCTGCTGAAGCTTTGGCCATATCAAACGCGAATAATCATTTTGGTAGCCAGTTAGCTCGGAGCGGACATTACCCTTCTCGCTATTTAATTCTTCCTCATTAAACCTTGGTTTAGCAATAGCTAACTCTTGAAGCTCCAAAATACGCTTCCACTCAAAATCAGCACATTCAGCCTCATAGGCAATGAAGTTGTCTGAGGTCCAAGCGTTATGATAGGCGCCATTCTTAGTAAACTCCGATTCGTAAGCTTGCTCGTCTTTAAATTCAGCATTGCGACCAAAAGCCATATGCTCCATAAGATGCGCAACCTCATAGATTTCTGGCTTTTTAACAAACTTATTACCAGCACGAAAAATAATCTTAATATTGATGACGGCAGACCCTGGAGCGTCAATTAAAAGCCCACGGGCGCCGTTTTTGAGGCGTACTTCTTCGATGGAGTGTTTCATAGAATGGTTATGCTTGACTTATTTTGCAAAGTATGGTATAATGTAGACATCGCCAGAATGCGGCTTTTTTAGCCGCGTTCTAGTTAATTCTAGCTAACGACGACTTTTTTTCTTGTTCTGACGCGCCTTCTTCTTGCTCTTGCGAGCTTGATTACGCTTAGCGTTGCGATTAGAGTTCTTACCGATGCTTGTTGAGGCGTGATGTTCTGATGCCTGACTAATACCTTGCTCATCTTTCGTAAACTCGTCGTCAAGATTTTTTTCGCCAGCAGAGATTTCGTTTACGCCCTTTTCGGTAGCAGAATCAGCCATCTTAGTGAGCTCGGTCTCGTATTTATCGTCGGAAACTTCAGCAACGTCTTGTGGGCGAATTGAGAGCAGAATATGCATAACCTCTTCACGTAAAGCACGCTGAAGGCCATCAAAGAGCTTCTGAGATTCGGAGCGATACTCTACGAGCGGGTCACGTTGGCCAACGGAGCGCCAGTGAATACCTTCACGGAGATGTTGCATGTTTTCGAGGTGTTGCATCCAAAGAGTGTCAAGAACATTGAGATATACCTCGCGCTCAATCTTGCGCATGGTTTCTTCGCCAAATTCAAGTTCCTTGTCATGATACATCTCCTCGACTGCGGCAAGGGCGAGACGATTGCGGTCTTTTTCATTACGAGTTAAACCGATAGTATCAATAAGATCGTCATCGAGCTCAAAGACGCGCTTGAAGTTCTCGGCAAACTTTTTGTTGACGCGAGAGCTAAACTGGACCAGCTCGGCAACTTCCTCTTTATAGAGACGACTGATTTCTGGGCGAATATTATCACCTTCGAGAATCTTGCGACGCATAGTGTAGACGACTTTGCGATGGCGATTAATGACATTATCGTACTGCACGACGTTCTTGCGAGAATCAAAGTTAAAGCCTTCAACACGTTTCTGGGCCTGCTCGAGAGTTTTACTAATAGTGCGGTTACGGATCGGCATATCGTCATCAATACCGAGACGCTGCATTAAAATAGCAATGCGATCGCCCTGAAAAATGCGCATAAGGTCATCTTCGCAAGACACAAAGAATTGAGTGGTACCTGGATCACCCTGGCGACCGCCGCGACCGCGGAGCTGGTTATCAACACGGCGCGAATCATGGCGAGCTGTGCCAATCACGACGAGACCACCAAGTTCGGCAACGCCTGGAGCGAGCTTAATATCGGTGCCACGGCCAGCCATATTGGTAGCAAGAGTAACGGCACCTTTTTCACCAGCCTTAGCGATAATTGCAGCTTCACGCTCATTATTCTTTGCGTTCAAGATTTCAAATGGAATGCCTTCTTTTTGGAGATAGGCGGCAATCATTTCGTTGTTTTCGATAGAGTCAGAGCCGATCAGGACCGGCTGGCCTTTTTCATGGTATCGCTTAACCTCACCTGCAATTGCTTTGAGTTTGGCGGCGGTAGTGCGATAAATAAGATCGTCTTTATCGACGCGAACGATTGGCTTATTCGGCGGAATCTGGATTACATCAAGCGCATAAATCTGTTGAAATTCCTCAGCCTCAGTAAACGCAGTACCAGTCATGCCAGAGAGTTTACGATAGAGGCGAAAGAAATTCTGGAAGGAGATGGTTGCGAGAGTAGTAGATTCCTGGCGAACCAAAACACCCTCCTTAGCCTCGATGGCCTGGTGGAGGCCTTCATTGTAACGACGACCCTGCATAAGACGGCCGGTATGCTCATCGACAATAATAACTTCGCCAGAATTAGTAACAACATAGTCCTTGTCGCGATGGAAAAGAGTTTCGGCACGAAGAGCTTGCTCAAGGTGATAAACAATACGAGTATTATCGGTCGAATAGAGCGTGTCGATGCCGAGGATTTTTTGGACCTTTTCGACTCCTTCATCAGTGAGAGCAACCGTGCGGCGCTTTTCGTCAACGACATAATCTTCACTAGCGAGTTGCGAGCAAACCTTGGCAAACTGATAATAGCTTTCTGGATTATCAGCAGCTGGAGCAGAAATAATAAGAGGGGTACGCGCTTCGTCGATTAAGATAGAGTCAACCTCGTCGACGATGGCGAAATTAAGTTCGCGCTGGCGAAGATATTGAGCATCCTTAACCATATTGTCGCGAAGATAATCGAAGCCAAACTCGTTGTTGGTACCATAAGTGATATCGCAGTTGTAAGCTTCTTTGCGAGTGCATGGCCTGAGATGGCGCATACGCTCGTCGTCATGGTCTTCATTAGTATATTCTGGATCATAGCAGAAGCTAGCTTCATTAATAATTACGCCAACAGTAAGGCCGAGCCAGTTATAGAGCTCACCCATCCAGCCGGCGTCGCGCTGCGCGAGATAATCGTTAACGGTAACGACGTGAACACCACGACCAGTCAAAGCGTTGAGATAAACCGGAAGAGTTGCCACGAGGGTTTTACCTTCACCGGTCTTCATCTCGGCTACGTTGCCTTCGTGAAGTGCAATACCGCCAATTAGCTGAACGTCGAATGGGCGGAGCTTGAGGACGCGGTCGCTAGCCTCGCGCACGAGTGCGAAAGCATCTGGCAAGATAGCATCGAGTGCCTTGGCGTCGTCTTGAACCGGCTTTTTCTTGGACTTCTTATCTTTCTTACTCTGCTTGTTGGACTTCTTGTTGTCTTTTTTAGCCTTCTCGGCCTTAACTTTCTCGAGAGCAAGTCGAGCTTGTTCTTGCTTGGTTAATTTTGCGAGACGTTTTTTGAGCTTTTCGGTTTGAGCCTTAAGCTCTTCGTCAGACATTTCGGAATACTTGGCGCCAAGTTTATTAATTTCATCAACGCGGCGACCGAGGCGACGAAGGGTGCGTTTTTGCGCATCGCCAAAAATATGTTGCAAAAATTTGGTCGTACCAGATTTGTCGGCAAGCTTGTCAGTCGGCTTCTTTTCTTTTGGAGCTTTTTTGGTCTTTTTGGTTTTTTCTTCCACCCTTTTCTGCTTCTCTTCTGACCTCTTCTCTTTCATCGTACCAGTATATCACGCAGCTTACTTCTTTAAGAAGCGCTTGAGGAATCCTTTCTTGTCGTAATTAGTTTTCTCGGTTTTAAAGCGACGAATCTGACCAGTTAACTTCGCTTCAAGAATATCGACGCCCGCAAAAACATTGGAGGCTTCATCTTTAGCATTGAGAACTTTGCCGCCTGGAATATCTAGCGTAGCGGAGATTTCATACTTGTTGCCATGATCGCGATTTACTTGCGTAACTACTACCTTAGCAACTAGATCCTTACGGTTTTGGCGCGGTAGATAGCGGTCAAGCTTACCAATACGTTTCTGAACGTACTTTTGAAGGCTCTCTTCGACGTCGTAATTAGAGCCACTAATATCAATATTTTCGATCATTACAAGATCTCCTTTCCATTCAAATATTTGCGCAAGACTTCAGGAACACGAACGGTCATATCTTCGTTCTGATTGTTCTCGATAACGGCTATCATAATGCGCCCCAACGCAAAAGCGGTAGCATCATTGGTGTGGACCAATTCTACCTCGCCATTTTCGCGACGAACGCGCGTATTAAGGCGACGCGATTGATAATCCGTCATGTAATCTGCAGTATGCGTTTCACGATACTTATCTTGGCCCGGGAGCCAAACTTCCATGTCGATACCGCGGGCGTCAGGCTTGCCAATATCAAAAGTGCATTTGCGAATTACGCGGTATGGAAGCAAAAGCTGTTCGAGGAGCCAGCGCTGGATAGCAACAAAGAGTTCGTGCTCCTTGCGGCTGGTCTCTTTTGTAGAGAAACTCTCCATTTCGAGCTTGTCGAATTGGTGCATACGAATGATACCTTCCATATCTTTACCATAGGTACCAGCCTCTTGGCGGAAGGAAGTGGCGTAGCCAAGATAGCGAACTGGAAGTTCTTTTTCGGCAAAAATCTCATTGGCATGCATGGAACCTAGAACATGCTCGGCGCTACCCTGCAGCCAAAGTTCGTCGCCTTCGATCTTGTAGCGGTCTTCTTGGGGTTCGAGACGATCCATAGCGTCATATATCTCGGTACGAAGCATTAATGGCGGCAAGACTAACGTAAATGGCTTAGTAGAGACACCGTCAAGACCATTCTTCTCGACGATTTCCTTAATAACGCGCTCATCAGACAAGCTATCCATAACAAAGTTAACAATCGCCATTTGAAGCTTAACCATATCACCCTTGATATAAGCAAAGCGAGCACCAGAAACCTTAGCAGCGCGCTCCTTATCGATCCAGCCACGTGCTTGACCGATTTCGTAGTGGTTTTTGGGCGCGAAATCGAATTTGCGCGGCTCGCCAACAACTTCAGCAACCTCGTTTTCGTCCTCCGAGAGACCAATTGGTACATCATCCTCTGGAATGTTTGGAACAGTCTTGAGCTTAGAGATAAATTCTTTCTCGACTTCGGTGAGTTTCGGCTCGAGCTCGGATAAGTCCTTCTTGAGGCCTTTCCCCTCTTTAATTAAAGCCTGGTCTGGTTTACCACTTTTCATCTTTGCAGAGATTTGGTTGCGTGCTTGACGCAAGCCGTCGATTTTCTGCGATAGACTCTTACGCTCGTCGTCGAGTTTGAGGATTTCGTCGAGGTCTATAGTATAGCCCTTGTTACGAATTGCATCCTCTACCTTACGGCGATTCGCACGGATGTAGTTTATATCTAACATATATGGTTTATTCTAACATCAATTAACTGTTGTGGCTAGTTATGAATGCGGTAAAATATAGGTATGGACAAAAAGCTTAAGAATTATATCGAAGAAATCACAAAAGCTAGCAAGCACCCGTCGGCAGAACTGATAAATTATCATAAAACAATTACGGCGCAGTTTCAGCACGAAAGATTGATTCATTTAATTGTAACGATGTTCTTTGCGCTATTCTTAATTATTTTCTTTGCGCTTTTTCTGTTTTCTGCTATATCCCTGCCTGATAATGTTGGTTTGCCGATTATATTTTGCCTTGGTGTTATTACTTTGATTCTACTAATCGTGACGCTTTTTTATATTCGCCATTATTACCAACTCGAAAATGGCACCCAAAAGCTAGAAGATATTACAAAGAAACTGTACGGCCGCGACTAAGTGTGAGGTACCGACCACTCACTGACTGGAATCGAATGGAGCTCTGTACCATTTGGTGAATAATAAGCAATAAGTTTTTCACCATACACTTTAAGCATGGTTTGGATATTGTCGAAAATGGCGGATCCTTTAAACTTAGCAATCTTATTAAGGTTTGAGTCAAAAAGTATGCTTACTCCATCTGTTCTTCTACCAATAATAAACCTATATTCGCCCTCGAAGCTGCCTGTGCCATAGATGCTTTCAAATTCCCCAGTTTTGATTTTCTCAGTTCCAGTTTTGTCGATTAAACCAACTTCATATGCATAGGTCGAGTTTGTCGTCACGTTGGAAATGTTTGTTTTGGTGACATAATAATTATTACCTAAAGTAGAGAGCGCGTCGTACTTTGAAGAAATCTTGCTACAGGATTGATCAATTAAATACTGCTTAGTGGTGCTATTATTACTATCTATATTACTTCGTACTGTTAAGATAGCGGCGCCATAATTATTGAACCCACCAAACGAAATATAATTATTTGGCAATGTACACTTTTTTACGCCATCATCACTATAGATGAAATACCGAGTGCCAGATTTTACAATGTAGTTTTGCCCTATCGCCTCAATGTTCGTAACCGCACTAATAGAGTGATTGCCAATCATAGCAGTACCGTTGCGAGAATAAGTAGCATAATGGCTAGCATCAATTATGGCATATTGCTTGTCGGAGTATAAATTGCCATAATAACGAAGATTCCCGCGGGAGTCATAGAAGCCATTATGGCTAGTCAGACTGCATGCTATATATCCCGTCTGGCTTGGCTCCGAATTCATTATGTCTAAACGACCACACTCATCACCCACTTCTTTAAAGACTCCATTCGCATAAAAGGCCTGATTAATTTTTTCATAATTAGAGTCCTTCTTCGTTTCCTTAAACGTCATCCTAGCACCGTCGAACGAGACGTTTATTAAGCGATAATTGCGGCTAATCTCGCTTGCGCGATATATCACTTTTAAATCGCTGTTCGAGATTAGAATTATGCCATTATCATAGGAGACGGCAGTAATATTATTGCGAATCCCTAAATAAGAACTCGACGCACTAATGACTGGTGTCGTCTTTGATTTAATAGATTCTATCTTTTCGCCGCTAGCATCATAAATGTCATATGTGTCATCCTCGCGCCTAATAGCGACGGCAACGGCTCTTTTGTTGCCGTAAGAATTCTCCTTATTTAGGTCAGCATTAAGTGTCGATGAGTAAGTTGTAACTACGTGACCCGAGCCGTGCAGTAGTTTGCGCTCTGGCAATCCTGGCTCGAGGGCCGTATAGAGCCCACCTACGCGCGAGAGAGCATCATATTTATTTGGCGGTACGGTCATTTCGCCGGAGTCATTTATTATACCCCACCCTTCCGTCGTTTTAACAATCGTATAACCATCAATAAATTGATCAAACTTCTCAATATTATATTCTGTCAGTTCCTTGCCATCCTTATCGATTAGGGCATACTTAGTATCGCTTTTTGCGCTTTCTGGCACGAAGTAAGCATAATGATCATAGATATTTTTCCGATTACGTAATGGTAGATTAGAATGTTTTACGAATAAAATAACGATGATGGCCACGGCCGCAATAGTTATAATCAGAACAATAGCTACTATTATAGCAACTTTAGCTTTATTGCTTCGCTTAGTATCATTCATCACTTACCTCCTGTCTTATTATCACGTTCAGACCAATGGTAAAACTCCTTACCGCTTGGCAAGTAGTAGAAATGCTCGCCGCCGACAGCCTCTTTATCATCGCATATATTCGAAGGTCCTGCGGTTGTGAATTCGACATAGTGTTCAAAAGTTGCTAGCGTAGATTCAAAATGACAGAAGTGGTCTATTTGCTTCAATACTTTGCCATAACCGACAATACTCGCTTTTTCAGTTCCTAGTGAGATGAAGCCGTTTGTGTATTCTGTAATTTTAGGAGCACTATTATTAGCGGAGGCGGATGCGATAGTTTGGCCATCCTCATTTATTAGCTCGGTCGTATATCGATTCGCTTTTTTACTTGTAAGCATCGCAAGACTACCAACTTTTTTAAGGCTCTCATAATATACGTCTTCGTTAACTACTTCACATTTATCATTAATACGAGTGTAGCCGTTCTTATCGAATGAACCGTTCTTATCGACTTTGCGGACTAGAGCAACGCCATTCACGAAACCAGTAACGTCAGTAGAGCTAACGTCATAGATTTTTTTCTGGTCCGGAAAGAGCATTGATGACTTTGCGGTCGTGGCGGTATATCCTTCTTTATCAAACGTGCATATTTTTTCACCTTTCTTACTCATATATATAAGCTCGCCCGTCGCGTCGCCTTTATTCTCGACCAATTTCGAAAAAGAACCATCTGCATATTTATCAATCATTTTACTATTAACATGTTGAATTATATAGCTATCATTCATGCCAAGGAGATTATATGTATTCCTAGTAGATGTCTTCGTAAAAGATTTAGTGTCAGTTTTTAGAAGCTCCTTAGTATCAGCTATATTAGTTACCTTCTTGCCTTTATAGAAGATACTAAACGCCTTAACGTTATCGACCTTTGTTACTTCTTTCGTCATTGTCGCATATGAGTCATTAGTTATTGGAAATATATCGTCATGAAGCGTCATGATCGTTGGTTTCATTTTGGCGGTCAAGTAATAATAAGCGCTTGGCGATAACGATCCGTCGCGTGTAATAGTTCGAGTGTCAGCGCCCCTCATGCAGAGAACAAAACCGTCTTCATCTCCTTCAGTGTAACTATCATTATAATATAAGCCAGCACAGTCTTTATGATTATACTCATAATATGCCGCCCCCATAATAAGCGCGTTATCGCGTTGGTCGTTTGGCGTAGTAATAAGACCCAGCGACTCTATTAGCTTTATATTTACCGTAGAAAGCCCAATAATGTTGCCACCTTTTGAGGCGAAGATGCCGAACATCTTCCTGGTAATATTCTTATCAAGACGGCGCGTTTCATTACCTTTATCGTCGAACACGATAACGCCGCCACTATATACGACTATCGTATGACCGTCATTCTTCCCCATATCTGGAGAGGAAATAGTTGGCGTAATTACGCTATCGAATTCTGTCACTTTTACACCATATGGACTAAATACGACATAATGATTGTCTTTACGAAATAGCGTATAGGCCGTTTCTGGACCACCAGTATAATCATTATAATGGCTAAAATCATCTACATTATACTCCGTGACCATTTCACCTTTATTATTGACAAGAATATCTTTACCGTCTCTATTTAGGCCATATAGGCCGCCATAAGCCACAATTTTGCCATATTTACCGAATTCAATTACCTCTTTGCCGTCTTGACCGACAAGGCCGTATTTGCCGTCTTTTTTCATTAAGACTGTACCACCGATGAAGGTTGTTCTACTACCATCATAGATAAAGTCCGTAACTGCTTCACCATTTGAGTTATAGATGGCATACCTCTTCTTACCACTCGCCTCCGAGGATACAATAAACGCCTTGTCGTCATAAAACGGCCCACTTTGAGAAGAACTACCGCCAATAGGCGTATTCTCATTAAATGGCTTTGCGATAATTAGAAATAAAAATACACAAACCACTACAGCTACGGCACTAATGCTGAGCAAAATAATTTTAGCTTTTGGCTTCTTCCCAACTGGAGAAGATGGCTGCGTTGTCGAGGAGTTGGCCGATTCGGGATTATCAGAGGCGATTCCTGGCGTTGGTATAGGCATAGGCTGCGACTGGGGGGTCATGCCTGAATCACTCGCAACACTATCGGCAATATCGCCAAGCGTACCGCCCATCGGCGCATATGGGGATTTGATTGGAGTCGGTTCTGGTAATGGCACAGAGCTAAAATCTGGATGCGTGTTTAATCCAGGACTATTCGAATCTTCTGGGTTCATTTTTTGTTCCTAATTATGCTTAAGTTTAATTATACCAAAAAAGAAGCATCTCGGACATGCTGCTCGGCGGTTTTGATACTTTACTAACGGTGATTAATCTGATATAATTAGCGTAATTATGAAAAAATCAATTCAACCTAAAGATTACCGTTTTGTGGTGTTCGCCGATGAGCAAGCTGGTTTTTCATTTTTGACTCGCTCAACCGCAAAGTCGGAAGAAACCATCAAGTGGGAGGATGGCAATGAATATCCACTCGTAAAAATGCAGATTTCGAGCGCTTCTCATCCATTCTTTACTGGCGAGGAAAAGATTATCGATACCGAAGGTCGCGTCGATCGCTTCAAGGCTCGCGCCAAGAAGGCTGCCGCGCTAAAAGCGCAACTTGGCAATAAGGTCGCAAAAGCCAAAAAGGAAGCCGAGAAAAAGGCTGCCAAGGCTGATAAATAATTTGTATACTTGGAGGTTTTAAGATGGCACGTAAAGTTAAGTGCAAAGTACCAGTCGCTAAGCTTAATCGCAATAATAACCACAAACATAGCGAAAAGCGCAAGCATTACAGCTTAAAAGATGGTCGCTAAATAAAAATATCTCCCGCAAAGGAGATATTTTTTAGATATTATCAGCCATTTTGCTTGGAATGACAATATTGTCTGTCTTGCTCTTCTCGATAACTTTGCGCACATTGGCATTGGTTGGCGAGATGCCGGCTTTTTGCATCTTACGAGCAACTTCGCGACCGAGAAATGATTCTTCTTCAGAAAAGACGCAACCACAGTATTTTTGCATATAAAGGCCTATACGACGAGCCTCCTCCTGCCCTTCTCGCCAGCCTTCGCGAAAATCATAATAATAAAAACTAATGCCATATTCTGCAGAGAGGTCCTGCATTAATTGCTTAATAACATCATGTTGTTGATAGATACTGTAAAGTAGGGTGGTAGTTATCGTATCGTAGCCATTATTCTTGGCAAATTCAAAAGCTTGGCGGAGGCGTTTTGGATAGCAGTAATCTCGGCAGCGCGTAGAAAGCTTATCGTAAGTATTGCAAACAAACTCATCAAGACCATAAGCATCGTCTTCAAGCAGGTTAACTTTTACGATTTTGGCATACTCACGCAAACAATTACGACGCGCCTTATATTCCTGATATGGATGAATATTAGGGTTATACCAGTACAGCGTCGGCTCAATGCCATTCTTGCGCAAAGTTTTAATACAGTAGACGCTACATGGCGCACAACAAGTGTGAAGTAAAAGTTTCATTGATATGATTATACTATGATATTTAAGCTATCCACTAATACCACCACGGACGTTGGACGGAATTTGGGATACCATAGAACATATCTGTCTTCGTCGTCAAATCCTGAACGGTCCAGCCTTGGCAAGAGACGGTCAATATGCATCTAATATTTGAAGAATAAATGGTTATTTATATAATAATTATATCGGGGCTTGGCGCAGCGGTAGCGCGCACGTCTGGGGGACGTGAGGTCGCCAGTTCGATCCTGGTAGCCCCGACCAAAAGGAGATTTGATGGAATTTGAAAAAGTCATTCGCGAACGCAGTTCAACACGGCGTTTTAGCGAGAAAAAGTTAGAGCGCGAAAAGCTCGAGAAAATTTTGGAAGCAGGTCGCATTGCGCCAACCGCTAAGAATACGCAAGACTTCAAGATTTACATAATTGAGAGCGAAGATGCGATTAGGAAACTCGACAAGACGCATCCGTGCCGTTACGGGGCGCCAACTTCCTTGTTGGTTTGTGCAGACGACGCCGCTGGCTTTGCGAGCGACGAAGGCCATAAAAGTGGCGTGATCGATGCCAGTATCGTGGCGACACATATGCTTTTGGAAGCAACAAATCTGAGCGTAGATAATATTTGGACTTGGGCCTGGGGTAATCAGGAATTGGCGGATATATTTGGTTTGCCGGAAACAATTGAACCAGTTTGCGTTTTGCCGTTAGGTTACCGTTCAGAAGAAGACAAAGGCAGTAAAATGCATGACCAGCGCAAGGATATTTCGGAATTGGTAGAATATCTATAAACAGAGTTAATAATCGGGTACGATAATCTTATGACAGCAAAGGAAACTAAAGAAGCGAAAGAGTCAAAAGAAGGCAAAAATCCAAAAGCCACTAAGAAAGCTAAGGAAGAAAAGAAAGAAAAGGTCACGCTGGGCGGTTTAATTAAGAAATTATTTGGCGGTTTCGAGATGACCTGGAAGCGTCTGATTATCTTTGCGGTGCTGGCAGGTATTTATACGGCCTTGATGGCAATTTTAGTGCCAGACGGAAATTCATTCCATGATATTGCTGTAACAGTCGAAGCTTGGATATTGTTGGCAATTATTATAATTACAAACTGCAAGAAACCGCTCGAGGCCGCAATTAAAACTTTTGTGTTCTTCTTGATTTCGCAACCGTTGGTTTATTTACTGCAAGTACCGTTTAATGCGTACGGTTGGGGAATTCTCAATTACTATCCGTATTGGTTCAAGATTACTTTACTTACTTTCCCTGGCGCATTCGTGGGCTGGTATATCAAGAAAGATAACATTGTAGCTGGCATCATCTTCTCAGTGGCGGCAGCAATTCTGATCTTAACGGGCGTAGGCTATGTGAGCGGCTTCCCACAATCTTTCCCAAATCATTTGTTGTCCGCGATTTACTGTTTCGCAGTTATTCCAGTGATGGCATATAGTCTATTCTCGAAGAAAGAGCCAAGAATTACGACTTTCTTACTATCGATTGCCGCTCTAGTGGCAGCCATGATTATTATTGGTGGCGGCAAGATGTATGAAACATATCGATCGCTGTCTGATTATGGCTTTGAGTATGGAAACGGGCCATATGTACAATACTACTCTGGTACAAAACAAGGCGAAGTAGTAATACTTGACACGGGTGAATACTATAATTTAAAGTTAAACGGCTATAGCGGTGGCAAATATGAGTTTTCGATAGAGGACGATTCTGGTAAAAAGCTTGATTTTAAATACCATTTCGACAATGACCAGTTAGTTTTGGAAGAGATTAAATAAGCAAAATCCCCTCGGCTGAGGGGATCTTTAATGATTATTTCTCCAGTACGAAAACCAGCCATTTATTGCCGCTGTCACCACCTTCGTGGTGAAAATGCGCGATGCTGAAGCCGGTCTGCGCAATCAGGTTGCGGATTTTCTGAGTAGTGGAAGTAATTGAAGTAACGCATAACCAAGCTCACCTCCTTAGACAAAAAACGAGCCACTAAAGTTCCGCGACTATTATAACATAATTCATCAAATATGATGGCAGACGAAACTAAGCAAATAAAGTATACTTTTATTCATGAACAGTAAACGCGAGAGAATCATCATTAAGACTAGCATTGTTAGCATTTGCGCCAACATAATACTAGTTGGTTTTAAGATGGCGGTCGGCTTCTTATCAAACTCAATCGCGATTATTACAGATGCCATCAATAATTTGAGCGACGTCTTGTCGAGTATTATTACAATTGTCGGCGCAAAGCTTGCCAACAAGACACCAGACCGCAATCATCCCTATGGTCACGGACGTATCGAATATGTTGCTTCCCTGACTGTCTCTGCTATCGTTTTTTATGCCGGCATTACAGCATTGATTGAATCGGTCAAGAAAATAGTCGTTCCAGAAGATGTTAATTACAGCACAACAACAATAACTATCTTGATTGTTGGTATTTTAGTAAAGTTTGCATTGGGGCTATATGTCAAGAAAAAAGGTCACGACGTCAAATCTGACTCATTAATAGCGAGTGGTACGGACGCCTTTAATGATGCAATTCTATCTATTTCTGTACTGGCATCGGCAGTGGTTTATGTAGTTTTTCGAGTAAACCTTGAGGCATATGCCGGCGCATTGGTGGCGGCAGTTATCATAAAAACAGGTATTGAACTAATTAAAGAGTCCGTCAATAGCGTACTCGGCGCACGCATCGAAAGCAGCTTGTCCAAATCTATCAAGCGCGAGGTCTTAAAGGAAGATAAAGTTCAGGGCGCATTCGATTTAGTTTTAACTGACTATGGCCCAAATAAATACTTAGGTTCAATTCATATCGAAGTTCCGGACACATTGTCGGTAGCCGATATTGATAAAATATCGCGTAATATTACCAAACGAGTTTTTAAGAAATATAGCATACTCCTGCATACGATCGGCGTTTATTCGATAAATACCAAGGATAAAGATGTAATTAAGACAAAAAAGAGAGTCGAAGAGATTGTATTTGCACATAAAGAAGTCTTGCAGATGCATGGTTTTTATCAGGATACAGAAGATAAAGTGATCAGTCTCGACATTATCATTGATTTTAATGCACATAACCGCGAGAAGACTTATCGGGATATTTACAACAAGATTCAGGAAGAGTTTAAAGATTATAAGATCAACATCGCATTAGATATTGATACGAGCGATTAGGGCTAGCGAGATAAAAAAGACTAGAACTCTCGCGAATCAATTACGGTCAATTTATTCCTCCGAGCCTTTCCGGTAGCCATCTCGGCCTCGTCTATATGTGGCATATTCTTTTCCAAAATACGCCCCCCGAGCGCCGAAATATCTGCATTTATTTTAGCGACCGCGCATTTATCGCCACATTCAGGCTTGTAGAGCCAATTTCGAAAATCAGATAAGTCTGCAGAGTGGTTATTGTGCGGTATCCATTTTTGCACTTCCCAATCACATTCATGTTCTGGCCAATAATCATCCGCAATGCGGCCAGGATTAGTATCTCCAACGGATTCCATAATATAATCAGCTAGTAAAATTACATATAATTCTCCATTTTTGGGATTATGAAAATAATACAACATCTCGTTTGGGTTAATATGCTCAAAGCCATCAAATATTAGTTCTAGGTTGGCTATATGATAATAATTTAGAATTCTTGGCAATTTCTCGATTCAATTAGCTCCATAATGCTTTTATCTTAGCATAGTGCACATGTAGCATAACTTGTTCTGAACTCAGAAAAGCAGGCAACGTTTCGACCCATTCGCGCAAAACAGTAATAGAGATTTGCCTGAAACTTGGGATAGCGGATTGTTGCGAAATGTATGTATAGAAAAACAGCTTTGCATCCCTCTCGTGTCAAAAGCTTTTATGCTATAACTATATATATATGGAAGGTGCCAAGGGTCTCAACATAGATGCTAATAGAGATACTAACTTTGAGACTGAATATAGCCCAGAAAATCTAACGGATGGCGAACCCAAATCTATACCTGCTTTTGTAGCGCGCGCTCTGCGGAAAGCGAGAAGAAGTGAGAAAATAGCGCAAGACCGAATGCACTCTGAGCCAGAGGCTCGGTACGAACAGCAATATGGAAGAATTGAGCGAGAATCGGGTCGTGCGGAGACTTCTAAATATAATATCCGCGCCAAAACCACATCTCGGCAAGCCATCCAGCAAGAACTCCAAAGTTATGGCGCAACTAGCATAGATGAGCTAGACGGTATCGATTATTCTCAAGACTATATCGTAGATAATGCAGACGATGTTGAATACTCCTATGGACAGATTCTTTCGCCAGAACAGGTATTCAGGAAATACAATAGATTATTTAAATATTTGGGCGAAAGCACAGAGGGTGACCCAAGTGTACTTGAAGAGTATCAGCAAATCACGGATAAGAAAAACCAACTTAGGTTTATCCTAAGCTCTTCACTATCCGACAAAGTAAGGCTTTTTTGTAGCGACAACTTCGGCTATGCAAATTTTGACAGCTTCATGAACAAACTGCAGTTCCAACAAGATTTCATAGATGGAACCGCTAAAGTATGGAGGCGAGAACAACGCGGGGATGAATATGTTGACGTACAAGAACCTTTAAGTCCATTTGATGCCAGTATAGATAGCGTTCTCACCGGCCTAAATAGGGCATCTCTCAAATCAGCCATGATAGGTACACCCGAATATGGCGCATACAAAATGGCGACAGATATCCTGAGAGATAATAATTGGGACATGTCGCCTGATTTCCCGAAAATTAGCGGCTATCAGTCCGAAATCACTAATACGAGTATAGGCTCATGGGCGACAATCATCGACGAATATGGAGCAATTGCAGATAAAGTTGCCAGAAGAAATGCCAGAAAAGAACAACCTCTAGGCGAAAAGGACTTGGAATACATAACAGTTCGTAGAGCTGCCAGAGTTTTTGCAGATTCAACAGAATATTGCAATACTGACGAAGACCCAGAATCCAGTTTCGCAGTACCTTCAGTACCCTCATTCCATGAGTCAGTAGCGTGGACTCAGCTTGGCGATGGGGTGCAAAGACAATTCCGCGGAATGAGACAAAAGATTCTAAACCCAGACCTTCATAATATAGGGAGGTTCATTGGAAGGTCAGGTGACAATAAGGGAAAACTACCGTATCAGCGGGAGAAGAAATACTTAGAGAGAGAATTACAGCATCTAGATTCCCTATTGCATGACATAGATGAAAGAACGCAGGATAAAGATGAGCTAAATTTCTATGTCGAAACATCCAATCTTCACGAAATTGAATGGCGGAGTAAAAAACAAGAA
>CAMYZS010000004.1 GCA_947303945.1 uncultured Candidatus Saccharibacteria bacterium | reverse complement strand
TTACAGGAACTAAGAATACGATGCTTTTTGTTGCACTTGAGATGTTAACTTAGGGTAGTATTCGTCTTTGTCTATAAAAGATGTTAAAATATGGTTCATGAAAGAATCATATATTACAACAGCTATTCCATACGTCAACGGTAATCCGCACCTTGGTCATGCTATGGATTATCTACTTGCGGATACTCTTCGCAGATATATGATGTATTGCGGAGAAAAAGTTCGCCTTCAAGCGGGCACCGATGAACATGGCAATAAAATCTTTAAAAAAGCTGCCGAACAGGGTTTGCCTACCCAAGAGTTTGTTGATATTAATGCGCAGAAATTTCAAGATTTCATTCACTCACTCGGCGTAGAGTATACCGACTTCATTCGTACAACTAGCCCAGATCACGAGCGTCGCTGTCGAGAAATATGGACAAGATTATCCGACCACATCTACAAGGATAAGTATGAAGGCTGGTATTGCGAAGGTTGCGAAAGCTATGTCACAAGTAAGGAACATGATAATAATCATGGCGAATGCCCAGATCATAAAAAGCCATACGTTAAGCTCAGCGAAGAGAACTACTATCTTCGCATCGCGGATTTTAAAGATGATATCCGTAGCGCGATTGAGTCTGATGAGCTGAAAATTACCCCATCTTTTCGCAAAAAAGAATTTCTCAATTTACTCAAGGACATGCCAGACGTATCTATATCTCGCCCGAAAGAGCAAGTTGAATGGGGGGTATCGGTTCCAGGTGACGACTCGCAAGTTATGTATGTCTGGATTGATGCTCTTGCAAACTATATTACAGTTCTCGGTTTTCCGGATAAAGACATCTCTGAGGATTGGCCTGCTCATACGCAGATTGTCGGCAAGGATATTTTACGTTTTCATGCCGGTATCTGGCCAGCGATGCTGATAGGGCTAGGCTTGCCGTTGCCGCGTAACTTACTTGCACATGGCTTTATTACTGTTAATGGTGAAAAGATGTCTAAAACCGTCGGGAATGTAATCGCGCCAGAGGATATTCTTGCTAAGCATGGTCTTGCTGCCTTTCGTTATTTCTTCCTGCGCCATGCTTCGACGACCGACGACGCCGACTTTACCTGGGACAAATACGAGGCGTCTTATAATGAGTTGGCGAATGATTTAGGCAACCTCGTTCAGCGCCTAGCTACACTTTGCGAAAAGAATGCTGTTGTTGGACAAAAAGTTGAGCAGCGCGCTAATCCAGATTTCGACGACCACATGAAGAAATATGAATTTAATATTGCATTTGATATTCTTTGGGATGGTATCTCCGAACTAAATAAGCGCATCGACCTCGAAAAGCCTTGGGCACTTGCTAAGACTCATCCAGACAAGGCTAGGGATGTATTGATAAAGCTCGTCATCGACCTGCTCGCAATCAACAATCGTCTCAAGCTTTTCTTGCCGGAAACTGGCGAAAGAATTGAAACGATATTTACGGCAACTAAAATCCAACCGCCAGCCACGCCACTTTTTCCTAAAGCATAAAAAAGAACCCCCGCGAGGGGGCTCTTTAGTACTATTTCATCCAGTATTTTTTGCCGCCCAAGATGTCATAAGTAACTAGCTCATAATCATCAAGAATGTCTGCCATGCTTACTTCTCTTCCTTCTAAATATGCCGCTGTCAGAATCGGTTCTGCCTCACAGACCTTATCTAGCATATAATATAGGGAGTCCTTTTGCCACTTTAGGCCATTTAGCATGGTATTAACCATACAATTTGGCGTAGTGGTCGGTAATGTTACTTTATTGCGGAAACCTGAATCATAGTTTGAATAAATGAAATACGGAGTCACGCGCGACAAATCACGTACGGCTTTTTCTTCATGTGCGACTATATTGTCGAATAGTCCTGCCGAATGGTCCCCGTAAAATAAGACGACGACCTTTTCATCTAGTTTGTCTAGCTCCGAGATAAACTCTCCTAAGTAGCGATCAGAATTATGGAGGCTTTGGTAATAGATTGCAATATCTGATTTCTTTTGCTCATCGATTCCTTCAGTGGTGACGGCGAACTCAGTTTCCTCGTAGTTCTCGGCGTAGTAGGGGGTATGATTCTGCATCGTTATTAGGCTAATTATCTGTTTTTCTTTACTCTCGTTGAGAACCTTTAATGTCTGTTTATAAGCTGAACGGTCATTGATATACTCTGAATTCCCGTCATGTTCCTTATAATCCATTTCGTTTTCAGTAATAAAAGTATCAAACCCTTCGTTTGCTAGGGAAATATTACGCTTATACATGCCGCCATTAAAAGGATGAATTGCTGTTGTTTTGTAGCCTTTAGCTTTTAGTGTCTGTGCAATCGATGGTATTTGTCCAGCTTTTGGTATTAGCGCGGTATACGGTACGGTGTCTGTCCAATAATTCGTCAGACTAGTGAGGGATTCAAACTCGATGTTTGCGGTTCCACCGCCGTAATCTAATGAATACATTAGGCCACTCGGATATTGATTTTGAATCTTGCGAAGATTCGGCATAATCTCGCCGCCACTATGAGGATAATAATCCTCGAATTTTGCACCGTTAAATTCTACGCTTGGGTCATAAAAAGACTCGTTTAGGACTATTATTACATTTATATCGTCCTCGGCTAGGTTCTTGCGATTTAGATTTTCTTCTTCGGCCTTTGCGTCATACTCGGCTTTTATCTTTTGTATTTTTTCTTCCGAATAAATATCTGGCTCCTCTAGTTTTAACTTTTGGAAGTTATACAAGAATCCTAAAATAAAGCCATTGTCATCGTAATTTCGATTTTGGTTCCAAGCTGTAAAATGCGTACCTAGAATTGGGATATCCTCGTAGCGTGTGCCATCATTGTGCCGTACAAAATCTGTACAAATAAAGAACGCCCCCCCTGCTAGGGCAACAATTAACAAGCGCATAGCGAGCGCGTGTTTTTGAATAAAGCCACTCGTCTTCCATTTACGCATCAAAGTGTATTTATTTGCCAAGAATCTGTGGCATAAAATAGACAAAAAGATGACTAATAAAATAGCAATTATAGTTCGCGTAATCGATCCGTAGTCGACAAACTTGGTCAGGGTTGAGGCTTGGCTAGCTAGCTGAAAGTCTTCTGGTAAGATTGGGGTTTGGCGAGAATAGAATTTCTTGATGTGAATATAAGTAACTATGATTAATAATATCCAAGAAACACTAGCGGCAATAATCGGCGAACCCAATAATCCCCATAGGAAAACTAAAAGCAGCCACATTAAGAATACATTAAAGAGGTAAACAATCGGACTAGCTATTACAAAGTTCCAAGCCCGCCACATGTCGTTTAAGAAATAGCGATATTCCAAAAACCATGTAAGTAAAATAGCGACCACAAATAAGAAGATTAAGGACGATGCTACATAGCGCTGTTTCTCGGTCATTTTCTTCTTGAATAATATTCTCACTATTTAAGTATAGCAAATATTTAAGCTAGTGTTTGGTGTCTTTCTCGAGTCTAGTTAAACTTATAATCATGAAGCATCGAAAGACTATACATATTTCAATTTTGCCACTACTATTTGGAGCCAATATGATTATAGGTAATCTTTTATGCTTCCTATTCTCGTGGAATTGGGCAGGGGAGTGAGCATTAGTCGTTTCGCTCATTGCGGTAGTATTGTCATTTGTCCCGAAGTTGTTTATTAAGGTTATTCTTGCTGCGTCCGCCGGTTTTCTTATAGGGGTATTTTGTTCTGCTCGAGTTATCCGCGATAGAGAAGATATCATAAAGGAAGTCGGACATATGGTTTCTATTGATGCAGCAGTGGCGGAAATGCCAGAACAAAAAAATAGCCAGACGCGGCTAAGGCTAACAGATATATGCCTTAATTATAGCACAAAGAGGCTAAGAAGTCAAGTCTACGTAACTCTGGCGGGGGAGTATAAGGACATTCAACGTTCCGACAGGATAACGCTAAGAGGAAAGGTGCAAGATGGCTTCGACGAATATGACGCATCAATCTATAAACCGATGGTTTTAGCTGTCAATAAGCCTGACCCGCCCGACTATCCAGCAAGAATTCGTGCTATATTTGCTTCCCGCTTGCGTAAAATATTTAATAATTCCGCCACGTCAGACTTAGCGTTAGGCTTTTTGATTGGCGAAAAATCATTACCCCAGAAGCTAAAGGAGCAACTTCGTGGGGTCGGCTTGTCGCATATCGTGGTCGCATCTGGCTTTAGTCTCTCTATATTGGCGGGCTTCATGAAGAAATGGATGAGTAGAATCTCGCGCTTTATTGGCTATGCGTCTGCCTTTATGACGATAACTCTATTCTTGTCGATTACGGGATTGACCCCCAGTCTTTTGCGCGCCAGCTTAGTATCGGGTTTTTCTCTGATTGCGGAGTATTATGGCCACAAATTCCATCCTGGACGCCTACTTATCTATGTTGCTGCCATATCTATCCTATTTAACCCACGAGCTTTTTTGAATCTTGCTTGGCAACTATCATTTGCGTCGTATGCTGGGATTATGTTCTTAGCGCCATTATTAAAGAAGTTTTTTTACGGGCAAAACAAACCAGGGTTTATCGCCGAAATGATTATCATTACGGTTTCGGCACAGCTTTTTTGTCTTCCGCTTAGTATTTATAATTTTGGCCAATTATCTGTTGTAGGAATTCTTGCTAATATTTTAGTAACCCCAGTTATCCCCTATATTATGTTGATAACAATTTTATGCGGAGTACTCCCTCGGAGTCTTTCCGGCTTCCTAGTTTATGCCGACAATATCATGCTTAGCTATCAGATTAATATTATTCAATGACTAAGCAGTATTAAATGGGCTACTATCAATCTTCAGCTGAACTCGCTAACAGTCATTGTTTTATATTTACTAATAATTGTCGGTATTTGTCTGCTGAAACGGCGAACGAATTATAATTTCAGGCCAAGCTTCGTCCTGGATAAATCTCCAAAATATGGTAAAATATACTCATGCTAATTCATTCTGAATCGGAGATGCTTGAGTATGGCCGCAAACTTGGCGCAAAGCTTAAAGCGCCAAGCGTCTTAGAGCTACTCGGCGACGTCGGCGCAGGAAAAACTACCCTTACGCGCGGCATTGCGTATGGCCTCGGTATTAATGAGAATATCACTTCCCCTTCCTTCACATTATCTAAAGAATATACTGGCAAGAACTATCGCCTTGTCCATTATGACTTCTATCGGCTGTCTAATCCTGGAATTATGTCCGAGAATCTCACGGAAGCTGTCTCGGATCCGCATACTATAACTATTATTGAATGGGGGCAAAGTATTCAAAATGTTCTACCCAAAAAGCATATAATCATTGAAATAAAATACATCGACGAAAATACTAGGGAGATTACTGAAAAATGAAGTTATATTTAGATACTTCCCAGTCAATTACTGTTATGAAGCTTGATGAGAAAGAATATAAATGGGAGTCTGGTCGCGACCTGGCAAAACATTTATTAAAGTTTATTCACGAGAAACTTCAAGAAAACGGCAAAAACTGGCGAGATCTTGAAGAGATATCTTTTATGTCGGGCCCCGGCAGTTTTACTGGACTTAGGATCGGCGCTACCGTAGTGAATACGTTGGCTGAACAACTAAATATCCCCCTTTTTAACCATCGCAAAGAAAAAGTCGACTTCATTATGCCGGAATATGGTTGCCCGGCAAATATTACTCCTCCAAAGAAGTAATCTCGTGATACAATAAAATAGGTACAGAGTTACCATTAATTTCACGATATTTATTTAATTTATTGATATGCGCACCTTTATCTATATTTTGATATTAAATTTTGCGTATAGAAAGAGAGAGGAAAAATGGAGATAGGTCTACTTATAGCCGGGCTAGTCTTAGGTGCTGGGGCTGGGGTTGGCGGTTTTTACGCCCTGAATAAAAGCAAAGAAAATGGGGGAAAAAATAAAGCCGATGAGCTTATTCGTAAGGCTAAACATGAGGCTTCAGAAATTGTTTTAAACGCCAAAAAAGAAGCATCTGATATTAACGATAAGACTCAGCGCGAAGAGAACGAACATCGTAAGGAATGGAAAAAGACCGAGAACCGTTTAGTGGAACGCGAGACGCTTCTTGATAAAAAATTCGATCAACTTGATAAGCGTGCCGAGGCTCTACGTAAGCAAGAGGGCGAAATCGAAGAGCTAAAGGATGAAGTTCGTAGCATTCGCGATAAAGCCCAAGAAAAGCTCGAAAAAATTGCCGGTCTCAGTAAGAAAGACGCTAAAGATAAGCTTATGGCTATGACTGAAAAAGATATTAAGAACGACTTAACTAATCTTATGGTCAAAGAACAAAAGGCTTATAGTGACTATGTCGACGAGACTGCCGAAGCTATACTATTAACCGCGATGGAGCGCATGTCTTCCGAGGTTACGGCTGACCGTACTGTTACTAGCCTCAAGCTCCCAGATGATGATATGAAGGGTCGCATTATTGGTAAGGAAGGACGCAATATTCAAGCTCTTCAGCATGCTACTGGCGTAGATGTTCTTGTTGATGATACCCCAGGCATGGTGGTACTTAGTAGTTTTGATCCAATCCGCCGTCAAGTCGCGCGTTATGCACTTGAGCGCCTTATGAAAGATGGTCGCATTAATCCATCTAGCATCGAGGACGCCGTCGCCAAAGCTGAACGCGAAATTGAGAAAGAAGTTGTTCGCGCTGGCGAGGATGCTGCGCGTGAAGTTGGTGTTATTGGTATTCCATCTGAAATTCTTCATCTGCTTGGTGAGCTTAAATATCGTACGAGCTATGGACAAAATGTATTACTTCATTCCATTGAAATGGCCCATATTGCTGGCATGATCGCCGAGGAAGTTGGCGCCGATGTAAACATTACAAAGACTGCCACTCTCCTTCATGATATCGGCAAAGCTGTGACTCATAAAATCGAGGGAAAGCATGCCGATATTGGCGCCGAACTTGCTAAAAAGTTTGGCATGAAAGACGAAATAGTGCACGCAATTGCTGCGCATCATGAGGATATCGAGCCAACTACACCAGAGGCTGTTATTGTTAAGATTGTTGATGCTATTTCGGCCGCGCGCCCAGGCGCTCGTAATATTTCCGCCGAGAACTTTGCTGAACGCATGAAAGCACTTGAGAATGTCGCAACTGGCTTCCCTGGTATCGATAAAGCTTACGCAATCTCTGCTGGTCGCGAAATCCGCGTCATTGTTGAGCCGAAGCAGATTGATGACTTGTCGGCACTTAAGCTTGCGCGCGACATTGCTAATAAGATTGAGGCAACGATGCAATATCCAGGAGTCATTAAGGTTAATGTTATTCGTGAGACTCGTGCCATCGAGTATGCAAAGTAATTATTGGTTATCTACCATTAGTATCCTAAGCTAATCATTTTATCATCGGAATTCTTGCAATAAATATGTTAAAATGGTAAGCATGAGCGATAATATCGCAAAAGCTTTGCCAGAGGTGGGCAAAAAAGACGAAGACCTTACCATGGGCTCATCCCCGAATATTAAGAGTGCTCTCCAAAACCCTGATGGTTCGGAAGACCCCGCAATAGAAGCGCGCCGCAAACGCGAAACGGTCGCAATTGATGGTGTTCCTATCAACGAAAGCGACATTAAATTTCATTCAAGCAAGATCAGCCAAAAAGACCTCGCCGACATGTTTATTAACGTCGAGGGTGCAGAGCAGCGTGCGCGTGAAGCGAAACGCGAGGCCAAACATAAAGCGGAACTAGCCGAACGCGAGCGTCTTGAGGCGAAGCGCGCCGCAGAACGCGAGGTTAATGATATCAAACGAGCTAAGCAAAAAGATTCAAAAGATAAACGACGCGCTAAAAAAAGAGAAGATAAACGTATTCGGCGCGAAAACCTTATCTTTCGCCTGCGTGAAAACCGCAAGATAATCTGTAAATACATAATAATTGGAGTTATTACTCTAATTGTATTAGTAGTCGCTGCAATATTTGGTATTAAAGCGACGACTAAACAGAAGAAAATCATAGAGCATCAAGAATACAATAATAAAGTTATCGACGCGTTCATGGATAGCGAAACAGCGAACAGCTATTTCATAGAAGGAGATTACGCTGATGGCATGGCGGCGTACGACGAATTAATCAAAAATGCCAAGAATGAAGAAAGTAAAGCACTACTATATATTCAGCGCGCTACGGCAATTTATGATTGTTTTGGCGGCGATATGGAGATAAACCAGGCCCTAAAAGATGCACGCGAGGCGGAAAAAATTCATCCAAATTCTCAGTCAGCCTCAATGATTGCAATTTTAGAGCGACACAAAGGCAACGAAGACGAAGCGATTAAATACGAAAAATTAGCCAATGAGCGTATAGGTGAAGATTTAGATCCGCGAAGAGGAGATGGGTAGATAATGAAGAGAATGTACCGGTTATTATTGTTAGGGCTACTTGTTTCTGCTATTGGAAGCGTGGGTGGCATTGGTATTAAAGACACTTATGCGAGCTGTATCTCTGACGCCAACTCGTATTTCTTACCGAACAATGCCTCCATTAAAGCCTACGAAAAATTTGAAGATATTGATCGGAATGGTACTTTTCCATTACATGCCAATCCAACTTGGGCTTGCGGCGGCCCGTCGCGCGGCATTTATTATATTACTGGCTTGTATAGTAATGGAAAAGGATTTAGAAAAGTTAACAATAAGTATGAGCTATTTTTAAATTACTACGCCCCTCCAACCGGTAAAGTTACAATCGGCATGATGGGGCAAATTCATCAGCCCGAGGGCGCGGTGTATGCCGCTAAGGTTCGTATCTGTACTTATCAAGGATGTAATAGTACTCAGACTTCTATCTTTAAATACAAAACGGGTTGGGGGTACTCAAATGAATGGGGCTATTATTTTATTCGAACTCACGGAATTTATAATAATAATGTAGGCGGCGGTTTTTCGACGCCAATTGCGACCGCACAAGTTGAGGTTAATATCGATGAATACATTAAGGCTTACGGAGAGAGTAACCTTAAAAAGAAAAACGGCTATCGAGAAGGTTCAATTTGGGTGCATAGGTGCTATAACTACAATGGTAATTGTGGCTGGTCGCAACTCCTTTTCTTGATTGAGGATGCTCCAAAACCCACCATTTTGCCTCGCAGTACCATTAAAAATAAGACTCGTAACGGCAATGAAACTCCTTACAATACAACGAAAGCCAAGGAGACAATCAATGTTCATCCTGGCGAAACTGTGACATTCAGGCATTATTATACTAATCTAAACAACTGGAAGTCGGATACTCGTTGTAATATTACTTTTTATAATAATGGTGGTACCGCTACGACATCGTCGGCTCCTAATTTTGGCAATGCCTGTAAGAACGGTAGTGCTAGTATTAAAGACATTAATGGAGTCAAAAGATTTGGAAACGCTGGTGGAAACTTCGATAGCAATGGTTTTATCTTCCGCGACTTCAAAATACCAGATAATGCTGAAAATGGGGCGGAATACTGCGAGCAGATTGGGTACAAAAACCTATCTTACGGTGCTGGCTACAAAGACTCGACCGAACACAAGGGCGTAAAAGTTTGCGCAAAAGTTTATCGTCCAAGTTTGATTGACTCGAATAGTACCGTCAAGATGACAGTCGACGATACAATCTACGAAAATACCTCCGATTGGGACGGCGTAGTTGTGGCCAATGATGGCGAATATATTGTCGTAGATAGCGAAACAACAAATGTGACGTTCTCGCACTCACTTCGTCGCCGTGGACAGGTAAACTCTTTTAACTTGAACCCCTCGATTACATTTTCAAGTTCTCATGGCAGCGTAAGTGGTGGAGCTAGAAACCGTGCAGTAAATGTGACCCTTGGTGCTACTGCTAATATCGCCGCCACGACTTATACGATCAAACTATTGCCAGAACAGTCGACTACTGTTTGCGAAACGATATCGCATCATGATAAATATTATGCGGACGCGGGCCTGAGTGTAGGTACGAAGATGGAAACATCAAAGGCATGTATCAAGATAAAACGCAAATTCGCCGCCTGTGCACTCGATAGTTCATATCGGTATGGTGTCGATAATGGTTGGAATATTGCTCGTATCGGCGCAACTAATAAAACTATTTCTGGCGGCAATTATAGCTATAGTCCGACATCTGCGCCAACCCTTCGAGCTGCCACGAATCATACCGTCTCCGCAGATGACGTATGGGCGCGCCCGGGCGATTCGATTCGCTTTATTCATCAAGGCTGCGCTGGCGCTCAATACGCAGTCAATAACTCAAACCTCGACAACGATACATATAAGACCAGATTTCACTCTGCCGGTAAAAGCTCAACTGGTGCGAGTGGTTATTTATTTGGCGAGAAGATCCCGACCACAATCTCCACTTCGCCACTTAAATATTCCGATGATCGCACCTGGCTGAGTACTAGTGCTAATGGCTTTACGACCGGAAACTCCATTGAACTGAGTGCCACCTCTCCGTCCGATACAAATATTGAATCATCCAATGCGGATACATATAACACTAAGTCGTATAGCTGTAATAACACCTCAGCTGCCAAGTATTCTTTATCGTATTATCAAATCGCAGGAGGTAGTAGTTCAAATTGCAACGCGACATATTTTACAAATAGAACTTCAGATGTTGGAACGGTTATTACTCAAAGTATCCAATGGAATAATCTTAAAATTACCAATGGAGTTCCAAATGGCACTTATAATCAGAATGATCAATATCGGGCAACCGCTTCCGTAAAGGTTCCATATAACTATAATGTCCAGCCAGCAATCTCCAATGACGCTGCCAAACACGTAGTTTATGGTGGAAAAAGTATGAGGATTGGGACAGATATCTACGTTACGCCCCGCAAAAATAGTAAGTTTGGCGCTAACCCAGAAGATAATACTTATGCGACTATTACCAAAAAGACCTCTGTCCGTGTAGATTATTATTATCAAAACAGGAATGGTGCAAGGTTCGGTAGGCATACTATTGACGCGGGCAGCTATGATGGCGTTCTTAATAAAAATGGTAACTTAAATGGAACCGCGAACACGGACGGTTCCCTAAGCGATGGTGGCCATAGTCATATATCATTTGACGTTCCAGTTCCTGACGATTTAGAGATTGGCACGAAGGTATGCGCTCGTATTACTGTTTCTCCAGCCGATAGCCATGATCAATATATGCAACCAGTGGTTGACGGAGCTGGCTTAGGTGATATTGCACTAAAAGGCACTGGCAGTAGCAGTAAAACGGCAACGACTTGCAGTGTTGTTGCGAAAAAGCCAGCCATTAGTATTGAGGCATCAAATGCTTTTGCGGGCGGTGAAAAAGGCTTTGTTACATCAACGACATCAAAGAGTATAGCTGGCACTCAATATCTGTTTGGTTCTTGGTCGGAATATGGGGTCTACGGTAAAGTAATGACTGCGAGTGGTCATGGTATGGCTTCTGGTGCAACGTACGGCTACCATACTAAGAATAAAGGAGTATACATAAATGAGGCACGCGAAAACACCGACGACTCTCGCGTAGCAACCGAGAGTAATACTAGGGTCTGTGTGTATTCTACGCAAACATTTACGAATGCCGATTGCGCAAGTGGCTCTAGCTTTATTGGTAGCAATAATATAAACAACCGCGCAATCGAGCGATATATCAATAATGTCAAAGGACGATATAGTAATAACTATACAGATACCGTTGATATGAGCAGTATTTCAGAGTCGTCATGCACCTCATCTGATCACCCATCTACTAGGTGTATTATATCGAATGGTAAAAAATACGCTTATCTTGACAATATACTCAGCGATAAAGATAATTTTAAAGCTCATATTATTGGGAATGCTTATCTAGGATCTAATTCTAATACGAATAAAACTTTGCTAAGACTGATTGCGAGCTCGGGCAGCAACTTTAAGGATGCCGTCATGAATATAACCGGCACCTTAGTTATTGATGAGGATATTCGCATCGGAGAAAGCGACCCTGACTTTACGGATATTTCTCAGATTCGTCAAGCTATTATTATTGCCGATAATATTTTAATTACGCACAGGGTTAAACGTATAGATGCCTTAATTATTGCAAATAACATCAATACTTGCGCTTTTGCAAGCTATGCAGATTTTCTAAATGATACTATAGCCGAAATTGGCAACATATCTGCCGATCAATGCAATGAGACGATTATTTTTACGGCTCCAGTAATTACTCGCTCTATTACATTAAATCGCACGGCCGGACTCGATAGTGGCCCCAACTCCATCAAGAGAGCGGAGATATTTTACCTTGGTATGGATAATTATTTATGGGACTTTAGCCAAATGACCCGCTATAACCAAGCAATTACGACCTACTCGCGCGAGTTGCCACCTAGATATTAGTATAAATAAAAATACGAGATTTTTCGCTTATGTTAATGTATAATAATAGTATGGCTAAATATATGGGAGCTCACCATAAAGGTTTCACTATTATTGAGGTGATGTTGTTTCTAGCATTAAGTGGACTCTTGCTTGTCGGTATCCTTGGCGGTCTAGGTGGCAATATTGCCAGGCAGCGGTATAACGATGCTGTTCAGGACACGGTTAATATGCTTCGTGATCAATACTCATTCGTAACCGATACGGAAATCTCAATTCGTCACAACAAGAATGACGCCAGTTGTTATGGTCTAACTAGCAGTGATACTGATTTTGACGCCACTACTGGTCCAGGGAGCTACTTTAAGGCACAATCGACACTTGCGGCAGATAGTATCTCTTATCGCGGTCGCACAAACTGCGTTATTTACGGAGCTGTTGTATTTCTGAATGATAATTACATAGAGACTACGGAGCTTATTGGCCGCGATTATTCAGCAGTTTTGAAGGCGAATAGCCAAGAACTAGATTCAAGTATGACAGACTTAGAGATTCTAAAGAATATTGCAAGCGCAAACAATATGTTTTATCATTGCGACGATACTTTTAGCCATTGTTTCGTACGTGCGGCAGATAGCTCGCGCATCCAGTCTGCAAAATGGGGTACGAAATTTGTAAATGTTGATGGCTCCACAATGCATAAGACACTCTTAATATTCCGTTCGCCACGCGATGGGTCGATTAGGACATATGTCTGGAATGATGCCATTAAAGATGGCGACAATTATATTAAATATGAAGACATAAACAAGAAGAATGGCGGTCAAGGCGAAGAGACTGCCGCTTCAACAATTATTGATACATACGGTATTAATCAATATCTTGACTCTGGGCATTTCAAAATTCAAGACCTCGATATCTGCGTTGATTCTGGCGACAACCAAACATATAATAATGCACGCCGACTTATTAAAGTCCAACGCGGTGGCATGGGGCAAAATGCCGTAGAGCTTATTAATCTCGATTTAGCAAAAGACGCATCAAGCGGTATGACTTTTGAAGACGGAGAATATGAATGCAAATAAGAAAACGCGGTGACACAATTATTGAAGTAATGATAGCAATCGCTATTTTTGCCCTTATTGCTATTATTTCGATCAACCTAATGAATAGTGGCATCAATGATGCTCAGCGTACTCTTGAATTTACTATGGCACGCAATGAAGTCGACAATCAAGCTGAAGCTCTACGCTATATTCATCATAGCTATATCGCTGAACGTCAACTTGATAAAAAATCGAGTCAGTTCCGTTCACTTTGGGATGCGCTTCGCGCAATCGCGCGAAAGCCTCAGCAAATTGAGGATGAACATACTGGCGCCACTGTCGAATTTGATATTAATAAGATTCATTCCTGTGACGAGGCTTACGGCGCGAACGGTATGGTGGCTGGATATAACGCATTTGTTCTAAATACTCGTCTGATCCTACCAGACTCTGGCACATCATATGATGGCAACTCTTACCAAACGGTTATTGATGATATCATTGTCGGCGTAACGGTGAATGAGGATGGTGGCACCAGGTCTGTTGACGCCTCGTCGCGCCTCACCACGACTCCTTTATATCCGCGTATTATTTATAAGAAGACTAGCGATACTGGGCTTGGTCGTGCTATCAACGACGAATCTCATAGTAGCGAGAACAATAACGAATCGAGCTCACTCGCGGAAAAACAAGTTTATAATCGCGTAGAGCGCGCAGAAGGCATTTTTATCATTGCTGTAGGCGACAATCAGGATGACCCTATTAGATCAAATTACTTCGACTTCTATATCCGCTCTTGCTGGCATAGTGTTGGCTCTTTCGCTCCAAGCACGGTTTCAACTATCGTTCGCCTATATAATCCAGAGGTGATTGAATAATGACAAAGAAAAAACAAAAAAAAGCATTCACGATTATTGAATTTATGATTGCTATGACATTTCTCGCGGTTTTACTCATGGGCATTGCAACCGTTACGATGCGAATTCTTGAGATATATCGCAAAGGCTTATCTATGCGCGCCATTAACGCAACCGGTCGTGATATTCTTAATGATTTATCGCGTACTATCGCTAGCTCGCCAATAGTAGAGAATATTAACCCGACAGCAGCCGATAGTACAAAGAATATTACCGGTGATGATATCCTAAAGGTATATCGCAACTATTATAATGAATCCACTATGCTATATAACGAGAAAAACGTTCAGGCTGGCGGCGTTTTCTGTACTGGATCCTACTCATATATCTGGAATACTGCACCTGCTATTAAGATGGCGCGCGAAGATTCGAGTTATATATCTAGTCTTTTTCGCATAAAAGTCGGAGACGAGGAGAATTATTATAAGTTTGCTAGAATACCCGACACTAGTCGAAAAGCATGCGAGCGTTCAGATGAGGATAGTATGAATCTAAAATCAAAGGTAACCGAAGTTAGCGATAAAAGAGATATTGTAAGCTTAATAAGTGACGATGATGCAGATCTGGCGCTTTACGACTTCGTTATTCTTCCTGCTACTCAGAATAATAAAACCGGTCAGATTTTCTACTCTGGCATGTTTATTCTTGCCACGATACGCGGTGGTGTAAATGTGCTGACTAATGGAGATTTTTGTACAGGCTCTGAAATTATGTATAGCAACAATGTCGAATCTACCAATCAGGAATTTAACTACTGTGCTGTTAATAAATTTAATTTTGCAATGCGCGCAACAGGAGAGTCGCACAACGCAGACCAATATGGGGAAAGGTAATATGCTGAAAAAACAGATAGAAACAAAAAGAGGTGCAGCCGCAATCTATGTAGTCGTATTTACGGCCACCCTTCTGAGTATTATTGCATTAAGCTTCGTTCGTTTAATGATTACGGAACTGGGTCGCACGTCTAATTACAGCCTCTCTCAGTCAGCTTACAACTCTGCGCTCGCTGGTATTGAGGATGCGAAAATCGTTCTTTTGCGCTATCAAAACTGCGTTAATAATCCAAATTACACCGTTAATGGCCAAAATGTCGGATGTGACAAACTAATTGATTATCTCCAAACAAATGTCGATAAGTACTCGCAAGATTGCGATCTTGTTGGAAAAGCATTGAATTATAATATCAGTAATCATGAAACGATTATTCAGACGGAGAGTAATAGCGAAAAAGTTAATGAGTCTGCGACTGCTTTCGATCAGGCATATACCTGTGTAAAAGTCTCTCCGCAAAATAAAGACTACATTACTACACTTACCGAAAATTACCCTTCCAAAATTGTGCCGCTTCGTACCGATAGTGGTGAGTCTACCGACAGTGTCAACCGTATCGTATTAAGCTGGTTTAGCCGTAAAGACCTTTCGAGTGTTAATGATACTAGCAACAATCTTAATACTAATGATTTTCGTAGCTTCAAGAGTGCCCCCGAAATGAATGGTGTGCTAACGGATAATAATATATTTCTAAGCAATACTGAAAACTATAAAAATACCTTTACCGAGAAGCCTGTCGTGCCATCCGTAATCCGGGCAACGCTTATTCAAACTGCAGAGACGTTTAAATTAAGCCAGTTCTATTCCTCCAGGAGCGGACGTACTAATCGCGGCTCCATCACTCTTCGTCCCTCTACTGCTAATCCATACGGAGTTACCAAGGAAAAATATTCAAATCACATTGGCGGAGATGACTTCTCAACAAATGGTGGTCCTTTCGTCGCTTCTGCAACAAAATCGCAAAATACACCGTTAGATGTGCATTGTTTTATTGATGATAATATGGATACCGCCAACGGCTATGCTTGCACTGCGGATATTTATATTCCTAAGCCGATTGGCTATTCGCAAAGCTACCCAATCAATAAGCGTAACCGCACGACATTTTTCCTAGTTCTTAATCTCCCGTATGGTGGCCCAGAAACCGAAGTCAATGTTGAGCTTAAACATTGCGACAGAGATAGCGACAGTATCTATAAAGAGAAGGGCGCTACTGATGAATCTGGATGTAATAGCGTCAAGTTCGCCAACGTTCAACCAGTCATAGATTCGACGGGCCGCGCGAACGATCTCTTTCGCCGAGTCGAGGCGCGCGTAGAACTTATTGACAATTATTTCCCAATTGTTAACTATGCACTCGCAGTTAATGATCCAGAAAGTAATGATGATAATATCATTAAGGATTTTTACGTCACCAAGAACTGCACTTACTCGGAGTCTGTCTGGAACGAAGCGGCTGGCGTAGTTGAAGAAAAAACAAAAGGCTGTCCTAACTCAGGCCGATGAAAAGCAAAAAATACTCACCCAATTGCCGCTTGTGTTTTGCTAAGGTGGTATGATAAAAATAACTTAATCATTACGCATTAGACGAAATGGGTTAGATCGTGACGTTTTAATTATTTATTATGATAGGATATCGTTGATGTAATTATAGGTCTATAAGTGACTCATAGGTATAATCGTCGAGCTTCGAGCTAAATCGCCTAGTGGGCATGATCTTCAAAAAATAGTTCAGAAATGGTGCCCGCGACTGGAGTTGAACCAGCACGCCCGTGAAGGCACTAGCACCTGAAGCTAGCGCGTCTGCCAATTCCGCCACGCGGGCATAATCTAATTTTAACACCAATAAGAGGTGGCGCCAAATCGAAACAAAAAGTCGCAATCACGAAACGATTGCGACGCTTTACTATGTTGTTACTCATTTAATGAGACGATTCCGGCCGGAGCGATATAAAAAACTGTCCCTAAAGCATCGGATATGATTACTATATTGTCCCCATTATCGTACTCGGCATCTGTATGCTTTATCTTATCTAATTGATACTTCTTCGATTCGCCGTTGTCGTCTATTGCGGATATTACATTATCCTGCTTCCAGCATATTTGGCGGATTTCCGTTCTAGGAAACGCATTAAACAGTGCAACGCAATTCCCAACTACCCCAAATATAGCCGCCACTATCATGATGCAATAACCGTAATAACCTCCTCTTAAATGGCCATAGATGAGCAATATTACTACTATCAATGCTAGCGCCCCAAAAACTACTACTGACGTGCACATTTTACCACCTCCTTTAAGTATGCGCACTTACGTCCATTAATATTATAATACAATTCTATAGCTACGGCAATGAAATACCTAGCTGTGGTAGAATATATAATATATGGCACACTATTATACAGATGGCAGCGCAAGCCCAAACCCTGGCCCTGGCGGATATGCCGTCATTCTTGATGGTCAACCAGTCGCACTTGGCCGCGAGAGCAACTCGACCAATATTCGAATGGAGGCACAGGCGCTCATAGCCGCCTATAGAATCGCCGATGCTGGCGACAAAATATCGACCGATAGCGAATTTTGGGTCAACGTTGTTACGAAGTGGGCGCCTAGTTGGCAAAAAAATGGCTGGAAAAAGAAAACGGGCGAAATAAAGAACCTTGAGCTTGTCCGAGAATTATATGCGCTATATTTGGAAAAGCCAGATGTTACTCTCGAATGGACGCGTGGCCATGTTGGCACTGACGGCAATGAGGATGCGGATAAGTGGGCGAATAAAGCTCGTGAAGGAGAAATAATATGAAGAAATCAATCGTTAAAATGAAGTTGCAGAGCCGTTCTGATTTTATCCAGACCCTTGAGGAGATAAATTTTAAGTTTTCCGAAGCGTATTGGCAGCATGATCGCATTTTCGTGCCAAAGAACTATTCGCGCGATAAGTCGATGCCACGCCTCTCGTTGCGCACCATTGTTAAAGCACCAGACAAAACAATTTATGCGTTAGTTTTACGGCGTCATTATGAGGAGAAACATTTAGATATTGTTAACTCGACAGTTGTTAAGGATTATACTGAAGCTGCTCATATCGTCTATCAGCTTGGCTACGAGTTAAAATATGAGGTTAGTCGTCGCCGCGAAGAACTCGCAATGGGTGATACTATTAATATTTATATTGACAAAATTGACGGACTACCAGGCTATTATGGTCGTATTGAGTCGAATCTAAGCGACGCCGATGATCCAGAGGAGGCCTTCAATGATTTAGTCGAAACTTTTCGCGTACTTAAGGTAAAGGGTAAACCAATTGAACAAAGTTATGGCGAACTGCTTGAGTCGTCTGAACACGATACTATCGCCGGATAAAGAATATCTCCGCAACTAAGCGGAGATATTTTATAGGATCATTTTTATTTTTCTGTCGCTTTTTTTGTAGCGGCTTTTTTTGTAGCAGCTTTCTTAGCTGTCGCAGGTTTCTTCTCTGCAGTCTTTTTTGTCGTAGTAGCCTTGGTTGCTGACGCTTTTTTCTCGGTAGCTGGTTTTGTGGCAACTTTTGACTCAATAGCTTTTTTGCCTGTAGATAGCTTTACATTATGCTCTTTTGCCCACTTAGCGAGCGCAGCTTTGCGGCGACTAGCAGTATTCTTCTTTAACAAGCCTTTCTTAACAGCCTTGTCGTATTCGGATTGTACGACTGCCATCTTTTCGGCGGTTGGTTTATTATGGAAATCCTTCAAAGCATTACGGATAACCTTCTTAATCGCTTGATTGTTAGCGCGGCGTTTAGTAGCTTGACGCGCAGCCTTCTTTGCGGATTTGATAATCGGCATTTAACTCTTATTCCTTAATATTATTATTTTCAATTGAGGTATATTATATTCTAAAACTCAAAAAAAGTAAAGTGTTAAGGTGATTTAATACTTGCAATCCTAAAAAGATTATGCTAAGGTGTAATTATTAAAGGTCAAAAACATAAACAGAAAAACAAAAATGCCAAATCCAAACACTCAGCCCAAGGAGAATAGCAGCATTATTTCGCAAGTCGCTGAACGTGTGCGCACTAGCGACAATGTGCTTGTTGCGCTTTCGAAAGACCCGAGCGTAGACGAGCTTTCTGCTGCTCTGGGGCTTACCTTCATATTAGATAAAATGGGAAAGCACGCTACCGCAATTTTCTCTGGCGCTGTACCGAATGCGATTGAATTCCTTGAGCCAGAAAAAACCTTTGAGACAAACACAAATAGTTTACAAGACTTCATTATTGCCCTCGACAAAGAGAAGGCAGATCATCTCCGCTATAAAATCGACGGCGATTATGTGAAGGTCTTTATTACCCCATACAAAACCACTATTGATGAAGGGGATATGGAATTTAGCCATGGCGACTATAATGTCGACCTTGTTATAGCGCTCAATGTGGCTAGCTCGAATGATCTTGATTCGGCTTTGACTGAGTATGGTCGAATCATGCACGATGCTAGTTCAATCAATATTTCTGCAAATGTTCCTGGTAATTTTGGTGATCTCGAATGGGGTAACCCAGCCGCTTCTTCTGTTTCGGAAATGATTTTTGAGCTTTCTCAAGCCATAAAAGAGAAGGGGAAAGAGAATGTAGATAAGTCAACCGCGACCGCGCTTCTTGCGGGCATTGTGGCGGCTACGAACCGCTTCTCAAATGAGCGTACAACTTCAGAAACTATGGCAACCGCTAGTAAGCTTATGGCCTATGGCGCAGACCAGCAGCTTATTTCGTCAAGTATCCCCGTTGATATTCTTACGTCTGATGTAGTTGACGCTACCGAGGATGCTAAGGTTGAACCCGATCCCGACAATGCTTTGGACGATGTAATTATTAATGATACTTCGGAGCCAAAAATAGAATCAGAGCCAGAACCAAAAGCAGAGCCAGAGCCAGAAAAGCCAGTTGATCCAACTAACCTTGCTATTGCCCACGCTGATAAAAATGAACAGGTTAAAGTAGAGAAAAAGAAATTAGCATCAGTTTCAGTCTCTGAGCCGGAACCGACTCTAGTCGAGAAAGAGTCAGTTGCTACCGAGAAATCTGAGCGGATAACGAAAAAAGAATTAGACTCAGAATCAAAAATAGAATCAGAATCAGAATCAGAACAAAAGCTTAACCAAGAAAAACCGCAACTTGTCGATATCGTAGATAAGTCGACACCAACCCCCAATGCTGAACCGTTAATAGTTGAGGAGACTTCAGCCTCCAAAGAGTCTCCAGAGTCCTCAAAAGATAAGCCGGAGTCAGTTTTAGCCTCGGAGCCAGAAACTGTGCCGACCAAAGATGAGTCAGCCGAACCGCCAATTGTACCAATTTTGCCTGCGGAACCAGAGCCTCAAATTGAGTTGTCGGCCGATCCTATCGTCCCCACTCCAGAGGAGCAGGCTACTGCAACCGCCGAGTTGGAGCAGTTGGTTACTCCGAACGTTGCTAGCGGTGCAGAAGATTCGGTAATTAATGAGCTTCAAGATACTAGTGCTCATACAAAGAAGAATATTATCCCCCCAAGCGAAGCTCTTAGTCCGCCGAAAATCCCCAAAGATTATGCCGCAATGATGGCTTCCGAACTATCTGAAGGGTCTCAACCTCCACTTGGGGCAACTGAGCCAGAGCCACTAATTGCGCCCGTTCCAGATAATATGCCCGTTATGGATACCTCCCCAGAACCAACTTCCGTTCCTGAGTCACCCATTTCGGAGTCGACCTCTATTGAGGCTGGTCCAGTTCTAGCTGAACCTGGCACGGTCGAGAATGAATATGTCGATCCGCCACTCCCAATGCCAGAGGCGAATACTATTTTGCCACCACCACCAGCTCCATTCGACCCTTCTGCTGCGCCATCAACGGTCGACGATGCGCCAGTCGCTGCTCCAATCGAGGCTCCGTCCGCTCAAGATTATGTTAACCAACTTCAGCAAGATATAAATAACTTGGAGAACAGCAACTCGAACGCGGAGTTAACTACGCCAGATATCTCCATGCCACCCGTAAGTGAGCAAATAGCCAATAACGATAATTCGACTAACACTGTGCGCGGTGGGGTAATGCCAGATCAAGTGTACCCAGTTGATCCAAGTGCTTTCCAGATACCAAATATGTAGAAAGATGCCAATAAAGCCTAAGCTAATCAAGCTTAGGCTTTATTAATACTAATCAAAAAAGACTATCTCAAATAATAGCCTCAGTATCATTCTGTGGTCGGGGCGACCTGACTCGAACAGGCGACCTCGCAGTCCCGAACCGCGCGCGCTACCAACTGCGCCACGCCCCGACTACGCAATATTATATCTCTATTCTTTCGCTAATTTCAAGATTTGGTTCAGTGTAATTCCGCTATTGGTTTTATTGATTATGAGTGTTACTATTATCTTAAGTACTCACATCAGGGAGGGTACTTGGCAGTGTGCAGTTTCTTCAAATCTCAACTACTGCGAGAGAATGGAGAAAATTGGTGTTATTCAGGAGGAATCCTGCAACATCTCGCGCCAAGTTGCGCAAGACAAAAACGCAAAGAACAAACAAGAACGTTGTATTTTTTGCAACACTCTTGATGCTTGGTTTTTTGAGTGTTTTTGTTGTTCAGTCTTTTGCAAACATCATTGAAGATAATGATGTCCGCCTAGATACTGATGCTGAACTCACGTATTATCTTGCCGTTCATGAAGATGGCGTTGATGCTGCTGGTATAGAGTCTAGCGACATTCAAGTAGCTAGTATCTATAGCGGTAGAATCTCCGTCACAGACAAGATACCTGATGGCCTTGAGTTTCAAGGCTTCGTTACGACCTCGGATGGTACCATCGGTGCCGTCTCCCGCGCAGATAGTTCTATCCAATGTTCCGGTAAAGTCATCGACGATACGAATGAAGATACCCTAAATACTGGCACTTGGAATAATGACCATACTAAATACTTCTACCATGGTCTACATTATGACGATGCGACACGTACTGTCTCCTTTATGGTAGAGAAGCTTAAGGCTGGTTGTGAACTCACTGTTGGCATTATGACTAAAACCCCCGCAGAAGTCGATGATCCAACTACTACAGTGGTTGAAACCAGACGAGATTTCTACAACTCTGCCTTTGCCGCCGAGAAGAACATTACTACTATCTCCAATACTGTCCATGCCTGGATTGGTAATTCTAGCGCAAGAGTCTTTAAGGTTAGATATAGCTATACGGGCAATATCCCATCCGGAGCCCCAACTACACCAACCGAGCAATCTCACCCAGCCAACAATGAAGTAGCCGTCAGTATGAATCCAACCCTGGAAGGTTACACCTTCTCTGGTTGGACTACTACTAACGCTACCGTAGCCAATGGTAGGTTCACCATGCCCGGCCAAGACGTGGAGCTAGTTGGTATCTGGACCAAGAATACTACTAGCCCTAAGTACAATGTCACCTATGTCGTAAATGGAGATAAACCAACAGACTTTATGCCGCCTGCTCAGAAAGAATACGAGGCTGGCGTGACGGTAGATCTCGATTCAACTGCCAAGGATACCGTTATTGATGGCTACCGTTTTAGCGGTTGGTCCACTCAAGACGTAACCCTAAGTGAAACTGGCTTCATTATGCCCGCCCAAGACGTTACTATTGTCGGTAGCTTTGAGCGTATATCCTACAAGGTCTGCTATGAGTTTGAAGGTGCAGTATCCCCAGATGATGCTAACTCACTCCTTCCACCATGTGAAACCTATTACCCTGGCGATACCGTCACCAGAGCAGCTGATCCACAAGCTGATGGCTATAACTTCCTAGGCTGGTACAAGAATGCAAGCTTCACCATGCCAGAAGGTAACGTTACCATCCAAGGCGAATGGACTAGAGCCATGGATAAGTTCACGCCAAGTATTGCTAAGATCGTCATAGACCCTGGAGAAGGTAACAACGGCAGCGAATATATGTATGGCGAAACCGTCAAGTTCAAAGTTACTGTCACTAATACAGCCGCATATGAAATAACGGATGTCTATCTCCAAGAAGAACTTGATGGTGCCATCTTCACGGCTCCTGCTGACGATTCCTACACCGTAAAGACTAGTACCATAGCCTTCATTCCAACCATTGCCGCAAACTCTAGCCTTGACGTCTATGCTGAATACAAGGTAACCGAGAATAAAGCTCAAACTCTCACCAATACAGTAGAGCTAACCGGTGCCCTAGCTGAGAACCGTATCCTAGATACTAGCCAAGAGTACAAGGCTACGGTAAACTTTAATACTATCCCCGAACCCGTACCCTTTACTGGCATCATCTTCAATGCTTTACCATATGTAGGCCTAGTGGGCTTAGGAGTTGGAATCTTAGCCTTCGCTGTCGCTACCTCAGAGAAACGAAACCTCAAAGAAAGACTATCTCGCATTCTTCATATTGGAGTGAATCGGGGTAAGCGCACTCTACGCTACGCTTTGTCGGCCCTAGTCATAGTTAGCGTTATTATTGGTGGCATTATTGCCAAACTTACCTATGCCACAAGCTATACCGAAGTCATTAAATCCATCGAACTTACCTCCCAACACGTCAGCTATGCTAATAGCGACCCAGGTTCCTGGCATGTTACAAAGAGCGCCAAGTGGGTTGAGCAGGGCAAAGCAAGAATAACCTTTGATGTTAATACAATCGCTAAAGTTGCAGATAATGCCGATCTAGACATCGTGATGGTCGTAGACAATTCTGGCTCCATGGAGGGGGAGAAGCTAGACCAAGCTAAGCATGATGCAGCCGAATTAATTGAAGACCTCCTTTCCGATGGTGACAACCGTATTAGCCTAATTAGCTTTAATTCGAAAGCTACCAAGCATACCAACTTAATTTCGAATAAATCTGCTCTCATAAATCTTCTAAACAATCTAAGCGCTTCTGGAGATACTAACTACTATGCCGGTCTCTCGAAAGCCGAAGAAGTCCTTGAAGGCTACCAAAAGCAAGAGAACCGTGAACTTATCCTATTGTTCCTTACCGACGGTTATCCAAACAAGCAAACTCCAAATGAAGTAGCTGAATACCAAGCATTAAAGGCTCAGTATCCATATATGGTCGTTAATGGGATCCAATACGAAATGGGCGATGAAGTCCTCGATCCAATTAAGAAAGTCTCAGACAACCAGTTCATTGCTAACATGAGCACGCTAAGAGACGTCCTCTTTGAAGCAAGTCTCGCTCCGTATACTTACGAAGACTTTACCCTCACCGACTACATCAATGATGAATACTGGGATGTAGATAGTATAGATGCAGTAGAAGCCTCTATTGGCGAGACAGCCCTAAACTACAACAACAATACGCCAGTAGTAACCTGGACAATGAATAATGCCTTAATGTCTGGCCATACTGCTCAATTAACCATAGATGTCACCATTAAGAATGCTAGTACTATCCCAGAAGGCACCTTCCTACCAACTAATGATCATGAAACCATCCAAACCACTATCCCAGAAGTATTAGACGAAAACATAGAGAGTGAACTTACTCCCGTACTTAAATCTAGCTACAAAATAAGCTACGAAGCTAATCTACCTAGTGACTGTAGTAGCTACGAAGGTACGGTTCCAATTGAACAAGACTACCAACCATTAGCAGTAGTTCAGAAATCTAATAATACATTATCTTGTAGTGGCTACAACTTTAATGGTTGGGAGATTGCTGAGGGTGATTCCAGAATCCTTAATGATGACTACTTCAAACTAATGGAGGATGATGTAGTACTACGCGCTACTTGGACTAAGCCTTTCATCTCCAAGAGTATGGATGGGGAAGTAAAAGAAGAAATAACCGCAGTACTAAATACTGGATCAAACATCAATGTAGCACTCAAGAAATTGTCTGGTCAATCCGGTGCAACCCACACTACACAAAATACAACCATTACTGCTATAAAGTCCGCTACTAGCATGAATCCAGTTCAAGAAGCTAGTGCAGCTATTATTTCAGCCACAAACTCACCAGTACCAATCTACGCTTGGTTTGATGATACTGATGGCTCAATCTATATCTATTCTGAGGCGGATAAGATTGAGGGGAATGCGAATATGAGTAACCTATTCTATGCATTCTCGGCTTTGAGTAATATCTCGGCAGTCGCGAGTTGGGATACTTCAAATACTACAAATATGAATAGCGCTTTTCGTGAAGCAACAAGCCTCACTAGTATTGATGATTTAGCAAATTGGAATACATCGAAAGTGACAAATATGCGCGACGTGTTCAATCGCGCCTCCGGCCTCACTGATATATCTATACTCGCTAATTGGGACATATCTAGTGTTACAAGATTGGATAGTATGTTCTTTGAAACTAATATCGCCGATATAGATTCACTAGCCGGCTGGAATACTTCAAAAGTAACGAGTATCGGTTCAATCTTTAGATCTACTAAAATAACTAATATTGAAGCACTTGCCAATTGGAATACTTCTAATATTACAGATATGAATGATGCATTCCGTAATACTAATATTTCTGACATAGATGCTCTTGCTAATTGGGATACTTCAAGCGTAACAAATATGGCCGCAATGTTTCGCGAGACCAGCATAGCCAATATAGATGCGCTCGCGAATTGGGATACGGCAAAGGTGACAAATATGAGCTATATGTTTAACAACGCTACTAACCTTACTGACATTGACGGCGCGGTTAATTGGAGTACTGCCAATGTGACGACCATGGGATTTATGTTTTATGGCGCCTCCAATCTCACAAGTATTGACGGCGTAGCTAATTGGGATACATCTAGCGTAACAGATATGAATAGTATGTTTCGCAATGCACCGATTACCAATATTGACATACTTGCTAACTGGGATACCTCAAAGGTGACAAGTATGAGTGGTACACTTCAGGGCACAAGAATGACGAATGTAGATGCACTTGCAAGTTGGGATGTGTCTAACGTTACGAATATGAGCTATCTATTTTATAGCGCCAATAAGCTTGTCGATATAGATGGAGTCTCCGGTTGGGACACATCCAAAGTGACAAACATGAAATGGGTATTTGGTGCCACTAAAATTGCCAGCCTAGATGCGTTAACGAATTGGGATACGGCAAATGTAACTGATATGAGTTATATGTTCTATGTAGCTACCAGCCTTGCAGATATTAATGGGATCTCTAGTTGGGTCACGGCAAATGTAACCGACATGGGTAATATGTTTAATGGTGCATCTAGTTTACCTGATATTGACGCGCTAGTTAATTGGAATACTGCCAATGTAACGAATATGGGCGGCATGTTTCATAATGCGTCCAGCCTCGCTAATATAAACGGTGCGTCAAATTGGAATACCGCCAACGTAACGAATATGAGTAGTATGTTTTATGGAACCAATAACCTTGCAGATATAAGCGGCGCTAGCAGCTGGAATACTTCTAATGTCACCAAGATGAACGAAATGTTCTTTAATGCTAGGAGTCTAGTTGATGTAAATAGTATATCAAATTGGAACACTGGCAATGTGGTGGATATGAATTCTATGTTTTATTACGCTACAAACCTGACGGATATAACGGGCATGACGAACTGGGATACCTCAAAAGTTACAAACATGAGCTGGATGTTTTATAATGCCTATAATCTTGTGGATATTAGCGGTGCCGAAAAATGGGACGTTTCAAATGTATTAGATATGTCATCAATGTTCCAGGGTGTATCTAGACTCACTTCCGTTGAAGCAATTGCTGGCTGGAATACTTCCAAAGTAACAAATATTAATAATATATTTAAAAACGCATCTAGCGTTACAACCTTTAGCCCACTTGATGATTGGGACACTGCTAGTATAGTTTCCAAAACTGGCGCATTTGATAATATCCCAGACACTGTTCCACTGCCGACATGGTATACGGGAGCATAGGGTAAGATATAATGGCTATATTTTATTTTCGCCACAATCATGATATAATAACACACAGTCGGGGTTTGGCGCAGTTGGTAGCGCGCGCGCTTTGGGAGCGCGAGGTCAGCAGTTCGAGCCTGCTAACCCCGACCATCTAGAAGGAGCTTGCAGGCTCATTTTTTTAGGCTCATTTTCTATGTCGTCATCAATAATCTTTGCTATAATTATTAGATGATAAGTGCGAGTTATTCGCTATTAATTTAGGAGTTTAAATGCCAGAATATAAAAAGAATGTCAGCGGAAAGCATTCGCAAAAAAAACCGAACAAGTTCTTAAATACTATCCGAACTATTTTGTTCTGGGCGATTGTGATTGTTCTCGGTATGGGCGTAGTAATGTCGTTTAGTCCGACCAATGGCGGTAAGTCTGAAGATCGCTCACTTACAGATGTCTTGACTTATGCGAGAGAATCAAAGCTTGAGAAAATTGTCGTAAAGGGTAATGAACTTACTATTACATCTAAAGATGGCTCTGGTTTGCCAAAAAAAATCACTTCTCGTAAAGACGGATCGGGCACTTTACAGGAACAAGGCTTCGATGAGGTAATCAAAGATGGTAAAGTTGCGATTGAAATTGTCGAAAATGTCGATACGATGGGCATTATTATGGATATTGCCCTCATTGTTCTTCCGATTGTAATTATAGCCAGCCTCCTTCTCTATATGATGCGCCAAGCGCAGAATATGAATAGTCAATCTATGGGTTTTGGCAAGGCCAAAGCTCGCCTTTATGGCAATGAAAAAAAGAAAGTGACTTTCAATGATGTTGCCGGCAATGAATCCGCCAAACAAGACTTGACTGAGATTGTCGATTTTCTCAAGAATCCGAAGAAATACGAGAAGCTCGGCGCAAAGATCCCGCGAGGCGTACTTTTAGCTGGCGAGCCTGGCACCGGCAAAACACTTATGGCTCGTGCGGTAGCTGGCGAAGCAGGTGTGCCATTCTTCTCGATTTCTGGTTCCGAGTTTGCCGAAATGTTCGTCGGCGTTGGCGCTTCACGCGTGCGCGATCTCTTTGGTAAAGCAAAGAAAAATGCTCCGAGCATCATCTTTATAGACGAGATTGATGCCGTGGCGCACAAACGTGATGCTCGTGGCGGCGCTGGTCGTGAAGACGAGCAGACACTTAATCAGATTCTTGTTGAGATGGATGGCTTCGATAATGATACGGGTGTCATTGTAATGGCTGCCACTAACCGCATTGATATGTTAGATAAGGCACTCTTACGCCCCGGACGTTTTGATCGTCATGTCAATGTTACGCTACCTGAACGCAAGGATCGTGTCGAAATTCTCAATGTTCACTTTAAGAATAAGCCGGTCGCCAAAGATGTCGACATTGATGCTCTGGCCGCCAAAACTGCGGGCAGCTCCGGTGCTGACCTCGCAAATATCGCAAACGAAGCCGCTATCACTGCTGCACGCGAAAATCATACCGAAATCACAAATGCGGATGTTACGGAAGCTTTTGAGCGTGTTGCTATTGGCCCAGAGCGCAAATCGAAGGTTATGAATGATCAAGAACGTCGCATTACGGCTTATCACGAAGCCGGCCACGCCATCGTCGGCCATGTACTTCCAGATTCCGATCCAGTTCATAAGGTCACTATCATTCCGCGCGGGCATGCTGGTGGTGTAACTTGGTTCTTATCGCCAGAGGATCGTAGCTACAAAAGCATCTATGAACTAAAAGATGTTTTGGCGCGTGCGATGGGCGGCCGCGTTGCCGAGCGTATAATTCTTGGCAAAGATGGTATTACGACTGGTGCTAGCTCTGATCTTCAGCACGTTGCAGAACTTGCGCGTGAGATGATTTCGCAAGAGGGCATGGGAGCTAAGCTGCGTGATCAAGTATTTAATACTGATGAAGTAAACTTCTTCGGTGACCGCGCTAAGATTTATTCCGAAAAGACATCCGAACTTATCGACTCGGAAATTGAAGCCCTTAATAAAGAAGCGGGTATGCGCGCCGAGGCTGTACTTAAAGCGAATCGTAAATTCCTCGATGAGCTTGCTATGGCTTTGCTTGAAAAAGAGACGCTTGAAGAGTCAGAAGTTGCTAAAATCCTCGAGGGAACTACGTTACCAGAAACCGCTAAACTACATAATTAAAAGGATATATGAAAGAACGCAAGAATCGTTTTCGTTCAGTCGTTTCGCTAGTAAACACTAAACTGTCAGTCAAGACCGCAGCAATTGTAATTGCTAGTTCGACTTTAATATCCGCTTTACTCGGTATTTTTCGTGACCGCTGGCTAAACTCGATGTATTACGATACGTATCCAGCTGGCCTTGACGCCTACACAGCAGCCTTTACGGTGCCAGACTTTCTTTTCTTCATTATTACGTCTGGCGCACTTGCGGTTACTTTTATCCCAGTCTTTAATCAACGTCTCGTCTCTGGGAATAAGAAATCTGCATGGGAGCTTAGCGGCAGTATCTTGAATTTTCTGGCCATATTGTGCTTAATTGCGTCTATTCTTATCATGGCTTTTGCCGACCCGCTCGTTCGTTATGTTGTGGCGCCAGGCCTTAATGAATCCGCTATGGCTTTGGCTATTAATATGATGCGCGTTATTGCTATTAATCCGTTTTTATTTGCTATTGCGACAGTTCTCTCCAGTATGCAGCAAGCGGTTGGGCGCTTTGTTTTCTACGCAATCGCACCAGCCCTATATAATATTGGTATCATTATTGGTATCCTGAGTTTCACTAATGGAATTAGTATTTTTGGTATTCAATTATTCGAAGGTGGCATTATGGGCGTCGCACTCGGTGTTGTACTTGGCGCTATCCTTCAGCTGATAACCAGTATTGTCGGTCTTGTTGGTCTTGGTTTTGAATATGAGTTTAAAATCCATTGGAAGAATCAAGGTTTTCGTTCAATCCTAAGAGTTTTGCCACTTCGTTCGGTCGATCAGGGTATTGATTATGTGACGAGTATTATGAATACTAATCTTGCCTCTCGCATGGGGGAGCAGTCGATTCGTGCTTTTCAGCAAGCTTCGTCTTTACATTCGATGCCAATCAATCTCATTGGCGTCGCCATCTCGACCGCCTTCTTTCCAAAACTAAGCGAAGAAGCTGGGCTTCGCCACGAAGAGGCATACCTTAATACATTACGTTCTGCTTATCGAACTATTATATGGATATCACTTCCGGTCGCAATTGTTGCATTCTTTATCCGTGGCTATGTCGTAAACTTCATCAAGAACGGCGGCGACCCTAAGATTGCCAGTGTTCTAGCGGCTTTTGTGATTGCAATCTTTTGTCAGTCACTCTACCATATCGTAGCGCGCGGCTATTACGCCAAGCAAAACACGCGTACCCCACTTATTATTTCGATAATAGCCTTCGTTGTTCAGATTATTTTTGCAGTCGGTTTCAGTGCTCTTAAGCTCGGCCCAGAAGGACTTGCTTATGCGACATCCATTAGTGCTATTTTTGAGGTTGGCGTATTGGCTATCTTGCAGAACCGCGACATGGAGCGTAGGTTATTTGATTTTAACTTCTGGGTTGCGATGGGAAAAATACTGGTAGCGTCCGTTTTGGCGGGCATTGTTGCGTATATTATGACTAAACTACTCCCGCTTTTAGCTGTAAACAATTCATTCCTTGCAACCTTTCCAAAGTTTCTAGCGATCACGGCTGTCACTGCTGTATTCTATATCATTATTTGTTCGGTCTTACGTATCGAAGAGGTTAAACCCGTTGTGCAAAGAATCAACGACACTTTATTCAAAAACATTAAGCGTCAATAAAAAAATATCTCGCGTTATATTGCGAGATACTTTTTATAACATTATTGTTACTTTTTTTCGCTTGTCTTTTTTGGTTCGACTTTCTTTTTCTCGGCTATTTTTTCGACTGTTTCTTTGACTTCTTCTACTTTTTTCTCGACGTTTTCTTTAATGTCTCCGACTTTCTCTTCAATATTGTCATCTTTTTTGAATCGACTCAAGAACTTGCCAGCTCCTTTTTTACTATCCTGTATTGCCTTATCGCCAGCATTTTTAATATCCTTACGGGTCTCCTCGCCGCTCTTTGGCGCCATCACGATACCAGCAATTGCGCCGGCAACCGCGCCTAGTGCAGCGCCAAGCAGAAACTTGCCGCCTTTACCTTTTTCTTCGCTCATTTCTTTATTCCTCCTCATCTTTTATATCTTTAGTCTTTTTCGTTTTTTTCTTCCTAGCTCCATTTCCGGCGTAATTATCAACGAATGTTTTTACTAGTCCGCCTATAGTTGTCATGTCGCGAACGTTTCCTGCAATGTCGTCTGCTTTTTCCGCAATGCCTTGACCTTGAATCATAATTTTCTTGGCTTCTTTTGTGACGCCAATTAGTCTGACTAATAGAATAATAAAGAGCAGTAAGAATAGAAAGAGCATTCCCGAAAGAATAAATACTAATATCCAAGCAGGAGTTTCCATGATTTATGCCTCCATTTTGTTAAATTCTTCGTAAGCTTTGAAATAGTTCTTTGGATCGCCAGTCGTGAGCCATTTGCCTTTGCTTTTAACGACAAAGACGTCGCCGGACTTAGCAAGTTTAGTAATCGCATCAACGGTCCATAGTTCATCGTCAAGACCGGTATTTTTTGGAACTAGATGCGCGAATACTTCTGGAGTCAATAAATAGCGACCATAAGAAGTTAAGTTGGATGGTGACAGTTCTGGCGTGGCAGGCTTCTCGACAATATGGCTCAAAGTTTTCTTCTTCTTATCCTTTAGTGCAATCATGCCATATTTATTCCAAACCTCTCTAGGCATTTCCTGAGCAGTAATAATTGCTTTTGCTTCGGGATGCTTTTCGTAAGCCTTAATGAGAGTTTTTACGTCACCTTCGCCAAAAATTAAATCATCACTATAAAGAGCGATAAAGGCCTCGTCTTCATTTAAGTACGGCTTGGCGGAGGCGATTGGCGAACCGTTACCGTATGGCAAGGAAGGGTCTTGTTCGATTACGGTAATATTTGCGATCGAGAGTACTTCGCGGACAGACTCAAAGCGATCTAGTTTTCCTTGCGACTCTAACTGTGCGTATATCTTCTCGCAAGGATTACTAAAATAATCCTCATAAATTGGTTTTCCGTCATGGGTTGCAATAATAATGATATCTTTAATTCCGCCCGCTACGCATTCCTCGACCACGTACTGCATGATTGGTTTTGGTCCAAGCGGAATCATTGCTTTTGGGATCGTTTTAGTAATCGGCAAAAAACGACTTGCGAATCCAGCGTCAGTAATGACGGCCTTTGTTGGGGTTTTATAAGACATTGTACTATTGCTCCTTTCGTTTATGACAACTTCTTTTTAATTAGCTCATTCACAGTAGCTGGGTTTGCTTTGCCTTTTGACTTCTTCATTACTTGCCCAACTAGGAATCCAATCGCTTTCATTTCACCATTGCGAACATCGTCGGCTGCTTTGGCGCATTCTGGCGCCGTTAAAACTTCGTCAATAATTGCGCCAAGCGCATCTTCGTCGTTCTCTTGCAAAAGATTCATTTCTTTTGCAAGTTGATGCGGGGTCTTTTGGGTATTTTTCTTGTCGTACATTTCCGCTAGAACTGCTTTGGCCCCCGTGGAAGATAGTTCATTTTTTTCAACCATTTCGGATAGTTCGGTTAATTCACTTGCGGTCGCAAGCGAAAAATCTTTATCAAGATTCTCTTCAGCTAGTAAAATACTTGAGAACCAATGCGCAACGCGCGGCGCAAGTTGTGCGCCCCCCTTATCGAGCACTTCATTTAGGCGTCCTGCCAAAATTGGGTAGTTTAATATTGCTTCTCGCTCGCTATTATCAAGGTTGAGCACGCCAAACTTCGAGCGGTATTCATCTGGCATCATCGGCATATTTGCCTCAATTTTGTCGATATAGCTCTGTTCTAGAACGACCGGCGGAACGTCTGGCTCAGGCATGTAGCGATAATCTTGAGCTTCCTCTTTGCTGCGCTGTGCAGTAGTTTTGCCAGTCGCGTCGTTCCAACCGCGAGTTTCCTGAATAACTTTCTCGCCTTTTTCGAGCAGCTTAACTTGACGGTCAAACTCATATTCAACCGCACGTTCGACGCTACGGAAAGAGTTTAGGTTCTTAACTTCGGCGCGAGTGCCTAACTTGTCGGTCTTTGAGCAGGAAATATTTACATCGAAACGCATATTACCTTGATACAAATCGCCGTTTGTTACTTCGGCATAAAGCATCAAACGATGTAATTCTTCGCAATAGGCGCGAGCTTGTGCGGCTGAATGGATGTCTGGCATCGAAACAATCTCAATCAATGGCGTACCAGCGCGGTTAAGGTCTACCAAGGAATAGTTACTGAAGTGGGTGAGCTTACCGGCATCTTCTTCCATATGCGCATGTTCGATCTTTACATAGGACCCATCCGGCAAATGGATTTCACCAGAGCCGATAATCGGCTGATACATCTGCGAAATCTGATAACCTTTCGGCAAATCTGGATAGTAATAATGCTTACGATCGAAGCGACTGACCAGATTAATTTTACAATTCATTGCCAAACCGGCGCGTACGGCCTTTTCGACAGCGGCTTTATTCAAAACGGGCAACATGCCTGGAAGTGCATAATCAATCGGGCTGACGCAGGAGTTTGGCTCTTTGTCTACCGCATCATTATCTACGGCGCTAAAAAGCTTGGTTTTTGTATTGAGTTGTACGTGGCATTCGATGCCAACTGTTATTTTATAATCGCTTTTACTCATCTATATTGCTCCCAAATCTTTTAAGGCCTGTCGGTAGGTCGCCAAGGCGTGTTGCGCTTGACGATATTCTGGTTGAAAATCGCTTTCATGGGCAATTTGATTGCGAAGTTTATGAGCGTGCCAAACGGCATTTAGCTCAGAAAACTTTTCTTTTCCAATCTTCTTTAGGCGATCCCCCATTGTGCGCCCTTGTACTCCCATTTCGCAGAGTGCTTTATCGAGTAGCTTGTCGCCTTGAATAATTGCCATTGCGTAAGTAGCCTCATTGCCTTGTTGTAGGGAATTTTCGATTCTTAGAAAATCTACTTGGTAGTTTTCCTTATCGAAAGTGTAAGCGCGTTTTTTGGTAAGCGAAATCATTACTAGTAGTAAAATACCTACGCCCACAATCGCGACCAGCAATGTAAGTAGTGAACCGTCCATTAGGCTACTTCCTCCACGCTCTTGGCGATATTAATTAGCATTTGATCACTCTTGCGCGGTCCAATCAACTGGATACCAATTGGCAATCCTTCTTTTGAAGTTCCGGCCGGTGCGGCCAAAGCCGGCAAGCCGGCCATGCTCGGCGGCACGCTCATTACGTCTTCCATATACATCTGAAGCGGATCATCGGTCTTCTCGCCAAACTTGAAAGCTGGCGCCGGAGCCACGGCGCAAAGCAGAGCATCGTATTTTTCAAAAGCTTCATTATAAGCATTAATTAGTAGCGTGCGGGCTTTTTGTGCTTTTAGATAATAGGCATCATAAAAGCCAGAGCTTAATACGAAGTTACCAATCATGATGCGACGTTTGTTTTCTGGCATAAAACCCTCATCGCGCGACATGCTGTAGATACTATCTAGATCTTTAGCCTCGTTCGAGCGATGACCATAGCGAATGCCGTCGTAACGGCTTAAGTTCGAAGCAACCTCGGCCGGCTGGACAATGTAGTAAATCGCCAAGCCGTATTTCATGATCGGCATTTCGACTTCTTCGACTTCGAAACCGGCTTTCTTCATTTTTTCTGCATAATCGCGTACGGTTTTGATGACTTCTGGGTTCACGCCGTCGCCCAAGAAATCTTTGATAATACCAATCTTTTTCTTTTTCGGCTTCGCATCTTCAAGCTCGCGATTCCAGAAGTTATCCAGAGTCGTTGAATCTTTTGGATCTTTTCCGGCTATAATACTCATTACTAGATCGACGTCATCTGCATTATTAGCGAGACAACCCATCACATCAGTCGAAGACGCCATGGCGACTACGCCGTAACGACTAACTGTGCCATAGGTTGGCTTCATTCCCCAGACGCCGTTATAGCTGGCTGGCTGACGAATCGAGCCGCCCGTATCTGAACCTAATGCAAATGGTACAATACCCAACGCAACCGCTGCGGCTGAACCGCCACTTGAGCCGCCGGCGACTCGACTCTTGTTGTGAGCGTTTAAGGTTGGTCCAAAATAAGAGTTCTCAGTACTGGAGCCATGCGCATAAGCATCGAGGTTGGCGCGACCAATCATAATTGCGCCTTCGGCTTCTAGTTTAGCAACGGCCGTTGCGGTGATTGGTGAAGGGAAGTTGTCGAGCATTCTGGCGGCCGCCGTCGTTACGCCTTCTGGACTGAGATAGTTATCTTTTAGGGCGTACGGCACACCGGCCAAGCGACCAACTTTTTCGCCGCGGGCAATTTTTTCATCAATCTCGCGCGCCTTGTCTAGTGCGCGAGCTTCGTTCATTGAAATAAAACAGTGATAGTCCTCGAATTCTTTTGCTTTGTCGAGCGCCGCGCGGACTAAATCTACGGCTTTGGTGTTTTTATCTGCAATAATCATAATACTCTCGGTACCTTTATCTGATAATCTTCGCTCTCGACTGTAAGGTTCAACAAATCTTCGCGATTTGCCTCGAATTCTTCAATTACGTCTTCGCGCCAAACGTTCTGCATGTCGAAACACTGATAAGTTGGCTCGACGCCTTCGGTATCTAGCTCATCGAGCTGAGAAATATAACCGACAATATTGCCGAGGTCCTTCATTAGCGGCTCTATCTGCTTTTCGTTCAACGAAATATTTGACAGCTTTGCCAAATGTGAAACATCTTCTCTAGTAATAGCCATGAACCAATTATAACAGATAGAGTAGAAGTAATAAACTAAATATCGGACAAAGGCTCGATGTCTGCGCCGAGACTGCGTAGGCGATTGGCGAAATCCTCATAGCCGCGCGCTATCGAATAAACGTTGCGTAAAATTGAAGTACCCGGGGCGGCTAGCATTGCTAGCATGATTACAACTGCCGGACGAAGCGCCGGTGGAGCCATCATTTCGGCCGGACGCCAATTTGTTGGTCCGCTAATAAAGATGCGATGTGCGTCTAGCAATTCCACCTTTGCATTGAGGTTTGTAAGCTCTGTTGAATAGACGGCGCGATTCTCGAATACCCAATCATGAATCAGGGTTCGCCCTTCGGCGGTAGCTGCAATTAGTGAGAAAAATGGCAAACTGTCGATATTTAGGCCAGGGAAAGGCATTGGATGAATCTTGTCTGCCGGCGCCTTTAGGGTTGATTTTTTTAACTTAATATCTACTAAGCGTGTGTGTTTATTGACACTTCGGTATTCGTCGCTGATCTGCATTTTTTGACCCATATTGCGCAAGATTTCGAGCTCAATTTCCAAAAATTCAATTGGTACACGCTTGATTTCGATCTCGGAATTCGTCGCGATGCCAGCCGCAATGAAGCTCATTGCTTCAATTGGGTCTTCGCCTGGCGCATAGGATATTTCCTTGCTAATGCGCTGAACGCCATGAACCACTAGATTTGTTGTTCCGATTCCTTCAATTCTTACGCCTAGCTCTTTTAAGAAGAAGCAGACGTCTTGCACCATGTAATTTGGGCTAGCGCCAACGATTGTGGTTTTACCAGGGTAGAGTGCTGCCGCCATCACGGCATTTTCGGTCACCGTATCACCACGCTCGATTAGTACGATTTTCTTATCTTCCGTTTTAATATTGCGCACGGTGGCCTCATAAAAGCCGGGGTTGCATTTGGCGTCCACATCCAGGCCGAAGCTCTTGAGTGCATGTAAATGTGGCTCAACCGTACGGGAACCAAGCGAGCAACCACCAGCATATGGTAATCGAAATGTCTTAAAGAGGTGCAGTAGTGGCCCCATGAACATAATAATAGTACGAGTGCGCCGTGCCGCCTCGATGTCTAGATGGTCTAAGTCTAATTTCTTTGGCGGTGTAATTTCTAAATCGCGCCCATTATTAACCCAGTCGGTTTTTACGCCAATCGACTCCAATACTTCTATTATGCGATAAACCTCCTCAATGTGGGCTAGATGCTTCAGGGTGGTTTTTTGCTCATTTAAAAGTGAGGCGCAGAGCAAGCCTACCGCGGCATTCTTTGAGGTATTAATCGTGACCGAGCCATGCAACTCTTTGCCGCCATTAATTCGGAAGCTTTTTGCGGCGTTGTCGTTTACGGTGACAATTGGCGTACTTAGGGCGCGGCTAATCTTGCTGATTATCTCTAACGAAGCATTTTGCTTGCCATGCTCAATTCGATTAATTGCAGATTGGCTAGTACCAATCTTTTCGGCCAATTCGGCCTGAGTAATATTTTGGCGAGTACGAGCAGTAGCGATAATTGCTCCTATCTCTACCATGTAATCAGCTTGTTTTTTCATATCTCTAGTATATCATGAGGCGCATATATGCAACACGTGATATAAGAAAATAGCGCATCGACCAACAGATCAAACGCTATATATAGCGTTTGATGGCTAAAAATCTCAATCCGTTAGTCGTTGTATTATTTACAATTTCTATTGAAAAAGTTCCACATATAGCGTTAACATTATCTCAACAAACACTAAATATAGTGTTTTGAAACACCGAAAAACACAAAAATATACTGATTTTCAGAACTACGGAGGTAAAAATGTTCAAGTCAATCAGGAAGCGTGACGGTAAGGTTGTGCGCTTCAAAGAAGAAAAAATCACTGAGGCAATCGCCAAAGCTGGTGCAGTTACGGGCGAATTTGGCCGCGATCGCGCCGAAAATATTGCCGACAAGGTCGTGCGTGTTGCCCAAGAAGAAATAAAGAGTCGCATTCCGACTGTTGAGCAGATTCAGGATATCGTCGAAAGAGTCTTGATGGAGTCTGCCTTTAAGCGTACTGCGAAGGCTTATATTGAGTATCGCGCCGAGCGCACTCGGGTTCGTTCTGCGAAAAGTAAGCTTATGCAGACTTACGGTGTCATTTCTGTCGTTGATTCATCGGAGGATTCGTCCGTTAAGCGTGAGAATGGCAATATTGACGGTGATTGCGCGATGGGTAAAATGCTTCGCTTTGGGTCCGAAGGCGCAAAAGAGTATGCGAAGCTACTACTTTTAAAGCCAGAATTTGCAACTGCACATGATAATGGCGACATTCATATTCATGACCTTGATTTTATGGCTACGGGCACGTTGACCTGCTGTCAAACTGATCCGCTAAAATTCTTCGAGCGCGGCTTTAATACTGGCCATGGTTATCTTCGTACGCCACAATCGATTGGTACAGCTGCTGCTTTGGCTGCCATTATCCTTCAGGCCAATCAAAACGAACAACATGGCGGCCAATCCATTCCGAATTTCGATTATGCTTTAGCGCCGAGCGTCAACAAAACTTTCCAAAAATGCCTGAAATCAAACCTTGAAAAATATAATGACTTCACTGGTAAGAACTTAAAAATTGAAATTAAAGACGATATTACCCTTGGCGACGATAAAAAGCTTAAGAAGCTTAAGATTCCAGAGAAAGTAATCGAAGACGCACATAAAGACACCGAGCATCAGACATTGCAAGCCATGGAAGGTTTCGTTCATAATCTAAATACAATGCATAGTCGCGCTGGTGCGCAGGTGCCGTTTACTTCGATTAATTTCGGCACTGATACTAGCCCAGAAGGTCGTCTGGTCTCCAAAATGCTACTAGAGGCCACTATGAACGGTCTTGGTCATCATGAAACCCCGATTTTCCCAATATCCATCTTCAAGGTTAAGGAGGGTGTCAATTATAATCCAGAAGATCCAAACTACGACCTCTTCAAGCGGTCGATGGAAGTTTCTGCCAAGCGTCTATTTCCAAATTTCTCATTTATAGATGCACCATTTAATCTTCAGTACTACAAGCCAGGCGATCCGAATACCGAGATTGCTACCATGGGCTGTCGCACTCGTGTGTTTGGCTCATGTTTCCCAGAGACCGACGGTAAGACTTTTGGGCGCGGTAACCTTTCCTTTACCTCGCTCAATCTAGTTCGTATTGGCATCAAGCATGGTATTTGCCTTGGTCAGCGCAAAGAGGCGGACTGGGACGGTTTCTATAAAGAACTCGATGAAAAACTTCAGCTTTGCGCCGATCAGCTATATCAACGATTTGAATTCCAAGGAAACCAAAAAGTTAAAAACTTCCCATTCCTCATGGGGCAAGGTAACTGGGTTGGCAGCGAAAAGCTTGGTCCAAACGACAAACTTCGCGACGTTATTAAGCACGGCACTCTTTCCATTGGTTTTATCGGGCTAGCCGAGACGCTCGTGGCGATGGTTGGCAAGCATCATGGCGAAAGTGCCGAAGCGCAAGAACTCGGCTTGGATATTGTTGGTCACATGCGTGAATTTTGTGATGAAATGACAAAAAAGCGCCATCTCAATTACAGCCTTCTTGCCACTCCGGCTGAAGGTCTTGCTGGTCGCTTTACTCGTATGGACCGCAAAGAATTCGGCACCATCAAGGGCGTAACTGATCGTGATTTCTATACTAACTCCTTCCATGTCCCAGTCTATTATCCGATTTCCGCTTTCGAAAAGATTGATATCGAAGCGCCGTATCACGCCCTTTGTAATGCTGGTCATATTACTTATATTGAAATGGATGGCGACCCTTCCGACAATATTGAAGCTTTTGAGGCGGTTATTCGTCATATGAAAGAGGCTGGCATCGGCTATGGTTCGGTCAATCACCCAGTCGATCGCGACCCAGTCTGTGGCTTTTCTGGTATCATTGAGGGCGATGTTTGCCCAAGCTGTGGACGACATGAATCTGACGGCGAGTTTGGCTTTGAACGTCTCCGCCGCATTACTGGCTACCTAGTTGGCTCGCTCGAGCGTTGGAATGATGGCAAGAAAGCCGAAGAGGCTGCTCGCGTCAAGCATGACGTATCGGTGGGGCAATTCGATCAAGCCACTAAGGTAAAACGTGAGGAAGAGAAAGCTTTAGCGGAAGCCGCTCTCGGTAAAAAATAAGCAAATCCCTCGAGTGCCGCGCGAATAGGCGCGGCATTTTGGGCTAATTAAGGAATCATATGACGACAAAGAAGAAGACTAACTTTCTATGTGAACCACAAATGGATGTTCCAGATGGTTATATAATGCTTTCTGGCGACCTCGAACATGACTCTATCGTAAATGGCCCCGGCCTACGCGCCGTCCTCTGGACGCAGGGCTGTCGTCAGTCGTGTCCGGGTTGCCAGAATCCAGAGACTTGGGCCGAAAAAAATGCCGGCATTCGCGTCTCTATCGATAAGGTTAAAGAAGAACTTGCCAAACTGAAAGGGCAGAGCGGCATTACTTTCTGCGGCGGCGAGCCGCTCCTTCAGGCTAAAGCGTGTCTCGAAATTGCCAAGTATTGTCGCGAAGAACTCGGCTGGAATATCTGGTCCTTTACGGGTCTCGTCTATGAGCAAATTCCGCACGATTCTGTCGCCTGGGAATTTGTCAAAGAACTCGATGCGCTTATTGACGGTCCTTTTATTCAATCTCAGCGCGACTTAACCCTCAAATTCCGCGGTAGTCGCAATCAGCGCATCCTCTATCTTGATCATGGCAAAATCATTAAGCAAGAATAACTACATAATTTAATTATATCATATGAAGCGTAATAAGTCAAGCATAAGCACAAAACAAGTATATTCTGAACTCATTCATAAATCTATCGCCGCCGCCCTCATGATCGGCCTCGGCGACTATGTCTTGCTCAAAATTGGCAATCCGCTTGGACCATTCATGTTCGCCTTTGGTCTACTCTGTGTTTGCGTTATGGGCGCCAATCTGTTCACGGGTAAATGTGGTTTTCTGATTGAAGACAAAATTAAACCGCTTCATCTGCTGGTAATCTTGCTAGTCAACTTGCTGGCGGGGTATCTTTTTGGCCTCCTTTTTAGCGTCGCCGATGTGAGTATTATTGCCGCTGCGCAAGAAAAGGCCACCTCCTGGCATTTTGACTGGAGTTTCTTTATTCGATCCATCTTATGCGGCGTCATTATGTATCTCGCCGTTGCTATTTACCGAAAAGGCAGTAAACTTGGTATTCTTTTTGGCGTACCGCTCTTTATTCTTTGCGGCTTTCAGCACTGCATTGCAAACATTATTACGCTCGGTGTAGCTCAAACTTTTAGCTGGACAATTATACCGTGTATATTGGGTAATTTTATCGGCTCTCTTGCAGTTTGGTGGCTTTGTTAAACGACGGCTCTGTGTGGCGGCTAGATAAATGCAATTCTATTGCTACACCAAAGGCTCCATTTTAATATATATGCTTATATGCTATACTAAAGCCAGTGGTTTGTGAGAGTTACTGATGTAACCTAATTTTTGGGAGTAAGTGTGGTTTTTACAAGATCCGTAAAAGCCAGCATTAAAAGGACTCTCGCGAAGTCTATTTTCGCCATCGCGATTGTTTTCGTGTTAGCGTCAATCATTATTAATGCGGCTTTTGCTCGTACTGCGATGGACATCCCAGTCGAGGTAAATTGGACCGATCAAGGCTCTAACTATAGGCCAAGTAGCGTAACGCTACGCCTGATGGATGGGAGTACGGAGGTGTCGAATATCACTCTCACCGCATCCGACGCTGATCCGTCAGATAGCGATAAGTGGGTTGGTGTTTTTGCATCCGTACCAGAAAGTTCGAACTATACAATCGTCGAAGATAATGTTAATAACTACGGCATTATTGCAAATAACATCGCACCTAACATTGACCATAATATTGCCGTGTCAAATACTCAAAATGTTACCAGTACTTCCTCGAATAATCTGGGCGCGACCGATTTTGTACTCATTGTTAGCAGCAACTCGTATTATCTCTGGACCAGAGACTCCTATGCTGGTACTGACTACAGCCAGCTCTTGTCAGCCCTTTATGCGATGGTCGGTTCAAGCTTTACGCTTAATAATTCAAACTATACAACAACTCTCCCCACTACTTTCTCTATCTACGATGGGATTATCTTTAATGAATCTGTTACCCTTAGTCAGTCTAATAATAACGTATCGTTCTCCCATTCGGGCACAACATTATTAGGTAATCGCTTTAGATCTTATTACTATGGTGAGATTGTGCCAGCCACTAGTGGTGTCGTCTCCTTTACGAACGTCCGAAACTCAACATTTACCCTTACTGTTCATCATCTTAATGAAGATAACACAACTTTTGCCGCCGACGTAGTAACTACCTACAATAGTGGCGACACTTATGCTGCTAGTCCAATCTCTAATAATCGCTACACCTCAGAAATCACCATCGGCCAAGCCACGGGCACTATTAATCAGGATATAGAAGTAACTTACGTCTATCATCCTAAATATCATGACGTTATCTATCAATTCACTGGCTCTGTTCAGCCGCCGAATGCTAGCACTCTTTTGCCGGCCACGGCCGAGCATGAAGTCGGCACAACCGTTACGGTTGCTCAAGGCCCTACCGCTGCAGGCTACCGTTTTCTGGGCTGGCAGATAAATGGCTCTCCAGCTGGTGCCAGTTTCACTATGCCTACCAGTGACGTTGTTGTCACTGGTAGCTGGGAACAGTTTAACGGCTACTTCGCTCCGACTTTAGCAAAACAAGTTATTAATCCGCAAACCATTTATCGCTTCGGCGATACGGTCCAGTTTCAAATTACAGTCACAAACACTGCTAGCTTCCCAATTACCAACGTTGAGGTAAAGGAGAATCTACTTGGTGCCACTTTCGTTATCAGTCCCAATTACACCGTTTCCAACACGGGCGATATTGCGACCATTGCTACAATTCCAGCTAACAGCAGCATTACGTTGACTGCCGAATATCCAATCACCGATGATGTCACTCAGACTGGTCGTACTAATACTGTTGAGATTACTGCCGCCAGTGCTAATAACTATTATTTCCTTGATCCAAACCAAAGCTATACCGCCAGCACTACCTTCAATACTCAAAGCTGGCAAGATGTCCCAGTACTTACTGGCATCAATATTTCTCAAGCTACAACACTACTGTATGCCTTTCTTCTAGCTATTGGAGCTATTGGTCTGGCGGGAGCTGTTGTAGCTTATTGCGGAAAGGAGGAGGATAAGGAATAGAAAACTATTTATTAATGTGAGTATAAGACCAAACATACTAGGTAACATCGGTAACTTTTTAATTCTTTCTTCAAAAACAAATGCAATATTTTTGATACGCCTAAGAACAATATGGGCATAAATTTTTGCAGCATCCAACAAAACCGCTCGGGGTGGAGACTTTACAGGATGCAGCTGATGCTATATTATAAGCCTAAGTGGTTTGTGAGAGTTGCTAAAGTAACCTAAGTTTTTAGGAGTGATATGGTTTTCACGAGAACCGTGAAAGCCGACATAAGGAAAGCGCTCGCAAGATTATTCTTTGTTTTTATAATCATCCTAGCGACGGCGCTTTTAATCCTTAATGTGGCTTTCGCGGCAACTTTCAGCATTCCTGTTGAAATTAATTGGGACGATCAAGGCGTTAGCGCGGGTACTAGGCCAACGCAAGTTATTTTGCGTCTCCGAAGAACTAACAATAACTCTATTTTGAGTACTCTCACTTTAACGGCGTCTAATCAAGATCCAAATAATCCCAACAAATGGGTAGGAACGTTCAGTGGTATTTCATACAATAGCAACTTTACCTATGTCGTCTCCCAAGATAACTTTAGCGATTATATAATTGGTGAACCGTCTACTATATCGGTATCTAACAATGCCAGCATCGATACCTATACGATAGCCGCTAGCTCGATTTATCAGAATAATGCCTCCACGAACTTGGGCAGAATTTCATATTTCCTCTATAATAAAAATGGAACCTATTATCTATACACCAGAGAGATGCTGAATGCAACGCAATTAGCTTCTTTTAATCAGGCTATCAGTGCAAAAATTGGCACGACAATTAATGTTACTTCCAGTAATGCGTTCTATGGCAATAATACATACGACTCCAATATTACCGTAAGCGTAAGGAGTAATAATGTGACCGTAGGTATTAACCGCAATGCTAATATTTCAGCAGCTTATTACGGCACTTATAGCAACGCCACAGGCTCGACCGCAATATTTACAAACACCCTTCAGGCTACTACTTGCAATCTTACTATCCACCACCTCAACGAAGATAATACAATCTTTGCCGCCGATACGACTACGTCTTACACTTGTGGCGACACTTATACTGCTAGTCCAATCTCTAATAATCGCTACATCCCAGAAATCACCATCGGCCAAGCCACGGGCACTATTAATCAGGATATAGAAGTAACTTACGTCTATCATCCTAAATATCATGACGTTATCTATCAATTCACTGGCTCTGTTCAGCCGCCGAATGCTAGCACTCTTTTGCCGGCCACGGCCGAGCATGAAGTCGGCACAACCGTTACGGTTGCTCAAGGCCCTACCGCTGCAGGCTACCGTTTTCTGGGCTGGCAGATAAATGGCTCTCCAGCTGGTGCCAGTTTCACTATGCCTACCAGTGACGTTGTTGTCACTGGTAGCTGGGAACAGTTTAACGGCTACTTCGCTCCGACTTTAGCAAAACAAGTTATTAATCCGCAAACCATTTATCGCTTCGGCGATACGGTCCAGTTTCAAATTACAGTCACAAACACTGCTAGCTTCCCAATTACCAACGTTGAGGTAAAGGAGAATCTACTTGGTGCCACTTTCGTTATCAGTCCCAATTACACCGTTTCCAACACGGGCGATATTGCGACCATTGCTACAATTCCAGCTAACAGCAGCATTACGTTGACTGCCGAATATCCAATCACCGATGATGTCACTCAGACTGGTCGTACTAATACTGTTGAGATTACTGCCGCCAGTGCTAATAACTATTATTTCCTTGATCCAAACCAAAGCTATACCGCCAGCACTACCTTCAATACTCAAAGCTGGCAAGATGTCCCAGTACTTACTGGCATCAATATTTCTCAAGCTACAACACTACTGTATGCCTTTCTTCTAGCTATTGGAGCTATTGGTCTGGCGGGAGCTGTTGTAGCTTATTGCGGAAAGGAGGAGGATAAGGAATAGAAAACTATTTATTAATGTGAGTAAGAGTACAAAACCAGAACAACTTTAGCAACCTTTACATTAATTATCGAAAGAAAACTTTACATAACACCATTTATGCTTTATAGTAATCATAAGTGGTTTGTGAGAGTTATTAGTTTAACCCATTTTTTGGGAGTATTCGGTTTAATGGTCCTCCATATGACCGATATTAATAAAACTCGCAACGTCTTATCTTAATTATTAAATTGAGTTTACGCTTTTGCCTTTCTCGGCGATAAGGCAAGGTAGCTGAGCGTTGTGACATATGAGCAAGTAAAAAAATAAAAGAAAGGGAGAAATGAAAAAAATTTCATTTACCGCTGGCGTAACTGCTATCGCTCTAGCACTTACGGCAATTCTTCCAGCGGCTGGCGTATTCGCCAATACGGTAGCAAATGGAGATTACTCGGGTAATCCTATTACACTACGTCGCACCGTAACCAATGTTACAAACCCAGTAACCAATACTTTTGGCTACTCCATTACTAATACATCGGCGCCAACTGGTGGCACTGTGTCCGGTGTGCCAAGCTCTGCTAGTATTGCATTCAGCAACGCTACGCCAACTAGTGGCTCCGTACAAGCTACTACGACCGTAAACTTTTCCGCCGCCAACTATTCCAAAGTCGGCGACTACGAGTTTACTATCACGGAAAACAGCTCGTCCGATTTAGCGAACTATCCAATCGACACTATTAATAATAGCTACAAAGCAATCGTCCAAGTGCGTTACTATGTCAACCAAAGTACTAACGTACCAGACAATTCTCGTTATACCGCTGTTGTAATTATTGAGAACAATGGTGGCACCAAGGTTACTGAGGCTACTTGGACTAGTGGTTCAAGCTACACCTACATCCAAGCCACCGCTACCACTACTGGCAACATGGCAGAAACCAGCGAATGTTTCGCTTATGAGATCTCGATCCCAAATAGCGGCATCACGGCGGGCGGTACTTACGCCATCGATATTAATCCAGCTAATGGCTGTTCTGGTAGTGCCTCGAGCGTGGCTGCTGGCACTCCGGCTACTGTCTACCTCAAAGAAGGCGATACTGTTCGCGTTGGCTACAATGGTGGTTCATATCAACTTCCTGTTGGTGCTAGCTACACCATTACCGATATTAACGGTAATGATGGCTATACCACTAAAATGGGTGGTACTATTCAAGATAATATTTCCAAGACGGCTGCCGCCGCAGACGACAATACTTGTGGTGATGCTAATGGCTGTTTCAGTCAAGACAATACTATTACGCTCGAAAACAATAAGAATACTGATCCATTAACTGGTATTATCACCAACTTCTGGTTCTATGTCATGCTTCTCATTGCTGGCCTCTTCGGCTTCTTCTTCATTATCGGTCGTCGCAAACGGGACAACGAAGAACAGTAATAAGCTTAAATATCGAACATATTTATCATGAACGGAATGAAAACCCTAATTAAGAAGCATCAAAGCTGGATTCGTCTGGTTATAAAGATAGCGATATTAGCCTTCGTGCTTTGGTTGCTGTTCGGTGTATTAATTGGTTTTCAGCGGGTAGAAGGTGTATCTATGTCGAATCGCGTAGAGGACGGCGATCTCGTCCTATTCTCCCGTACGGATAAGACATATTATCCAGACGATGTCGTGTTGTTTGAGCGCGACAACGAAACGCACGTATCGTCGATACTTGCCTCTCCAGGTGATTTGATCACCATAGACGAAAAAGGTTGCCTATATGTCAATGGCACGCGGGTCTACGATAGCCCTGTTTATAACTTGGATCAAGGAGAGACACCTTCTATCACTTTTCCGTTCCGTGTCCCAACTGGGAGTTACTTCCTGATTAATGAGAATCTCGAAGCAATGGACGACTCGCGCAGTTTTGGTTCGATTTTTGAAACAAACATAAAGGGGAAAATCGTGAGCATTTTCCGCACAAGGTCAATTTAGCCATGAAGAAAAATAAAAGTATTGCAGAAAATGTTCGATCATACATCGAACGAATAGTAGATTTATTATCAACCGCAATTTTCTTACTTATTTTTCTAATTGGCTTCTATGCTCTATTAGATATTCATGCAGTCAATATTAGTGCCAAGATGGACGAGGAAATTGCAAGCTTATCGCCTGACGCGGATGTAGATATTGATCTTGCTGAATTAAAAAAGATTAACCCTGATATTATTGCCTGGATTAAGATCAATAATACGAATATCAATTATCCAGTGGTTCAGGCAAATAATAATACTAAGTATTTAACGAGGAATTACCGCGGCGAGTTTGCCACGGCTGGAAGTATCTTTTTAGACTATCGCAATGATGGCTTTAAAGATGACTTCTCGATGGTTTATGGACACCGCATGGATGGGCAGCGTATGTTTGGTGGTATTTCGCTCTTCGAGCAAGAGGAGTATTTCGACAAGCATAAGAGCGGCGTCCTCTATACTGAGGACGGCATCTATGACTTAGAAATATCCGATTTCTCAATCGTAGACGTTGATCGCACTACTATTTATAACCATGATAATAATCGCAATAATCGTAACGGTACGGTGATTCATGAGGTGCATTCGTTTGCGAAACAATCGCGCAAAGTTAAATACGAAGACGACGACAAAATCATCGTCCTCTCAACCTGCGATAAAGACTCTAAGCATTATCGCAATGTACTCCTTGCTAAAATGGTCCCGCGCGATTAGTTAAAATAATTGGCAAAATAGGGGGATTTTTTGTTGTCCTAGTATTTAGTTATAATTTAAGTATCTATGGCAATAACAATAACCGTCAGAAAAGATATTGAAATTGGTTTTTGGCAGGGCATAGGTGGCGCCATTACGGAAGCGGCCGCTTATAATTTTGCAAAATTATCTCCAAAAAAACAGCAAGAGCTTATTAATGCTTATTATAGCAAAGATGGTCTAGATTACCGCTGGGCGCGTGTCAGTATTGGCAGTAATGATTTTTGTTTAAAACCTTATGAATATACAAAAAAGACCAACCTAAGTGATTTCTCTATCAATCATGATCAGAAGTGGGTCTTACCGATGTTGCGAAAAATCCTTGCCAAGAAAAAACTCCAATTTATCGCTAGCCCTTGGTCGCCGCCAAGCTGCCTCAAAGCTTCTCGTGGCCAACGTCTGAGCTTTTGGCACTACGGGCGCTATGCTAGATACATTCACAAATGGCTCGAGGCTTATGCTGACGAAGGAGTAATAATCAATTATATTACTCCTCAGAATGAACCCTGCGTCATTCAACCTTGGGAATCGTGTATTTATTCCTATCGCTCGCAAAAGAAACTCGCATATAGATATCTAGCTGCTGAGCTTAGAGATATGGATGTGCAAATACTACTCTGGGACCATAACAAGAAGTACCTTACTGACGTTGCAAAGCGTCTCGTTACTAAAAAATGCGAAGCAAATAAAAAAATCGCTGGCATTTGCTTCCATTGGTATGACGGCACGCATCCAGACCAAATGTGGCAAGTTCGACAAAAATACCCAGATATTCTAATGATTAGTTCTGAAATGTGCTGTGGCTATAAGTCCCCCTATGATGAGCAAGACTGGAAATATGCTGCAAAGCTTTATTGTCGTGAGCTTTTTGCAGACATCAATTCTGGCTCAAACGCTTGGTTGGACTGGAATATCTTACTTTCAGAGCAGGGTGGCCCCAACTACTGTGGCAATTATGTCAAAAGCCCAATTATCCTAACAGGAACTGAGGATGGTTTTATCCTCACCCCGATTTATGAAGCGTTAAAAAAGTTTGTCAAAATGTTTCCAGCGGGTAGCTTAGTTGTTCGTTGTGATTATAATTCTGAGGAGTTAATGGCGGTAGCTAGAAGAACCCAATTTGCTTATGAGGTTATTATCATGAATACATCTGGTCAAAAAGCGGAGGTTGATATTATTTTTGACCATCAACAAAAAACTATTTCTTTGACCGAGTCGGAAATTAAAAAAGTTACTTTTCTCTCGAATGATAGTTTAAAAAAGTCAAGTTTATTAAAAGAATCATTCAAATAGGTATGCTACAATAACGGTGATGCTTATTTTTCTTTTACGAAACCCCCTATAAGCTCAATATTAAGAATGTTTAGAAAGGAATATACTATAGCAAGCAACAAAAAAACCACCAATAAACATAAAGGCAAAAAAGAATGGATAATTGCAGCGATAGTTGCTAGTGTCATAATTATCTGCGGTATCGGATTCGGTATTCTTAAGCTAATCCAAAAATCGCACGATAAGCAAAGTGACTTTGAGCTAATTCAATATACTGACGGCGGAGCTGGTATGGGCACGGAGGCTATGTGCGCCGACATTACTGTAAGTATTAATGGTGACAGAAGCGTTAAATTAACGAACGATTATGACTTTGGCTATATAGAGAACTATAGAATCAACCCAGGCGACTATTTGTCTTTGTCTAATTATATCGAGAGCCACATCAATATTTTCTCAGATGAAGATAAAAGCAACAAGGATGTTCTAGATGGCTCCAGTGAGTATATCTTAGTCAGAACAAAATCTGGAAAAGAATATAAAACTGGCGGTTACGCCGTGAATGATACTGAATTTATCCAGATGAGGGAGCAGATATTGAAAACCGCAGGGGGTAATAGATTTGAAGCATATGCCGACAAAGTACATAATCTGGACTAACTTCTTCCTGTTCTTGCCTCGACTGTTTGTTATTGAAGTATCAATCGCCTGAAAAGGAGGTATAGACTACGTTCTTTTAAACCTCGCCCGTCGCCCCGTAAAGCCATGATATGGTTCGAACGAGGCATTAAAGTTTCCTTTGTGCCCACCGCTATTCCAGTATCTAATCCCGTTAGCCTTGCGCGTGGTTGACATTGTAGTATAAGCTGCGCTGTCACATGTTTGAAGTATCTTGAGCATATTTCTAAATCCTTTTACCGATTCTCGGTCGGTCGGACTGATGCCTAAATATGATTGAATGGTGTTCTCGCAGAACCGATTCAACTGTTCGGCGGAAGATTGATTTTTGTACATAATATAATTGAAGACATAATCTTTTCCTTGGCCAATCATTGCGATTATTAAATTGGCAGTATCTTTATTGACGCCATTCATCCTCATAAAGCGCCTTGCGTCCGCAATGTTGTAATGCTCCTGGTTTTTTTTGTCACCTAGCTTGACGGCTCTCGATTTACCAATATCGTGTGTTAACAAAGCCATTCTCATAATAGGCAACATGGCGGCTGGGATTGAATCGGCATAATTATCATCAAAAAACTGCAACACCGTTTCGGTATGTTCGCCTAGCGTAAACTTCTCCCAATTGCCCGCGTCTTCCTTGAAAACATTCTCAAAACCAGGCGTCTGTTCGGCGAGCTCGATAATCTCCTTGGGGCTAATATACAAATTGGTTGCTAGAATCTCCATTATCTTACTGTGATCTTTCTTCATCTTTTCTGTCGTACCGATGCAAATTGAACCGAAGCGTTTATTACGTATCTGTCTTTTACGTTCGGCTTCTGTGTCGGTGTTAACTTTTTCTAAATCAAACAAGAGATAATTGTCTATTCGTTTTCTTAGTGTGGCAGAGTCGGTGGGTATTCTGTAGCCTACGATATGATTCTTCCGAAACCAACTCGCTAAATATTCGAGATTAATTGGCACCGTCTGCCCTCCGTCTTCAGTGGTTGAAACTGTGATAGTTGCTTCGTTTTTTCGAAACGCATTACAAAGCACGCCTATTTCGCCGAGCCCGATTAGTTGTTCTGTATTTATTGCTGAGCCGATATGGGTTACTAAAGCCCTTCGTAGGCCAGTTTTTTCTGCAATACTATCTATATTGTTCTCGAACATTAATGCGTATTTGTTAAGAAAGTTTTTCCGCTTAGGGACTGGTATTGTTCTGTCGCGAAAAGACAACGGAGACCCCTCTAACGGAAGAATAATTGTTTTCATAAGTGCTGCTCTATAGGTTATCTTGTCACTCGAATTAAGTGTAGCGCAGACGCCTGGATCTAAAATGACCGCATCGGGGTCAGTGGAAATAATGCGATGTACTTCGGCTATGTTATTCTGATTATTTATGCGACTTTTTGCAAAAGCTTCTGCTGTCTCAAAGCTTGATGCATTTATGGCGGGGCGTTTATTTATATTTCGATTGCCAGTATTATTGCCAGAATTATCAAAAGCCGAATCGACTTTCCAAACACTATCGCCGCTTCCGGCGCGTCCATGGTAGAGTTCTAAATCGTTTAATTTTTTAGCTACACCCAACTTTACTAGGGTATTCATTGCCTGGTAGTGCTCACTTTGCTCTATCTGCATAGCCGCAACTTCACGGCGGCCTTTAATTATTTCGCTCATTTCTCGCCATCTTTCAGTATATTTACTAAGACTAGATAACTAAATTATACATGAAGTATATAAATGTGCGTGGCGATTTGGTCGGCCAAGCGTAATAAGGTTGGCCGATGTATTCAAAAAAGCCAGGTCGTATAGGCCTGGCTTATGGATATCAGTATTTTCTCATACCTTCATTTTTATAGACTAAGAAACGATACTGATAACCAGTTCTACTTTTCTGAGGCGCACCTTCGTTGATAAGCCTCCAGCTCGACTCCTTTGAGTCGAGGTCTGGGAAGAAAGCGTCAGCTCCTCCTATGCTAGCATTAACTTTGGTCACATAGGCAGTGTCGCAGTATGCTAGTAACTGTTCATAGACGCTAGCGCCACCGATGACGAATACTTGTTCTGTATGATACTTACATAGAATCTCAGCAAGCTCGTCAAGATTATGGGCAATTAGAGCGTTTATTTCGGGCATCTCGCTCCTCGTAAGAATAATGTTGCTGCGTCCTGGTAACGGCTTTTCTCCAGGGAAAGTCTTTAGAGTTTCACTACCATAGACGACGCAATGGCTATAGGTAATATCGCGAAAATGCTCAAGATCCTCTGGGATATGAAAGAGCAACTTTCCTTTTGCTCCAATTGCCCAGTTTCGATCTACAACTACAACGACGTTCATCTGTCCCCCCTCAAATTGCGATCGGAATGTTCTTTATCTGCGGCCCATGCTGATAATTCTCGACAATCAAATCGCCCGTCGTAAAGGCGTAGAAATCCGTGACCTCCGGATTGAGCGTAACGCGTGGCGCGTCGTAGGTTGGACGAGAAATCAGCTCCTCGATCAGTGGAATGTGACGGTCGTAGATATGTGCGTCCGCAATCACATGAACGAGCTCTCCTGGATACATATCGCAACTCTGCGCGAACATCATCACGAGAATTGCGTACTGACAGACATTCCAGTTGTTGGCTGCCAGGACGTCCTGAGAGCGCTGAGTGAGCACTGCATTCAGCGTGAGCTTATTCTCACCCTTTCTCTGCGTGACATTAAATGTCATCGACCAAGCGCACGGATAGAGGTTCATTTCGTGTAAGTCCGCATGATTGTAGATACTCGTAATAATCCGGCGGCTGAAAGGATTATTTTTCAGATCATAAAGCACGCGGTCTGTCTGGTCAAACATGCCCTCCTTATATGCGTGCTTAATTCCCATCTGATAGCCGTAGGCCTTCCCGATGGATCCATCCGCATCCGCCCATTCGTCCCAGATATGGGAGTGCAAGTCGCGCACGTTGTTCGATTTCCTCTGCCAAATCCACAGAATCTCATCCATTGCACTCTTCAGTAAGGTGCGGCGGAGCGTAAGCGCCGGGAACTCTTCCCGAAGATCGTAGCGATTGACTACGCCGAACTTTTTAATCGTGTAGGCCGGCGTTCCGTCCTCCCAGTGCGGGCGGACTTTTTCGCCACGTGTGTCGGTGCCGTTGTCGAGTATATCTCGGCACATGTCAATAAAAATTCTATCAGCCTTACTCATTAAATCACCCCCTTCTTTCAGAATATTGTAGATGTAAAGCTGCAGTCGATAGAACGACTAACAACAATTATACAGGTTTTTATATTGTTATAAGAAAAAAGTCTTATTTTTATCAGTCTTTGCTGGACATCATGTTGCTTAGGGGGGTTGGGCGCCTAAGAATTTTTAAACTATTTTTCATGTTGGTGCTATTGACATAACTAATCAAATATGATACAATATAAAGTGTTCCTATTCCAAATCGGAGAGGGGGGTAAGATGGATAGTTTCATGTTTGCTGGTGCGAAATATATTAAGTTTAATTTCGTGTCCAGTGACCGAACAGCCTTTGATGGGGTTGGTTTCGGTGACGACCTAGAAGTTGTCGTAGGAGACGAGAAAGGCCAGGCCTATCGTCTCAAATTCAAAATAACCCGCAACACTCTCCTTGGTGTAATTCGGAGAATTTACGGGGAAGTACTCACGCGCGAGCATGAGTATTATGAAATAAAGATATCACTAACTGGGGTCGCACACCTCGACACAATCGAAGCATTTCTCGCGACTCCACCCGTAGAGCTGCCAGTATGTTAGTTGGCGGCTTTTTCTTAGTAGATTATTATATCTCAGCTGGCGGACGACTATGAATATCGCGTCGAATTGCTTGATATGAGTTTTTTGGCAAACGCTTATTTGGGTTTACTGGAGCGAATTGTACGCCCTGGCCCTCTAGGTGCTCCGCCCATTTTTCATCATCATAATGGCTTGGACTGCTCATTAAGATGTGTCCAGCATCCCACTCTTTGCGCATAGTTATTATCTCTTTCATGAGCTGACGAGACTTATTGCCTGGCTCCTTCGATAAGTTAATAAATTTACCAAGCACAATAGATCCGTATTTTTGTGCGCGCGTTTTTGGGTTTGGTATCCGCTTGTAGCGATCAGCGTAGAATGATTCATCTACATCTCCAATACCACGACCAAGATTAGATAATTCGTCATACCAAACTGGAGCGCCACGCATCTGACTATCCCCATCTTTGCTAGTTTGAGTGCCAGGCTTCCAGTAGGTGTAGCCATTGACGCTAGCAGCTTCAGGAATCGCACGCGAAATTAAATATTTTGCTATCTCCAACGTAGAGCCACTTAATGATACTTCGTCAATAATGGTAATATTCTTTCCTTCTAGATTAGTTGGTGTGGCTATAATTTTTTCTGCATCCTCCTCTTCGATGCCGTCGGGGATAAATAGAGCACGTATGCGCGCAATATCTTCATTGCTAACATTCTCTGTACGGAAATCTCGAAAAGTAGCCAGGTGAGATGTTATGCCATCTTTATCTTTAACATATTTACTTTTATCAATATCTGTGCCAGTACGCATAAACCAATCGTAGCGATCTATGGCTAGAAAGGAATGAGGCGGGCGTGGTTTTTCCGTAAAAGCATCCCAAAAAACATTATTTAACCAACATACTGGGCGAGCGGATTTATCTAAGTAGATAATATGATCAGCCGCTGGAATACCCTCAGGGCGGATGCCTTTGTCTTCGCCAGCGAGGACGGCAATACAATCGGCGGTCGACTGCACATAGCGCCCTACGGTCTCGTCAATTGGGAGAGTCTCAGCGGCGTTGCCCCAATTCGGACCCAATTCGGCTTGTTTTGAAAAAATAGGAAAATCTTTTGGGTTTACATGGAAACGTTTTGCGGGGTCTAGTAAAAGCTCCGCCTCAGAGTATTGATTTGGATCATCTGCAAAACGTGGCAACTCCTGACTGGCTTTAGTTATCTCTGACATTAAAATAAGTCCTTTCGATGTTTATATGCTACTTATATTCTACCATATCATCATCTAGCGACTCAATCGCCACGAAGGAATGGATGATTCTATGATATCTGATAGTGGCATTGATATGGCCTAAGGCTTGATTTTGATTTTATTAAGAAAAATGTTATAATACAAAAACGGTGGTTATTTTATTGAACGTTAGGAGGTTATTATGGTTTACGATTCTGGATTAATTGTTGGGCGCTTTCAGACTTTTCATCTCGGTCACCAGAGTCTAATTGATGCTGGACTTGAACTGTGCGATCGTTTATTTATTCTTGTTGGATCAGCACAGGAATTTGGCACCGAGCGTAACCCTTTCAATATTGCGACGCGTATGAAAGTTATTCGGGAGTGTTATCCGAATAAAGAGCGTGTAAAAATTTACGCTTTATCGGACTTGACAAACGAGGATGATGTTACGCCCGAATGGGGACGCTATGTACTTGAGAATGTTCATCACTATCTATATAAAGTGCCAGAGCTAATGATATATGGCAACGACGAAGCGCGCAGCCGCTGGTTTGACCTTAACGACATTAAAGACGCGGCGGAATTTATTATTCCGCGTTCTCGTTTGCCGATTTCGGCAACAATGTTGCGTGAAATGATGGTGCGCGACGAGCGTGAAGAATGGATGAAATATGTTAATCCAAAACTCCATAAGCTATATGACGAACTGCGCATGGAGCTTATGTCGGTAGAGTATTACCGAAAGCTTAGAGAGCGGATCGACTAACCACAACGTAGCCCCCGATATAATCGGGGGCTTTTTGTAACGTAAAATGCCCCGACTTTTGTCAGGGCAGTATGGCTTGAACTATCTGTATTTGCCTCGTTTATCCTTATGTTTTCTTCTTTGACTTTCGCGCAACAGTTCATCTCTGCGCCTTAAGAGCCGCAATCGCTTTTCTTTTTTTCTTCTTCTTTTCTTCGTCGTCGTTCTTCTTTGCGGAGTTGTATACAGTTTCCTCTCACTGGAAGCATTTTCTTTCCGTCGTCTAGTGCGTCGATAAACCTTCTGCTATACACATTGCATCTTTTGTCCATATTATCTTACCTCCCCCATAGTCAATAATCTTTAGTTCAAATCCTAAAAAACTTGTCGTGAACGACATACTTATAAAGTATATTCTTCTGAGTGGCGAAATAAAAGAGCAAACCATCGCTCGTCCATTAATTGTATTTTTCTTAAAAAACATGATATACTTAGCATAAGTGGAATGTGTGAGTTGATTACTAATTGCTTTTTGTTGGAGAATCAATGCAGTCGACTCATGCAAGCAGAGGTAGAATAAGTAGGCACTTCCTATGCGTAATAGGTATAGCTTTTGCCCTAGTCTTTACCTTTATTGCAATTGCTACAAGCTATTGGGCCGTCGTGGCGGAACCTATCGAAAATGGCACTCGTGTCGAGGAGGAATCTGAGCTAACATATTATCTTACCGTCAAATACGACGGCGTAGATAAGTATGGCGTTGAATCTACCGATACGACTACCGCAAATATCAGAAGTGGGATAACTGAAGTTGTCGACCATATCCCTGACGGCCTCGATTTTATTGGGTTTAAGACGACAGATACGGGGCACATAGGCGCAATAGAGCGTAGCGATAGTACTGTTTCTTGCCCTGGTCACGTAATTGACGACACGGGCAACGAGTCTGTCGAAACGGGTTCATGGAATGCGGCTCATACAGAGTATACTTATCATGGGTTGCATTACTACTCCGCCAGCCGGACGGTGAAATTTAAGACAACAGACGTCCAGGCTGGCTGCAATTTGACGGTAGGTATCATTACGAAAACCCCAGCTCTTGGCGATGTGGAACGTATGGACTTCTATAATACCGGCAGAGTCAGCGAGGGTCTTATTAGTAAGGATTCAAACATGGTTCATGTTTGGATGGGTAAAGATACAGCTCTTATATATAATGTTACTTATAGCTATACTGGCGATGTGCCAGAAAACGCTCCTGCACTACCGAGCAGTCAATCGTATACTCAGAACTCAACCGTTAATGTAGCGATGGAGCCGTCTCTCGACGGCTACGAGTTCTCTGGATGGACGACGTCTGACGCTACTGTTAGTGGTGGCGTATTTTCTATGCCAGGTAATAACGTTAATTTTGTGGGCGTTTTTGTCGAAAAGCAAACTACCACAAAATATACTGTTACTTATGAGGTAAACAGTGATGCTCCTGCAGGCTATATCGTTCCAAAGGAAAAAACATATGAAGCTGGCGAAGTTGTTAGTGTAGATTCGACTCAAGAAAATGCCGTGATTGATGACTATATCTTCTCTGGCTGGACGTCTAATGATGTATCTATAACCGATGGCAGTTTTATTATGCCCGAAGGCAATGTTACTATTACGGGTAGCTTTACTCGTCAGACTTACACCGTTACCTATGCTTTTGAGGGTTCTGTTTTGCCACCGAACGCGCCTTCGCTACTGCCAGCACCAGCAAGCTACCCCGTTGGGGCCGTCGTGACGCTTGCGGCTAATCCGAGCGCAGAGGGGTATCGCTTCACCGGTTGGTATAGTGAGCCATCTTTTGTTATGCCAGCAAAGAACCTCGTAATTTATGGCGAATGGTCAATCCAGGAAGGGGTTTTCTCGCCAACCATTACCATTAGTATTCCTAATCAACAAGATAGCTATCATGTTAATCAGGTCGTGGATTTTGATATTATCGTAACTAACACGGCAGACTTTTCTATCACCGACGTGAGGGTGCTTGATCAACTCGACGGTACCGTATTCTTAACTGGTGCTGGCTATACTCTTACCGAAAATCGCTTAGTATCTATTCCAACGCTTGCTGCCAATGAAAGTATCACTCTAAAAGCACAGTATACGGTCACTAATGATGAAACTGCGGAGATTATCAATACTGTTGCTATAGTTGGCGCTACGGCATCCGAGGCAAACTATAACATCGACACGACGAAAGATTATACCGACTCCGTAAGCTTTAATACGAAAAGTTGGCAAGATATTCCAGTCCTAACTGGAGTACTTATGGGCAATGTTGGTCCCTATATTACGATTATTGCGATGGCTATATGCTGCATTGGTATATATGTAATATTTAGGAAAGCGGACGGCAAAAAAGAAAGAAGCCTCTGTCCTCGTAGTCTCTCTAGGACACCTCGTCGCGCACTTCGTGTATCCGCTATTATTGTAGCGTCGTCGTTCTCTATCCTTTTAATTAGTAGGGTTTTTGCTGTGCCCACCGAGCCAATCCCCTCAATAGAATTAACATCTCAACACACAAGCTTTGCTAGTGGCGAACCTGGCGCCTGGAAGGTAAATAAGATGGCTGGTTGGACTAGCAGCAGTACGGCTAGGATTATTGTTGACGTCGAGTCATTGTTGAAGTCTCAGGATGAAGATAATGATGTGATACTTGTAGTAGATAACGGTAAGTCGATGGATAGCGACAGGCTACCAATTCTAAAAGACTCATTAACTAGTTTTACAAACGCATTTTTGGACGAAGGAGATAATAATTTAGCCCTCGTCACTTTTAGTCACGGATATTACATTGAGACGGGCTTTACCAATGATCGTGATCTTTTACTGTCTAAGATTTCCGACATTTCTGCCGACAGTAGTAAGACTAACTATTATCAGGGCTTAAACGGTGCGGAGCGTTTGTTGGATAGCTATACGGAGTCGGAGGGGAGAAACACCATTATTGTATTCCTTACCGATGGCGCCCCAAACGAAGAACTCCTCTATCAGATTGCTGAATATTGGCTCATTAAAAATAAGTACCCCTTCGTCACTGTCAACGCTATTCAATATGAGATGGGCGATTCTGTCAATAATAACCTGGCTTCCATCTCAGATTATCAATTTGTGGCAGACGGAGATAATCTTACTGATGTGATTATTGACGCATCGATTGCCCCATATGGATATGATGAGTTTGTCCTTACGGATCATATAAATGACGAGTTCTTTACGATCTCTGGCTCCGATGCGATTCGTGTAAATAGGGGTACGGCATCATTAGATTATGATGGAACCACTCCAAAAATTACATGGGATATGAGTGAAAAGCTTCGCTCTGGGGCACGCGCTCGCATGGAGATAGATATCAACTTAAAACCCGAATATATCACTACGCCAGCACTTTTCCCAACTAATCGAAGCGCCTCCGTAAAGTCTTCTCTCTATAATACTGCCAGTGAGAATGTAACGACCGAATCCACACCTATCCTCAAGACCGACTTCATAGTCACATATGCTGCGAATGCTCCGAGCGATTGTGAAGTGTCGGGCATACCAGAGCCGGAAGCGCATTTTGTCTATACCGCTGTCGAGATTACGGATATCGTGCCGACCTGTAGTGGGTATAATTTCGCTGGTTACGACATTGTCGAAGATCAAGTCACTAGACTTAATGACGATTACTTCCGCATGCCAAGTAAAAGCGTTACGCTCGGTGCAACCTGGACAAAGGTGGACTTAAATAAGAGCATGGAAGGATCAATCTATACTGCCAAAACTCTTTATAAAGAAATGGCTAAGAGGTCTCTTATGCAGGGCTCAGATGGCAACTATAATATAGATAGTGACATCAACTTTGGTCAGGCCTCGTCTGCGACAAATGGCGATGGGGCGAACACTGTCGCCTCGACCGCTAACGATGAATATCCAGTTCATTATTTCCGCGGTGCAGTTGCGGATAATAACGTGCTTTTTGCCGATATCTGTTGGAAAGCTATGCGTACCACAAATACTGGCGGCGTAAAACTGGTATACAACGGAAAGGCAGATAACAGTAATCAATGCGGCGCTTCCCGCAGTGCGCATGATGGCTTCGGTGGCAGATCCTCACAGAATCTTTCCAATAACTATTACTACGGCACCGACTATACATACAACGAAAGCGCTAAGACTTTCACTCTGTCGGGTATAAAGTATCTTGCCAGATGGGATGCTACTACTAGCGATTCGCTCGTCGGCAAATACACTTGTAAGAGCGCCAATGAAAACGCCTCTTGCTCGACACTGTATTATATAGAATCTAAACAAAACGACAATTCTGCCTACGCCTTGCCACTGAATTCTTCTACGGCATATTGGGCAATCGGAAAAATGCAATTTAACGCAGAAAAAGATTCTATGGCTTATGTTGGCTATATGTATGGCGATGTTTATCCTCGTGACGAAATGACCATTTCCTCGACTTATGGCTTTATAACGGAAGCGGCCGTTCTCCAAAGCACCTCACTGAGTACCGACTTCTATTATGCCAATGGTATGACCTACGGTACCGATGTGGCGGATAAATATAGTCTTACTAATCCATATCAGGTAAGCTCCGCTTCGGATTATGCTAGCCTGCTCGGTAAATATACTTTTCGCGCCAGTCAGAGCGACTATCATAATAATGTCATTTACTACATTGCTGGCGTGGATGGCTCTGCGATGTATTATCTCGAAATGCAAGATGGCCAAACCTTATCAGATGTGGACACTAGTTATATGATTGGTGACAGTGTCATAAATAATGGTAATGGAACCTATACACTGAACAATCCTTTCACTATGAAGAGGAGCGAATGGGGTTCAAGATATTCCGAAGCCAAAGGAATGTTTACTTGCGGCAATAATACTAACACTACTTGTAGTAATCCGCAGTATATCCAGGATAGTTTCGCATTTTATTATAACTATATTCCAGTAAGTTCTACACTCACAATCGCGAAATCTCATAGTGACCTTGGACTTACAGATACCACAACCGTGAAGCTCTATCAATTATCTCAGAATCCGAGCAATTATTCTGAATATAAGTATACCTGTGGCGACACGTCTACTACTTGCACATCTAGCAATCTCCGTATGGTTACCGAATATACCGCAACATCTTACAGTTATACGCATAATATTATCTTCGGCGCAAGCGTAACATGGAACGGGACGAGTTATACCCTCAACAACACTAAGGGTCTTGAAAGTTATAACAATATGACGGACATTTCTACCCATCACTACGTTTGTCCAACCTTTGGTCAAACTAGCTGCACGCAAGTACGTTACATTTACTACTATACTGGCACCAGTAATGCATTCTATATTACACTTTCAAATGGCGTAGATAGTATTGATGCTGTGCTTGCGGCAATGAAAGAGAATAGAACTAATTCCTTAGTCAAAAGCGCAATTGATGCCTGGTATGCTCATACTCTTGTGGGATATACAGATAAGATCGAGGACGTTCAATACTGCAACAATCGCAACTTTTGGCCATATAATGTTGGTGGCTGGAATGCGAATGGCGGTAAGACTAATGGCGGTGCTTACTTTGCCGCGATAGGTAACAGCAACCATCCATCATTCGATTGTCCATCTAATGACGCTTTTACTGTCAGCGCGGCAAATGGTAACGGTAAGCTTATCTACCCAGTTGGGCTCCTAACCGAAGACGAACTTACTTTGGCTGGACATGGCATAAATGGCTATAGTGACAATACTTACCTATATAACGGCAATAGTTCTTCGTGGTCAATGACTCCGTACTCATTCCACCAAAATAATGCGCTAAATCTTGTTTGGAATACGCGCACTGGTTATGCCGATGTGAATATCTCTTACGGTTCAGTGCGTCCTGTTATTTCAATTATTCCTGGAACCATCATTTCGGATGGCGACGGAAGTGAAAATAGTCCTTGGGTATTAGAATAGAATATATTAGAGATGCTTCTATGATTTTATTGATTGTTTTCTATGCTCGCTAAAAACTGGTAAATAGCTTGCAAAAAGTGTAGAATACTCTATTATATAAAGTTCTTTAATACTCGTTGTCGATGGGGCTTTATATGTGCTCCATCATAGAATCGCTCTTTTAAGGAAGGAGGCGGAATTATGTCTCATGTTTATGAACATATTATTATGTCCGCGGATGATGCGGAGAGGTGGGAGAATGACGAAAATGCATTTATCTGCACGAGAATCGAGAGAATATTTGATAACACCCCTAGCTGCTGTTGGCCGAGAATATGTACTCCATACACCAAAGATGAGGTGCGATCACTTTTGATTGGGACTGAGGCAGAAGATGAATGGGGAAAACATGGGGAGCTCTTTGGGTCCTTTGCCGAGTGGGTGCAGAAATATGGTTTTTACCAATATGAGCACTGGCGTAATCGCAAGGGCGTTTGTTTTGAAAGAATCATCTATCTCACAAAGAAGGGTGAACAAGTAGTAATCTATTTCGCTATCGAGAGCTAACATTTTATTATCCCCCTATTCTTACCTATCTAATATAGGCAAGGATAGGGGGCTTTTTCTAAGCGGATTTAACAGGTACTTGATAATAAAATAAACCCCAGTTCTATAGTGGAAACCGGGGTTATAACTCAGGTACGATTTTTAGGCGAAGAATCCACCCATAGCTAAAATAAATATCGTAAAAGCGTAGCTTATAATCGTGCGGAATAAACTTTCTTTGTATTCCTGCCGGCTAACAGTGTAAGCACGACCAAGACCAATTACGGTTAATATAGCCCAAACTACCTGAGGCCAATTGAAACTGTCGAAAAAACCGCCAAAGGCTAAAATAGTAATTTGGATGAATTTTAGCACTAAAGCACCGCCAAACGAGCCATGCGTCATCTGTTCGCCAGAAAGAATAGCGCTACAAATAATATTGATCACTGCAATTGTGGCATAAATATATTGAGGTACACCCCAATTTTCAACTACAAACATGAGCACCCCCCCTTCCTTCATTCGCACTCTTAGAATAGCTTTTTGACACAATCCTATCAAAACAGCATTAATATAACATATTAAGTACATGTTATCAAGGCGGCATATAGATGGTTTTGCATCTTATTAATATGTGTGGCTAATAAAAAATGAAGTAGACATTTATCTAAAAATAGTGCATAATATCTAGGTAGAGTCTTGAAAGACGATATTTTTGTGGGCTCTAGTATTTTAACAGGGTTGATTATGAAGAATGTCGTTTTTTAAGGCGAAATTAATTTTTCACCTAATAAAAGGAGGTTTATATGTTAACTCCATATGAGCACATCGTTAATGTTGACTATATCGCGACTGGTAAGCCCGGACAGCATCCAGCCGAAATCAACGGATTAGCCCTAATGGAAAAGGATATTCCTGCTGCAGACAAGGACAAGCAGCGAAATCTAGTGGTAGCGATTGACTGTCAGTGTGATTTTATTCTCCCTGATGCTACGCAGGTTGCGAGGGGTGAACCGTATGGTACCCTCAGTGTTCCCGGGGCAAAAGGCGACATCGAGCGATTGACGCGTTTCATTTATGGTAATATGCGCAATATTACTCGCATTATGCTATCTATGGATACGCACTATCCGCATCAGATTTTTCTCCGCGCGATGTGGCGCGATGAAAATGATATGCCCGTAGCGCCGAATACGCTAATCACCTCAACAAACTTCTCCTCTGGCAAGTACAGGTTCATGGGCGACAATCCTGAGAAGGCGAAGGACTGCATTATTGCGCTTGAAAAAGCAGGCAAGGGCGGAGTATTTATCTGGCCGGACCACTGTCTTATTGGTACGCCTGGCTGGCTTCCTGACCCGCAGCTCATGAATATGGTTCATTTTCACTCTGCGGCAAGAAATGTCGAGCCGATCATTGTTCTTAAGGGGGCCGATCCTTATAGTGAGATGTATGGTTTTCTGGAGCCCGAGTTCAATCCCGACGGAATCGTGACAAAGCCCGTTCTCGACAATCTTGCGAGTTTTGATCCGCAGACTGGCGATCTTGTAGGAATGAAATGGGACAAGGTCATCTTCGCCGGCGAAGCCGGTAGTCATTGTGTCCCCGAATGTTTAAGGCAGGTCATAAAGCTCTTCAGGGGATATCCTGATGTTATTCGGCGACTTTATCTGCTAGAAGATTGTATTAGTCCTGTTCCAGGTTTTGAGCAGCAGATGAAGGATGCTCTCGACGAGTTTGCGCGTCAGGGGGTCAATATCGTTAAGAGTACTGACCTGGTGCTCAGCGAGTAACTATTAATGAGGTTCCCTGCGACGTCGCGGCTTGATAATCACCCTTAATAAAAAGCTCCGAATTATTAATTCGGAGCTTTTTGCACTCAAAAACCGCCGGCCTAACTAGAGGGTTCTCGAGTAGCAAAGATCCCGCACATTCGTGCGGGATTTTTTATATCTGAAATTATATAACAAAGCCTCCACTAGCTATATTGCAAATTCAATAGTAGATTATAGCATTATTGACTGCCTTATATAAATATACTACAATATGCGCTATGTGGTCGAGAATGATATAAAGACCTTATAGAACATTAGTAAGTTATCTCCGAAGAAAAATCTCTTTTTGTCTATTTTGGGTCGGCTCAGAGTGAGGGGGTTCTGAGCCGGCTCAAAAACGAGCAGGACTTTAGGGTCGAGATTGATCCAATTCACTAGCCTAGATTTGGTAGAAAGAGAGGATGAGACGTTCGATGAAGCAGATTATATTTGTAAAAGACACGAAAGGTACACCAGCGAAAGTCGGCAATTCTGTAGACACAACGTACTTATATAATCCAGAGAAGAGAGTGCTAAAAGTGTTCTGGAAACGTGGTGGGCCTGTCGTATTGGAGAATGTTAGCGAAGGTGAACCCGTATGGGTAAACTGTTGGGGCGGCATTCCTCAAATAGGACACGCCAAACTCCCGAACGGGAAGATTGATTGCCTGGCGTGGCTACTTGGTTTTCCGAAAGCGACTCGCGTCCGGCACAGGAAAAATTACAGAGATCTCCTCATCAGACAGCGCTACTCGTATAGATGGGATCACTACGAAGAGTATGTCCGCTACGACAATGGCTGGTCGCTTGTCTTATGTAATCGGCCAGACTGTGACGGCGTGCGTTATGTCGCATGCTACATCTCTAAATATGCTGCGAATAACAAAGATATCGTAAAAGATATCTTCAAAGCTTGGTCAGAGCTGCGCGGTCTGCCACGCCCAAAAGCATTCGTCCAGGCTACTCTTAGGGAGAGGTTCGATTTCTCGGAAGCCGACCTTCAGGATCTGGAAGGTTATCTCGGAGATTGATGATTTTATTACCCCCTAGATTCCAGTTCAGGAGTAAACTTATAAAAAGCCGCAAAAGCGGCTTTTTTTACACTAAATTAGACGAGACGCGAGCTCAGAATCCTGCATCTGGCAAAAAATAGCTTAGGTGAAACTAATTCCATTTTGCTACTCCTTATTCTCTTCAATTATTAGTCATCAAAAAAGCTCGACCATAGTCGAGCTTCATAAATTACGGAAAGGATATCGATATTCATTATTATTTCAAGTACGTCTCAACTAATTTATTGATGTGTGCCTGCGTTGAATCGACGAACCCATAATGATGATCATACTTCGGTCTTGCTGTAATGAAATTCTGTCTATCTTGCAGAAGCATCCCGAGCTCCGTACAGCCAAGAATAACCGCATCGAAGCCGCCCCCGCCGTTTTCGAAGTCAACTCCGTCGGCACGATGGATTATATCAAGAAACTTAATCTGCGACTCTATTTTCACCTCGCCGCAACAAAGCTCTTCAAAAATGATTCGGTTGAGATCATCGATTTCAGATTCGTAGAACTCACCAACCACCTCCAGGCCATTCTGTCGCAGCCGCTCCTTTAGGAAGTCTTCTGTCATTGTAACTTTCGTTCCGAGCAATGCGACACGCTTATATCCCGCAGCTTTGCACTCATCGGCAATGCAATCCCCGATATGTATAAGCGGCTTTCCATATTGAGCTAAAATCCGCTCAGCTTTGTTGGCAACCTTATGTAGAGTATTTGTCGCAATTGCAACAAAATCGCACTCATCTTTGATTGCGAGATGCAGGAGTTCGTTCGCAAGTAGGCCTTCAATTTTATCCCAATCACCAGCATCCATCATTTGACAGTAGGCACCGAAGTCAACACTCCTCAGCATCATATCTGCGGAGGTGTTTCCGCCAGCACTTTGACGGATTCTTCTGTTTATTTGCTCATAGTAATGTATTGTCGATTCGGGGCTAGTCCCCCCCAATATACCTAACCTCATTTTACCCTCCTTAAAAATCGGAATTCTTGCGTCTCTTATCTGTGAAAACTTGAAACTTTATCAATTCACTCTTCGTTCAACCTAGCATTCACCACCTTCCCGTTTTAAAAGATCTACTCAGAACCTATATCTATCCATAGGTCCGTCAAGAACATCGATAAAGTATACAACTATTTACTAGATTAGTCTAGCTTTGACTAAACATACAATATATGTTATGATTAAAATAGTTACAATATCCTATATGGAGGTGGAAAAATGGGTATCTGCAAAGCTCTTGTCGCAATAGTAATAGTGATAACGGTATTCTATGTTTCAGTCAGCATATCAAGAATGGCTAATCTTAAGCTCGATAATATGAATCGAGTTGATATTAGTGATTCTGTTCTGGAAGAATACAACCTCATCCCCTACGATGCTGACAATTATGGGGTACATGTCGTAGCGAAATGCGATGACGAAAAGGGGTTCATAGTCAAGCCTGAGTTCTGGAAAAAGGATGATCATATTGTGCTTTTTAAATATGATCATGTTAACCGATGTTTCTTCTTCGGAATGAAATGCGAAGACTCAGAGCATGGGCGTTGTTGTTGCAACATCTTAGCCGAGGACGCTATAGCTATTCCAATCTGGGAGGGCCAGACTCCTCACGTTGAAAAACGCGAAGTGTATTTGTATGGAGGTGAAAAAAAGAGCCAGTATATAATATACACTCCAAAAATAGAGACCAATATTATAAATTTTCTTGGTCTTGCACGCTTCCTGCAGCTAACGTCGCAGATTGGTTAGACCTATACTTAAGATGGGAAACAATATGGTCACGCTACGGCGTGGCCTTTCCGTTACCGCTGGAGGCATGGGGGTACTAACTCCTCTCAATACCTTTGCAACACATTAGCGGAGTTCTAAGCTGTATACCTAAATGTAAACGTTTTGTATTGTAGTAGTCAAGATAGCGGTCGACGCGTTGCTGAGTTTTAAAAATGGATTCTTTATCTGGGAGATAGTCGCCGAGGCATTCTTCGCGCAATGTTCTATTGAATCTTTCAACGTGCGCATTGTCGTTTGGCTTGCGTACGCGCGTATGGCGGTATTTAATGCCTCGGCGTGTTATCTCGTCTTGAAACTTCTTGCCAAATTCGCAGCCATTGTCTGTTTGTACCGTATGGAACCTAAAGCCAAATCTCTTCTGAGCGGCCAGAACAGCTTCGACGGCGTTGTATTGTTGCATATTCCCATTTATCCTCACGTAGGCCATTCTAGAGTAGACGTCAATAACAGAGGTAGCGTAGCGACGTTCTCGAGTGATCGGATGAAAGAAGTGCACCGTATCTACTTCGACCAATGCGCCGGGACAATCCACATGCGGCCTGGGCGAGAACGTTCGCTTACGCTTCCACTTGCTTGGCTCTCTTGTGAGTCTAGCGCGCTTCAGGATACGATGTACGCTAGCTAGACTAATGTTTAGGCCAGATAGTCTCGCTTCGGACCAAATTACTTCTGCGGTGCGCCCAGAAGCCAATCGAATAGCAATTATTCGATCCACAATGCTTTGATCTAGGCTTCTGGGTGAACGATTCGGGCGAGAGCTGGCGGTAGGAATATGTCGAAAACTTGAATTTATTTCCTTTGAGTCTAGCAATATCTCATATTTTCTAATCCATCGGTAAATGGTAGAACGAAAACAGCCGAATCTCCTTGCGACCTGAGCGACGCTTCTGCCATTTCTTACTTCAGTTACGGCTAGATATCTAGCTTTTTCCTGTGCTTTACTGTTACAATACGCCATAGGTAGTCTTCTCCTTCCGTAGAAATTAATTAGCGTTATTTATCTACAGTTTAGAAGACTGCCTTTTTTGTTGCAAAGGTATTGATGGATTACGGGGGTATTGACAAGCGACGAAAAGAATGGTACAATATCAAACAATTATACTCACTATAATAGGAGGTGGTATGTGTGAGTCGCATTTTTAGTATCAAAGGTTACGAAGTGAAGGGGGCAGAGTCTAATCTATCATTCTCGGGTATGATTGTCGCAAACGACGAGGATGAATTTTACGGCTACTGTAGAGAGCTCGACGATAGCGGCATGCCAGATTCTGGCAAAACTTGGTTTGTCGTTGGGGCTTTTGCGGAAAATGACCGTAACGGGCGACGAGGTATCGCATTCTATAAGCTGTCGAACAATCAGGGGCAAACTCCGCTCCTGTATGTGATGCCGGATTTAGACGAATGCGGTATATGGGCCGGCTTAAATCATGATTATGGACATTTCGTAGAGCAAGGGGGAGCAAAGGTAACCGTCTCGGAGGAAACGCCTCTTAGAGAAATCGCAGAGACGATTGCGACAGTTTATGGCAACCTCAATAAGAACATTAATGGTAATGGTGAGCTCGTCGAGCAAATCTATTGCTGCAAGGATTTAATTAGTACGGTATAAATCCAGCCAAGAGCCAGGCACAAAACGCCTGGTTTTTTGTATCATAACCCCCAGCTAAGCTGACAGTCCTGTTAATTGAAGGGTTAACTTAGGGATTTTATTGACAAAGACAAAGAAGAGTGGTATAACAACAAGTGTTATACTTAAACTAAGCACTGGGAGGGGGCACTAAGGAGGAGTGTCGCACCTTAAAAGATAGGATTTTTGGCATTTCATGGAGGATTTGCGTATTATGACTATAAGAACATCAAATTCTAAAAACCATGCCGCAAGAAATAAGGGGGAGAGAATTATGAACAACGCTACAAAAGCAAAATTACGGGCGAACTTCGATTTTATCAGGAGCGAGTATGAGCGTGATCCGGACGACCCGATCAACGTCGAAAATACTCACCACGCGATGCATGAAAAATGGCTTGCCTTTTTGGATGCTGGCTGCGAAGTAAATCTGGTGGTCAGTATGATGCGCCCATTAGACGTCTGGATGAATCGCAAAGAGCTCATGAGCCGTGGGGTTGCCGAGATTAATCCAGCCAGACTATTTCCGAATTATTTGGACGATAGCCTGTTTCCGGAGGATCTTTCGCCGAAAAACCCCAATAACATAGCCAGGCTTTTTTCCGACTGTAGCCGGCGTGTCTTCAGTGAAGAATTTATCCTAACCCATTGGGACGAGCTGGCCAAATGCGGAGTTGCACCTGATATGCTGGCAGAGCAATGCTGTGGCATCCTTGATATTCAGATTGTCAGCGACCTCGAGGGGCTTCAGGCTCGAGGGGTCAGCATACAGAAAGCTTTTGATCTGGTAAAGGGTTCGTTGGATCCTACGGATAGACCATGGGATTGTGTGGAAAACCTGACCTGGCTCTATGATCATGGGCTTCCAGGAGACGACATAAAAGCATGGATTGAAGAGCATGAGACGAGGAGTATGAATGACTTTGTTGTTAGCTCCTCTGGTATAGGCTTTTACGAGAAGCTTGGCATTGACTGCGATTATGTCGTTGAGGATTGGCTTAACCGAAAAGGCCATCAGTTCTTCTATCGTGAGTATGAGCCGACCCAATTGCCAAAGGGGATTAGCCTGGAGAAACTCGTCGACTACTTCAACATGGAAGAGATCCTTGGATATTGCCCGCATCGTAAATTCGGCAGCTTCATCGCCGATTACGACGAAAACGGTGGGAGCGTGGATAAACTTGCAGAAAAATTCATGAATGATATTGCCAGTTCGGACTACGCACTCTATTCTGAGGCCATGTCGGATCTCGTGGATGCCGGTGCATCCGCCAGTATCATTGATCCGGCGAAGTATAACCTCATATGAAAGGGGGAGTGATTGAAATCCTATCTTGATCGCTTTTCAAGAGCGAAAAGCCCTCGGCGGCCAGCCGGGGCTTTTTGTTTTTTAGATATTAGGGGCGTTTCGCGAAAAACAATTCAATATGTAAAAACAGATAATTCCCCATCGCAGGTATTCTTTTATATCATGATATGATTATGTTATGAATTATAAACTGCGATTCTTAGGTAGCGATGTGAGTATAAGAAATATCAACTATCAAAACAATAGAACTAATTTCTATTTAGATATTAAGTTCAGAAAAGAAGGCAAGACCTATCATATTGCTCAACAAACAATTGAATTAGATGGTTGGTATGAGTCGGGTCATAAAGGCAATAATCGTTTCCCAGTTTATTATAATAGGGTAAATTTCGAGGTTGACTCCATAGATCTTAGCCTAAAGGAGATTACTGATACCCTAGTTAGCTTCTTGGCTCATTATAAACTATATTTGCATCATTTTAGTATTACAAAGCAGGAATCATATGTTTCCTATATTCGTCCAGTAGCCGAATCTGACAAGTCATTTGGTTTAATATATGAGCCAACGTATCGGCAGAGTTCTATTTATATTGACGTGGAAGCTCAGCTAGAGGATAACGTAGACTATTATAATCTTTTAGATATTAAGACAAAGGAGCCAATCGAAAGTATTTCCGAAAAAGAGCTGAACGAATTAGGATATAAGTTCCACGATTATTATATTGACAGCTTTGCAATATTGGATGACAAATACGCAAATAAGATTAGGTAGGTTCTTGATTACGTCGTTTTTTTCTCGAGCGATGAATTAGTTGAGCATAGCTTCGGTGACGATGAGCGTATATTTTCTCTGAGTTTGGAAAGGATTTATTGTATACTGAGTGAACCCGCAGATAAATATATTTTAAAAAGAAGCAAAATGATAAAACCCCCGACATTGTCGAGGGATAAAGGTTATGCTGGAGTAGGCTTTGTTTTTGCCATACCCGGACTCTCGCGAGGAATTTCTTCCTTTTTAAACCCGTAGGGGTCGCAATCGTTTAGATTTTCCGCTCTTTTATAGGCGGGGAAATATCTACAAAATCTTCCTCTTTCAAATTCGCTGCTTATAAGCCATCTTCTCAACGCGTCCGCCGAGAAGTAAGTGTTTATCTCGACGCCCCCCACCAAGGTAAATACTTCTTGACTCTTTCGCTCCGCGAATCACCAATGCCTCATATGCACTGGAATTATTTTGCAGCCTCCCATTATGACAATAATATGGGAAACATATTAAATCGTACTCTACTGAGCACGAACCTTGTAGATTATAGTGCATTTTATCAAAATAGTCAAGCATTTTTTTAAAGAAATCGTTAAAAATATCCAAAACGTCAAGTTTTATATGGTTTTACAGAGATGGATTAGGGCAGTTGCCGACGCGGCATACTATCCAATTCGCAAAAGCTGGATTTAATGCACGTAGACCGTTCAGCACCTTTGCAACATAGTTAGCTAACAAAAAGATAGGCTCT